>NZ_PDIG01000004.1:0-115075 GCF_004745185.1 Escherichia sp. E2661
GGGGGATTGCACATGTAGGGCGGATAAGGCGTTCACGCCGCATCCGCCAGTGGCGCGGTGCAAGTGCCGGATGCGACGCTTGTCGCGTCTTATCCGGTCTACAGGATTGCACATGTAGACCGGATAAGGCGTTTACGCCGCATCCGCCAATAAATAACAACTAACAGGGAGTAAAGGCGATGGGAATTAACGAAATCATCATGTACATCATGATGTTCTTTATGCTGATAGCTGCCGTAGACAGGATCCTGTCGCAGTTCGGCGGTTCTGCTCGTTTCCTCGGTAAGTTCGGTAAAAGTATCGAAGGATCCGGCGGCCAGTTCGAAGAAGGTTTTATGGCAATGGGCGCACTGGGCCTGGCGATGGTCGGTATGACCGCGCTGGCACCGGTACTGGCCCACGTACTCGGGCCGGTGATTATCCCGGTTTACGAAATGCTCGGCGCAAACCCGTCAATGTTCGCCGGAACGCTGCTGGCGTGCGATATGGGCGGCTTCTTCCTCGCCAAAGAGCTGGCGGGCGGTGATGTGGCAGCGTGGCTATACTCTGGGTTAATTCTCGGGTCGATGATGGGGCCAACGATTGTGTTTTCCATTCCGGTGGCGCTCGGCATTATCGAACCTTCTGACCGTCGTTATCTGGCGCTCGGCGTGCTGGCGGGCATTGTGACCATTCCAATTGGCTGTATCGCTGGTGGTCTGGTGGCTATGTATTCCGGCGTGCAAATCAACGGTCAGCCAGTGGAATTCACCTTCGCCCTGATCCTGATGAACATGATCCCGGTACTTATCGTCGCGGTACTGGTGGCGCTGGGGCTGAAATTCATCCCGGAAAAAATGATCAACGGCTTCCAGATCTTCGCCAAATTCCTCGTCGCATTGATCACCCTCGGTCTTGCTGCCGCGGTGGTGAAATTCCTGCTTGGCTGGGAACTGATCCCCGGTCTTGATCCGATCTTTATGGCCCCTGGTGATAAACCCGGTGAAGTGATGCGCGCCATTGAAGTTATCGGCTCTATCTCCTGCGTGCTGTTAGGGGCATATCCGATGGTGCTGTTGCTGACCCGCTGGTTTGAAAAACCGCTGATGAGCGTCGGTAAAGTGCTGAATATGAACAATATCGCGGCAGCTGGCATGGTGGCAACGCTTGCTAACAACATCCCGATGTTCGGCATGATGAAGCAGATGGATACCCGCGGCAAAGTCATCAACTGCGCCTTCGCCGTTTCCGCTGCTTTCGCCCTGGGCGACCACTTAGGCTTCGCCGCTGCCAACATGAACGCCATGATCTTCCCGATGATTGTCGGCAAATTGATCGGCGGCGTTACGGCGATTGGCGTGGCGATGATGCTGGTACCAAAAGAAGACGCGACTGCGGCTAAAGCCGAAGTGGAGGCGCAATCGTGAACACTCGCCAGCTACTAAGCGTCGGTATCGATATCGGCACCACCACCACCCAGGTGATCTTCTCCCGGCTGGAGCTGGTTAACCGTGCGGCGGTGTCGCAGGTGCCGCGCTACGAATTCATCAAACGCGAAATTAGCTGGCAAAGCCCGGTGTTCTTTACCCCTGTCGATAAACAGGGCGGATTAAAAGAAGCGGAACTGAAAACGCTGATTTTAGAGCAATATCAGGTCGCGGGCATTGCACCGGAAAGCGTTGATTCCGGGGCCATCATCATCACCGGCGAAAGTGCAAAAACCCGCAATGCTCGTCCGGCGGTGATGACGCTCTCCCAGTCGCTGGGCGATTTTGTGGTCGCCAGCGCCGGACCGCATCTCGAATCCGTGATTGCCGGTCACGGTGCCGGGGCGCAAACCCTCTCTGAACAACGGCTGTGTCGGGTACTGAATATCGATATCGGCGGCGGCACGGCGAACTACGCCCTGTTCGATGCCGGAAAAATCAGCGGCACTGCCTGCCTCAACGTTGGCGGTCGCCTGCTGGAAACCGACAGCCAGGGACGCGTGGTTTACGCCCATAAACCGGGGCAGATGATTGTGGATGAGTGTTTCGGCGCAGGCACTGACGCCCGTTCGCTGACTGGCGCGCAGCTGGTGCAGGTTACCCGGCGGATGGCGGAACTGATTGTCGAAGTGATTGACGGAACGCTCTCGCCGCTCGCGCAGGCATTGATGCAAACCGGTTTACTGCCCGCAGGTGTTACGCCCGAAATCATTACGCTTTCTGGCGGCGTGGGCGAATGTTATCGCCACCAGCCCGCCGATCCGTTCTGTTTTGCCGATATTGGCCCGCTGCTGGCAACGGCGCTGCATGACCATCCGCGCCTGCGTGAGATGAACGTGCAGTTTCCGGCGCAAACCGTGCGCGCCACGGTGATTGGCGCGGGCGCACATACTCTTTCGCTCTCTGGCAGCACAATCTGGCTGGAGGGCGTACAACTGCCGCTGCGTAATTTGCCGGTGGCGATCCCAATTGATGAAACGGATCTGGTGAGTGCCTGGCAACAGGCGCTGATTCAGCTGGATCTTGATCCCAAAACTGACGCGTACGTGCTGGCGCTTCCCGCCTCGCTGCCTGTGCGTTACGCCGCGGTACTGACGGTCATCAACGCGCTGGTCGATTTCGTCGCGCGTTTTCCGAATCCGCATCCCCTGCTGGTGGTGGCCGGGCAGGACTTTGGTAAAGCTCTGGGCATGTTGTTGCGCCCACAGCTACAACAACTCCCGTTGGCAGTCATTGACGAAGTGATTGTCCGCGCGGGGGACTATATCGACATTGGTACGCCTCTTTTTGGCGGATCGGTTGTGCCGGTGACGGTGAAATCACTCGCATTTCCTTCCTGAGGGAACGACTTATGAAACTAAAGACCACATTGTTCGGCAATGTATATCAGTTTAAGGATGTAAAAGAGGTGCTGGCTAAAGCCAACGAACTGCGTTCGGGGGATGTGCTGGCGGGCGTTGCAGCGGCAAGCTCACAGGAGCGCGTGGCGGCAAAGCAGGTGTTGTCGGAAATGACCGTAGCGGACATCCGCAATAATCCGGTGATTGCCTATGAAGATGACTGCGTCACGCGGCTGATTCAGGACGACGTCAACGAAACGGCCTACAACCAGATTAAAAACTGGAGCATCAGCGAGCTGCGTGAGTATGTGCTGAGCGACGAAACCAGCGTTGATGACATTGCCTTTACCCGCAAAGGGCTGACCTCGGAAGTGGTGGCGGCGGTAGCGAAGATTTGCTCCAACGCGGATCTGATCTACGGCGCGAAGAAAATGCCGGTTATCAAAAAGGCCAATACCACCATCGGTATTCCTGGCACCTTTAGCGCCCGTTTGCAGCCGAACGATACCCGTGACGACGTGCAAAGTATCGCCGCGCAAATCTACGAAGGGCTTTCCTTCGGGGTGGGCGATGCGGTGATTGGCGTCAACCCGGTAACGGACGACGTGGAAAACTTAAGCCGCGTGTTGGATACCATCTATGGCGTGATCGACAAATACAACATTCCGACCCAGGGCTGCGTGCTGGCGCACGTCACCACCCAGATTGAAGCAATTCGTCGCGGCGCGCCGGGCGGGCTGATCTTCCAGAGTATTTGCGGCAGCGAAAAAGGGCTGAAAGAGTTTGGCGTGGAACTTGCGATGCTCGACGAAGCGCGCGCAGTGGGCGCGGAGTTCAACCGTATCGCCGGGGAAAACTGCCTCTACTTCGAAACCGGGCAAGGTTCGGCGCTGTCCGCTGGCGCTAACTTCGGCGCAGACCAGGTGACGATGGAAGCGCGTAACTATGGGCTGGCGCGTCATTACGATCCGTTTATCGTCAACACCGTGGTCGGCTTTATTGGGCCGGAGTATCTCTACAACGACCGCCAGATTATCCGTGCGGGCTTAGAAGATCACTTTATGGGCAAGCTGAGCGGCATCTCTATGGGCTGTGACTGCTGCTACACCAACCACGCTGACGCTGACCAGAACCTCAACGAAAACCTGATGATCCTGCTCGCCACCGCAGGCTGCAACTACATCATGGGGATGCCGCTGGGCGATGACATCATGCTCAACTATCAGACCACCGCATTCCACGACACTGCCACTGTGCGTCAGTTACTGAATCTGCGCCCGTCACCGGAGTTTGAACGCTGGCTGGAAAGCATGGGCATTATGGCAAACGGTCGCCTGACCAAACGGGCGGGCGATCCGTCACTGTTCTTCTGATGACGCGGAGATAACACATCATGGATCAAAAACAGATTGAAGAAATTGTACGCAGCGTGATGGCGTCAATGGGACAAACGGCCCCCGCGCCGTCAGAAGCAAAGTGCGCCACTACCACCTGTGCGGCACCGGTGACCTCGGAAAGCTGCGCGCTGGATTTAGGTTCTGCGGAAGCAAAAGCGTGGATTGGTGTTGAAAACCCACATCGTGCGGATGTGTTAACAGAACTGCGTCGCAGCACCGTGGCCCGCGTTTGTACCGGTCGTGCTGGTCCGCGTCCGCGTACCCAGGCGTTGCTGCGTTTCCTGGCCGATCACTCTCGTTCGAAAGATACCGTACTGAAAGAAGTGCCGGAAGAGTGGGTGAAAGCCCAGGGCTTGCTGGAAGTGCGCTCTGAAATTAGCGACAAAATCTCTACCTGACTCGCCCGGATATGGGCCGCCGCCTGTGTGCAGAAGCTGTTGAAGCGCTGAAAGCACAGTGTGTCGCCAGTCCGGACGTACAGGTCGTTATTTCTGATGGCCTGTCAACTGATGCCATCACCGTGAACTACGAAGAGATCCTGCCGCCGCTGATGGCGGGCCTGAAACAGGCCGGGCTGAAAGTCGGCACGCCGTTCTTTGTGCGTTACGGTCGCGTGAAAATTGAAGATCAGATCGGTGAGATCCTCGGCGCGAAAGTGGTGATCCTGCTGGTGGGCGAACGCCCGGGGTTAGGACAGTCAGAAAGTCTTTCCTGCTACGCCGTCTACTCACCGCGTATGGCGACCACCGTTGAGGCCGATCGCACCTGTATCTCTAACATTCACCAGGGCGGCACGCCGCCAGTTGAAGCCGCAGCAGTTATTGTGGATTTGGCGAAACGTATGCTGGAGCAGAAAGCATCCGGCATCAACATGACCCGATAAGGAGGCATCATGCCAGCTTTAGATTTGATTCGACCGTCGGTCACCGCCATGCGGGTGATTGCCTCCGTTAACGCCGATTTTGCGCGTGAGCTGAAATTGCCGCCGCATATTCGTAGCCTCGGGCTGATTTCTGCCGACTCCGATGACGTCACCTACATTGCGGCTGACGAAGCGACCAAACAGGCGATGGTGGAAGTGGTGTATGGCCGCTCGCTGTATGCGGGAGCAGCACACGGCCCGTCACCGACTGCCGGTGAAGTGCTGATTATGCTGGGCGGGCCAAACCCGGCGGAAGTGCGTGCAGGTCTGGATGCGATGGTTGCGCATATTGAAAATGGCGCTGCTTTCCAGTGGGCTAATGACGCGCAAGATACGGCATTCCTGGCACATGTAGTTTCGCGTACTGGTTCTTATCTCTCTTCCACTGCGGGTATTACGCTTGGCGATCCGATGGCGTATCTCGTGGCGCCGCCGCTGGAAGCGACTTATGGCATTGATGCAGCGTTAAAATCTGCCGACGTACAGCTGGTGACTTATGTCCCGCCGCCGTCAGAAACCAACTATTCCGCCGCATTCTTAACGGGAAGCCAGGCGGCGTGTAAAGCGGCCTGTAATGCCTTTACCGATGCAGTGCTGGAAATCGCGCGGAATCCAATCCAGCGTGCGTAACGGAGGTTGCCGATGATCAATGCACTGGGATTGCTGGAAGTGGACGGCATGGTCGCCGCAATCGATGCGGCGGATGCGATGCTGAAAGCGGCCAACGTGCGCCTGCTCAGTCATGAAGTACTTGACCCTGGTAGGTTGACGCTGGTGGTGGAAGGCGATCTGGCGGCGTGTCGTGCGGCGCTGGATGCAGGTTGTGCTGCTGCGATGCGTACCGGGCGCGTCATTAGCCGCAAGGAGATCGGTCGGCCAGACGATGACACCCAGTGGCTGGTTACTGGCTTTAACCGCCAGCCGAAGCAAGCTGTAAAGGAACCCTGCGTGCCAGCTATCGTTGCGGAATCTGCTGACGAGTTGTTGGCGCTGTTAACATCAGTACGTCAGGGAATGACGGCAGGAGAAGTGGCAGCCCACTTTGGCTGGCCGCTGGAAAAAGCCAGAAATGCGCTCGAACAGCTCTTTTCTGCCGGGACGTTACGTAAACGCAGTAGTCGTTATCGTCTCAAGCCCCATTAATCTGTCGGAGGTGCCGGGTGTCATATAACACCCGGCATTAACATCATGAAAAAGCCCCGTACAGCTAATTTGCACCATCTTTATCATGACCCCTTATCCGAAAACCTGAAGCTTACGCCGAAGGTCGAAGTGGATAATGTTCATCAACGACAGACAACGGATGTCTATGAACATGCTTTGACGATTACCGCCTGGCAGCAGATTTACGATCAGCTGCATCCGGGCAAGTTTCATGGTGAATTTACGGAAATTCTGCTTGATGATATTCAGGTTTTCCGTGAATACACCGGTCTGGCACTGCGTCAGTCGTGCCTGGTCTGGCCGAACTCTTTCTGGTTTGGTATGCCGGCGACACGCGGCGAACAGGGATTTATCGGCTCACAATGCCTGGGAAGCGCGGAAATTGCCACGCGCCCTGGCGGCACCGAGTTTGAACTGAGTACACCGGATGATTATACGATCCTTGGCGTAGTGCTTTCTGAAGATGTCATTACCCGGCAGGCTAACTTTTTGCATAACCCGGAAAGGGTGCTGCATATGTTACGTAACCAGTCGGCGCTGGAAGTGAAAGAGCAGCATAAAGCCGCGCTGTGGGGCTTTGTCCAACAGGCGTTGGCGACATTTTGCGAGAACCCGGAGAATCTTCATCAGCCTGCGGTGCGTAAAGTGCTGGGGGATAATTTGCTGATGGCGATGGGGGCGATGCTGGAAGAAGCGCAGCCAATGATGACGGCGGAAAGCATCAGTCATCAGAGTTACCGACGTTTGCTTTCCCGCGCCCGTGAATATGTGCTGGAAAATATGTCTGAGCCGGTGACGGTTCTGGACTTATGTAATCAACTGCATGTCAGCCGCCGCACGCTACAAAACGCGTTTCACGCTATTTTAGGCATTGGCCCGAACGCGTGGCTGAAACGCATTCGCCTGAATGCCGTACGCCGCGAACTGATAAGCCCGTGGTCGCAAAGTATGACGGTAAAAGACGCCGCCATGCAGTGGGGATTCTGGCATCTGGGGCAATTTGCCACGGATTATCAGCAACTGTTTGCCGAGAAGCCGTCACTGACGCTGCATCAGCGGATGCAGGAGTTGGGATGCAGGAGTTGGGATGAGGGAGTTACACCCAATCCCTGACCTTAATAAACTCACTCAACGCCGCTTCCGGGCTGCCTGCTTCTGGCTGATAATCGTACTCCCAGCGTACCAGTGGCGGCATCGACATCAAAATAGACTCGGTGCGCCCGCCGGTTTGTAAGCCAAACAGCGTCCCGCGATCCCATACCAGGTTGAACTCGACATAGCGCCCGCGGCGGTACAACTGGAAATTGCGCTCGCGTTCGCCGTATTCCATTGCTTTACGCCGTTCAACAATCGGTAAATAAGCGTCGGTGTAGCCTTTGCCTACCGCCTGCATAAAGGCAAAACAGTGGTCGAAATCTGGCGTGTTCAGATCATCAAAGAACAGCCCGCCAATACCGCGCTGTTCGTTGCGATGTTTGAGGTAGAAGTATTCGTCGCACCACTTTTTGTAACGGGGATAAACGTCTTCACCAAATGGCAGGCACAGGTCACGGGCGGTGCGATGCCAGTGAATGGCGTCTTCTTCAAAACCATAGAATGGGGTTAAGTCGAAGCCGCCGCCAAACCACCAGACGGGATCGGCACCCGGTTTTTCGGCAATAAAAAACCGCACATTCGCGTGGCTGGTGGGAATGTACGGATTATGCGGATGCACTACCAGCGATACGCCCATCGCCTCGAAACTGCGCCCGGCAAGTTCCGGGCGATGAGCGGTCGCGGAAGCGGGCATCGCGTTGCCGTGGACGTGAGAAAAGTTGACGCCCGCCTGTTCGAAAACACCACCATTACGCAACACCCGACTACGTCCGCCGCCACCAGCTTCACGTTGCCAGCTATCTTCGACAAACTCTGCGCCATCTACGGCGGCCAGTTGCTGGCAAATTGTATCCTGAAGGTCGAGGAGGAACTGTCTAACCAGGTGTGCGTCGGGTTTCATAACTTACCGCTTTTTCGAGTGTGCTTTCTGGTTATCAAACCAGTGGAAATAACTGATCACGCCTTCAGCAATCGCTGTGGCGATTTTCTGACGAAACGCCGCCGTGCCTAATAGCCGTTCTTCTTCCGGGTTGGTGATAAACGAAGTTTCCACCAGCACCGAAGGAACCGACGGTGATTTCAACACCACAAATGCCGCTTGTTCGGTGTTGCGGCTGTGCAGTTTATGCACCGGCTTAATCTTCTTCAGAATATGCGAACCGAGCGTCAGACTATTTTTAATGGTATCTGTTTGCACCAGATCAAACAGCACTTGTTGCAATAGGTGATCCCTGTCGGTCGCCTTTTTCCCGGCAACTTCATCAGCACGGTTTTCGCGTTCGGACAAATATTTTGCCATCGCGCTACTTGCGCCACGGTTAGAGAGGGCAAAGACCGATGCACCGGCAGCTTTCGGGTTGGTAAAGCCGTCGGCGTGAATTGACATAAACAGGTCTGCGCCATGTTTATGGGCGATTTCAACGCGATCGTACAGTGGAATAAAGGTATCGCCAGAACGCGTCAGCCGCGCATCAATGCCATGATTGCGCAAAATTGAACGGACGTTTTTGGCAATCGCCAGCACCACGTGTTTTTCTTTTGACCCGTTGCGGCCAATTGCCCCGGTATCAATCCCGCCGTGGCCTGGATCGAGAACGACTATCCGCTTGCCCCCGGCTTTTTTGGCTTTCGGCTTAGTGTGTCCGTTGCTGGTTTTTAAAGGTTCTTCTTTGGCGATGGCTTGTGACATTCCTGACAACGTCAGGGCAGCCAATCCGGCTTTCAGCACCTGGCGGCGCGAAGTGAGTGTTTTTAGTGGTTTAAAAGTGCTCATACGGCCTGAGTTGTAATAATGAAGTTCCAGATGTTATATCGTATCGCGTAATCCGTTACGACGGTTTGCTGGTGAGAATTGTTTTACTTTTCATTTCAATAAATGACAACGCGTCATTATGCCACTTTTTTCAACCGATTTTCGTCAGATATTGGCTAATTCGGTCGTTCACGCCATAATCACCCTTTTAACCCCCAAAAAGGTAACTCATACCATGGAGATACGCGTATTTCGCCAGGAAGATTTCGAAGAGGTCATCACCCTTTGGGAGCGTTGCGACTTGCTGCGTCCGTGGAACGATCCGGAAATGGACATCGAACGCAAGATGAACCATGACGTCAGTTTGTTCCTGGTCGCGGAAGTGAATGGTGAAGTGGTGGGAACGGTGATGGGCGGTTATGACGGGCATCGTGGGTCTGCTTATTATCTTGGCGTGCATCCGGAGTTTCGCGGGCGCGGCATTGCTAACGCGTTGCTTAATCGGCTGGAGAAAAAGCTCATTGCCCGCGGTTGCCCGAAAATTCAGATCAACGTGCCGGAAGACAACGACATGGTGCTCGGAATGTACGAACGCCTGGGATATGAACACGCTGATGTGCTGAGTCTGGGTAAGCGTTTGATTGAAGATGAAGAGTACTGAGTTTCATCCTGTCCATTATGATGCGCACGGACGCCTGCGTTTACCTTTTCTCTTCTGGCTTGTGCTACTGCTTCAGGCGCGAACCTGGGGGCTGTTTGTGATTGCCGGTGCGTCGCGTGAGCAGGGTACTGCGCTGCTGAATCTGTTTTATCCCGATCACGATAATTTCTGGCTGGGGTTAATTCCCGGCATTCCAGCAGTGCTGGCGTTTTTGCTGAGTGGTCGGCGGGTTACGTTTCCCCGTATCTGGCATGGGCTCTATTTTCTGTTGCTGTTGGCGCAAGTTGTTTTACTTTGCTGGCAACCGTGGCTGTGGCTGAACGGCGAATCGGTTAGCGGAATCAGTCTGGCGCTGGTAGTGGCGGATATTGTGGCGTTAATCTGGCTGCTGACCAATCGACGTTTACGCGCTTGTTTTGTGGTTGAGAAAGAATAACGGCACTTTTTTTGCAAATTTGCACTCCAAGCAACGTTATTGAATAACCAAAGGAAGTGAGATGAAATCGCTGCGTTTAATGTTATGCGCTATGCCGTTGATGCTGACCGGCTGTTCCACGATGTCGTCAGTTAACTGGTCTGCCGCGAATCCGTGGAACTGGTTTGGGTCGTCCACCAAAGTGAGCGAGCAGGGCGTGGGTGAATTAACGGCGTCCACACCATTACAAGAACAAGCTATTGCCGATGCGCTTGATGGTGATTATCGCCTGCGCAGCGGAATGAAAACCGCTAACGGTAATGTAGTGCGCTTTTTTGAAGTGATGAAAGGCGACAGCGTGGCGATGGTCATCAATGGTGATCAAGGTACAATCAGCCGCATTGACGTTTCAGATAGTGATATTCCTGCGGACACCGGTGTTAAAATCGGTACACCGTTTAGCGACCTTTACAGCAAAGCATTTGGCAATTGCCAAAAAGCAGATGGTGATGATCGTGCTGTCGAATGTAAAGCTGAAGGCAGTCAACATATTAGCTACCAGTTCAGCGGTGAATGGAGTGGTCCTGAAGGGTTAATGCCTTCGGACGATACCTTGAAAAACTGGAAAGTCAGTAAAATTATCTGGCGACGTTAATTTGCGTCTGAGCAAACCGCTAATCACAAAAAACACGTAAAATAGCGCCCAACAATGCCACGGATTGCGTGGCATTATTATTTTCAGGAGGAACAATGTCTCAGGTTCAGAGTGGCATTTTGCCAGAACATTGCCGCGCGGCGATTTGGATCGAAGCCAACGTAAAAGGGGAAGTTGATGCCCTGCGTGCGGCCAGTAAAACATTTGCCGATAAACTGGCGACTTTTGAAGCGAAATTCCCGGACGCACATCTTGGTGCAGTCGTTGCCTTTGGTAACAACACCTGGCGTGCTCTGAGCGGCGGCGTTGGTGCCGAAGAGCTGAAAGATTTTCCGGGCTACGGCAAAGGTCTTGCGCCGACCACTCAGTTCGATGTGTTAATCCACATTCTTTCTCTGCGTCATGATGTAAACTTTTCTGTCGCCCAGGCGGCGATGGAAGCCTTTGGTGACTGCATTGAAGTGAAAGAAGAGATCCACGGCTTCCGTTGGGTTGAAGAGCGTGACCTGAGCGGCTTTGTTGACGGCACAGAAAACCCGGCGGGTGAAGAGACGCGTCGCGAAGTGGCGGTTATCAAAGACGGCGTGGATGCAGGCGGCAGCTATGTGTTTGTGCAGCGTTGGGAGCACAACCTGAAGCAACTCAACCGTATGAGCGTTCACGATCAGGAAATGATGATCGGCCGTACCAAAGAAGCCAACGAAGAGATTGATGGCGACGAACGTCCGGAAACCTCTCACCTGACCCGTGTTGATCTGAAAGAAGATGGCAAAGGACTGAAGATTGTTCGCCAGAGCCTGCCGTACGGCACCGCCAGTGGCACTCACGGTCTGTACTTCTGCGCCTACTGTGCGCGTCTGCATAACATTGAGCAGCAATTGCTGAGCATGTTTGGTGATACCGATGGTAAGCGTGATGCGATGTTGCGTTTCACCAAACCGGTAACCGGCGGCTATTACTTCGCGCCGTCGCTGGACAAGCTGATGGCGCTGTAAGCGTTTCTGATTCGATGATTAAAGGCCAGCCAATAGCATTACTGACTGGCTTCAGATTGTTGATAAAGTGCGCGTTGTACACGCCGGATGCGACGTAAACGTCTTATCCGGCCTACAAATCGTGCGAATTCAATACATTGCAGGGGCCGCGTAGGCCTGATAAGCGTAGCGCATCAGGCAGTTTTGCGTTTGTCAGCAGTCGCAGGTCAGCCAGTAACACAACTGACTGGCCTTTTTATTACTTTTGCTTCAACGCCGCATACACCTGATCAACTACCCAACCATAAGTTGCAATCGGTAACTGACCGCTTTCGAACATATTGGGATTTTTTTGTGGATCGACAACTGGCGAATGGGGCTTGTTGCTTAACATCACAATCGCCATATGATTGACCGGATCGATAACGGTTACCGTCCCTGTCCAGCCAGTGTGACCGTAGGTTTGCGGGCTTGCCAGCGTGCCAAACGTCGGCGTCATGGTGGCATTACCATTCACGCGCCAGCCAAGGCCAAAAGTGGCGTCTTCCTTTGAGCTGGTGGTGAACATCTTCACCGTTTCCGCACTGAACAGCTTCACATCGCCATAGCCACCGCCGTTCAGCATCGTTTGCATTAACACCGCAATATCGCCGGTATTGGAAAACAAGCCTGCGTGTCCGGAAACGCCGCCCATCGAATAGAACGCTTTTTCATCGTGCACCTGACCCCAGAGAGTGGAGGTGCGGATATTCGGAAAGTGGATCACGCCATCGCGGGTATTGCCGTTCAGTTCCGTCGCGGCAATTTGCAGCGGTTTAAAGCCTTTCAGCAGCGGGTTAAATACCGTATGTGTCAGGCCGAGCGGGCGATAAATCGACTCTTCAACATAGCGGTCAAGCGGCTGGCCAGTAACTGACTCGACGATAAATCCAAGCAACATATAATCGACATCACTGTAAATATGCTTGCTGCCGGGCTGATACTCTAGCGGCGTGCGCTTGATCATCTCCAGCGTCTGGCCTTTATCCTGGGAATATAACGCGCCCGCGACCGCTTTATTCGGATATTGTGGGTCCGCCGGGAAACCGCCGCTGTGATGCAGCAGATCAGAAATCCGCAGCGTGTTTTTGCCTTTGATGGTGTCATTTGGACTGTCGGCAAACCCTGGAATATATTTCGCAATCAGATCGTCGGGATGCAGTTTGCCTTCGCTCATCAGCTTTTGCAGAGCGAAGTTAGTGGCGTACATTTTGGTATTTGAGGCCAGGTCATACAGCGTCTCGGTGGTGGCTTTTACAGGCTGCGCCATCAACACGCTGCCATCGTACTTTTTCGCCATCCCCCAGGCTTTGCGATACACAATCTGATTATCTTTAATAATCAGTAGGTTTACGCCGGGATAACCGGCATCAACTTGCTGGTTAATCCAGCGATACATCTGGTTAAGCCGTTCGACATTGAACCCTGCTTTCTCTGGCGAACTTTCTGTCAGAACAGGGTATTTTGCGGCGCTGACGCTACAGCTGACAGCCAGCAGAGAAAGATAGAGCATTGTCCGTTTCATAATCAGTCCAGATTGACGTTACGGCAGCCAAAGAACGTGGTGAAAATAAACCCACTAACCCATGCCACCAGAATCCCGCCAGCATATACCGCCATTGCCGGAAGGATACCTTGAGCGGAAGTCATCAGCGGCAGCGCTACCAGGCCAGACGGCCCGAAAGCGCTGTTTAAGCCCATTGGCAGACCCCACCAGGCTATCAGCCCGATAAACAAACCGCCCGCCGCGCCGCCTAAACAGGCGGTAACAAACGGTTTCATGCGGGGCAGGGTGACACCGTAAATCAGCGGTTCACCAACGCCCAGCAGGCCGGGAATAATCGCCCCGCGTACCTGACTGCGTAATGCGCTATGCGGTTGCGCCCGCCAGTAGAGCGCCAACGCCGCGCCCACCTGGCCCGCGCCCGCCATCGAAAGGATGGGAAATAAGCTGTTGAACCCCTGACTGTCCATTAAAGCCAGATAAACAGGAATGAAGCCCTGATGCACGCCAAACACCACGGCGATCAGGAACAGCCCGGCTAAAACCGCACAACCGAGCGGATTACTGTTCAGGTGCATAAACAACCACGACATGCCTTCAAACAGCCAGCCGCCCAGCGGCATAATGATCAGGTACGCAAGCGTAGCGGTGATCAACAGAGTGATTAACGAGGTCAGCAGCATGTCGAGATCGTCCGGCATAAAGCGGCGCACCATGCCTTCAATGCGGGCGCAGGCCCAGGCGGCAATCAACACGCCGATAATATTGCCGCGCGGATCGATGGGCAGACCGAAGAAATCGTGAAATCCGGCGTAGTAACCAGTGGTGGCAGCAGGGTTATAACCGAGCAAAAAGAGCGCGGCGATAATTGCGCCATTGACGCCCGTGCCGCCGAACGCCTGGGCCGCGTTATAGCCCACCAGAATTACCAGGAAGGTGAACAAGCCTTTGCTGAACACCTTCATAAAATTCAGCGCGTCGGGCAGCGTTCCCTGAGCATCTGCCGGAACGTGCATCACCGTGGCGATTAGCGTCGCTATCCCCAGCAACAGACCCGCAGCAATAAAACCGGGGATCAGCGGCGTAAAGATGGTGGCGAATTTGGCGAGAAATTGTTGCACGCCGGAAGTTTGTCTGGCTTTTAACTGGCGTTTATTCAGGGCTGCGATTTCCGCGGCATCCTGTATCGGTGCTTCGCCCAGCAACTCGCTCATGGCTTTTGCGGCACGATGCGCTTTGCCTGGCCCAAAAACCACCTGCACCTGATCGCTGGTCAAAATGACGCCCTTTACGCCTTCCAGGGTTTTGATATCGGGATCAACCAGTGAACTGTCATGTACACCCAGACGCAGACGCGTCATACAGTTACCACAGCTGGCGATGTTTCCCGGGCCGCCGACCCGGGTAAGAATGGTGTTCAGAAGTTCACTGCTGATCTCTTTAGCCATGGGTTATTCCTTTTCCAGAGCTTTGCGAATAAAGCCGCCGTGTTGATCCAGGCGTTTTTTTAGCTTCTGCGGCATCGAGATTTTTCAGCACCATCACAATAGCCGTTTTACAGTGGCGGTCGCAGGCAACCAATGCCGCTTCCGCTTGCTCAGCGCTACATCCGGTGGCGTTTTTGACGATATTGACCTGGCGTACATGCAGTTTTTCATTGGTGGCGACCACATCAACCATCAGGTTACCGAATACTTTGCCTGACTTAATCATCAGCCCGGTGGAGAGCATGTTGAGCACCAGTTTCTGCGCCGTGCCTGCTTTCATTCGCGAAGAACCGGTAACCACTTCAGCCCCGACGACTGGCGTAATGGCAAACTCTGCGGTAGTTGAAACGGCGCTCCCCGGATTACAGGAAATTCCCACTGTGCGGCAACCGAGCTGGCGGGCGTATTCCAGTCCGGCAATCACATACGGCGTACGACCGCTGGCGGCAATACCGACCACCACATCCTGTGCCGTTAAATTAATATTTTTCAGATCGTTAACGCCGCCTTCCCGGCTATCTTCCGCGCCTTCCACCGCGTGCTGAATGGCATATTCGCCGCCAGCAATCAAACCAACTACCAGGCCCGGTTTCACGCCGTAGGTCGGCGGACATTCACTGGCATCAAGAATACCCAGACGACCAGAGGTCCCCGCACCGATGTAAATCAGACGGCCGCCGCCGCTCACCTGGGCGTGAATAACATCGATCGCCGCTGCAATATCCGGCAGTACGCGCTCAACGGCGAGTGGTACGGTTTTATCTTCATCGTTGATAATCCGGCACATTTCCAGCGTCGAAACGCGGTCAATTTCAGCCGAGGCGGCATTCGAGCCTTCGGTAATCATCTTTTCAAGTTGCATATACAATCACCTTAAATATTTGCCTTCGAATAATTTCATCTGGAGTGAATCATATCTCCCTGCCTGATTATGTACAGCAGTGAATGTGTACAATGACAGCGTTGTGGTTATGGAAGATTTTACTTAAGATTTTCCTGAATTTAGATCCACTACTCAGCATTGATCTGTCATTCAGGTATGGTAAGGACAATAGAGCGTAATGCTCTGTATTCAAAAGGAGAAACTTGAAATGGGTAAACTCACGGGCAAGACAGCACTGATTACAGGCGCATTGCAGGGAATTGGCGAAGGAATTGCCAGAACTTTTGCACGTCATGGCGCGAACCTAATCTTGCTGGATATCTCCCCTGAGATCGAAAAGCTGGCGGACGAACTGTGTGGTCGTGGTCATCGCTGTACGGCGGTTGTCGCCGATGTGCGTGACCCGGCGTCGGTAGCCGCTGCTATCAAGCGCGCGAAGGAAAAAGAAGGGCGCATTGATATCCTGGTGAATAACGCAGGCGTTTGTCGTCTGGGCAGTTTCCTCGATATGAACGATGACGATCGCGATTTCCATATTGATATCAATATTAAAGGCGTATGGAACGTCACAAAGGCGGTGCTGCCGGAGATGATTGCCCGCAAAGATGGCCGCATTGTGATGATGTCTTCGGTCACTGGCGATATGGTGGCCGATCCTGGCGAAACGGCGTATGCCTTAACGAAAGCGGCGATTGTTGGCCTGACTAAATCGCTGGCGGTGGAGTACGCGCAGTCTGGTATTCGCGTTAACGCCATCTGCCCGGGATACGTCCGCACGCCAATGGCGGAAAGCATTGCCCGCCAGTCGAACCCGGAAGATCCAGAATCGGTGCTGACTGAAATGGCAAAAGCAATCCCGATGCGTCGCCTCGCCGATCCGCTGGAAGTCGGCGAACTCGCGGCCTTCCTCGCATCCGATGAATCCAGCTATTTAACCGGTACACAGAATGTGATCGATGGCGGCAGCACGTTGCCGGAGACGGTTAGCGTCGGTATCTGATTCACCTCTGTTTCCTCCCTGCATGTGTGGGGAGGATTTCGTTTTGAACCCGGTTCTTATTCCCTTTTCAACTTCCAAATCACCAAACGGTATATAAAACCGTTACTCCTTTCACGTCCGTTATAAATATGATGGCTATTAGAAAGTCATTAAATTTATAAGGGTGCGCAATGGCCGTTAACTTACTGAAAAAGAACTCACTCGCGCTGGTCGCTTCTCTGCTGCTGGCGGGCCATGTACAGGCAACGGAACTGCTGAACAGTTCTTATGACGTCTCCCGCGAGCTGTTTGCCGCCCTGAACCCGCCGTTTGAACAGCAATGGGCCAAAGATAACGGCGGCGACAAACTGACGATAAAACAATCTCATGCCGGGTCATCAAAACAGGCGCTGGCAATTTTGCAGGGCTTAAAAGCCGACGTTGTCACTTATAACCAGGTGACTGACGTACAAATCCTGCACGATAAAGGCAAGCTGATCCCGGCGGACTGGCAGTCGCGCCTGCCGAATAATAGCTCGCCGTTCTACTCCACCATGGGCTTCCTGGTGCGTAAGGGTAACCCGAAGAATATCCACGACTGGAACGATCTGGTGCGCTCCGACGTGAAGCTGATTTTCCCGAACCCGAAAACCTCCGGTAACGCGCGTTACACCTATTTAGCCGCGTGGGGTGCAGCGGATAAAGCCGACGGTGGCGATAAAGCCAAAACCGAACAGTTTATGACTCAGTTCCTGAAAAAACGTTGAAGTGTTCGATACCGGCGGTCGTGGCGCGACCACCACTTTTGCCGAGCGTGGCCTGGGCGATGTGCTGATTAGCTTTGAATCGGAAGTGAACAATATCCGTAAACAGTATGAAGCGCAGGGCTTCGAAGTGGTGATTCCGAAAACCAACATTCTGGCGGAATTCCCGGTGGCGTGGGTCGATAAGAACGTGCAGGCCAACGGTACGGAAAAAGCCGCCAAAGCCTACCTGAACTGGCTCTACAGCCCGCAGGCGCAAACCATCATCACCGACTATTACTACCGCGTGAATAACCCGGAAGTCATGGACAAACTGAAAGATAAATTCCCGCAGACCGAATTGTTCCGCGTGGAAGACAAATTTGGCTCCTGGCCGGAAGTGATGAAAACCCACTTCACCAGCGGCGGCGAGTTAGACAAGCTGTTAGCGGCGGGGCGTAAGTAATGTTTGCAGTTTCTTCAAGACGCGTGCTGCCGGGCTTTACCTTAAGCCTTGGCACCAGTCTGCTGTTTGTGTGCCTGATATTGCTACTGCCGCTCTCCGCGCTGGTGATGCAGCTTTCTGAGATGAGCTGGGTGCAGTACTGGGAGGTGATCACCAATCCGCAGGTGGTCGCGGCCTACAAAGTGACGCTGCTGTCGGCGTTTGTCGCATCGATTTTTAACGGCGTTTTCGGTCTGCTGATGGCGTGGATCTTAACCCGTTATCGCTTCCCTGGCCGCACGCTGCTGGATGCGCTGATGGATTTGCCGTTTGCGCTGCCAACGGCGGTCGCTGGTCTGACGCTGGCCTCGCTCTTTTCCGTAAACGGTTTTTACGGCGAGTGGCTGGCGAAATTTGATATCAAAGTCACCTACACCTGGCTTGGGATTGCGGTGGCGATGGCCTTTACCAGCATTCCGTTTGTGGTGCGTACCGTGCAGCCGGTGCTGGAAGAGTTAGGCCCGGAATATGAAGAAGCGGCGGAAACGCTCGGCGCAACGCGCTGGCAGAGTTTCTGCAAAGTGGTGCTGCCGGAACTTTCTCCGGCGCTGGTGGCAGGCGTGGCGCTGTCGTTTACCCGTAGTCTTGGTGAGTTTGGCGCGGTGATATTTATCGCCGGGAACATCGCCTGGAAAACAGAAGTGACGTCGCTGATGATTTTCGTTCGCTTACAGGAGTTTGATTACCCGGCGGCGAGCGCGATTGCCTCGGTGATCCTCGCGGCATCCCTGCTGCTGCTGTTCTCAATTAACACTCTGCAAAGTCGCTTTGGTCGGCGTGTGGTAGGTCATTAATGGCGGAAGTGACACAGTTGAAGCGTTATGACGCGCGCCCGATTAACTGGGGCAAATGGTTTCTGATTGGCATCGGGATGCTGGTTTCGGCGTTCATCCTGCTGGTGCCGATGATTTACATCTTCGTACAGGCATTCAGCAAAGGGTTGATGCCGGTTTTACAGAATCTGGCCGATCCAGACATGCTGCACGCCATCTGGCTAACGGTGATGATTGCGCTGATTGCCGTGCCGGTGAACCTGGTGTTCGGCATCCTGCTGGCCTGGCTGGTGACACGTTTTGATTTTCCTGGGCGTCAGTTGCTGCTGACGCTGCTGGATATCCCGTTTGCCGTCTCTCCGGTGGTCGCAGGCCTGGTGTATCTGCTGTTCTACGGCTCTAACGGCCCGCTGGGCGGCTGGCTGGATGAACATAATCTGCAAATTATGTTCTCCTGGCCGGGAATGGTGCTGGTCACTATCTTCGTCACCTGCCCGTTTGTGGTGCGCGAGTTGGTGCCGGTGATGTTAAGCCAGGGCAGCCAGGAAGACGAAGCGGCGATTTTGCTTGGCGCGTCTGGCTGGCAGATGTTCCGTCGCGTCACATTGCCGAATATTCGCTGGGCGCTGCTTTATGGCGTGGTGCTGACCAACGCCCGCGCGATTGGCGAGTTTGGCGCAGTGTCGGTGGTTTCCGGCTCGATTCGCGGCGAAACACTTTCGCTGCCGTTACAGATTGAATTGTTGGAGCAGGACTACAACACCGTCGGCTCCTTTACCGCTGCTGCGCTGTTGACGCTGATGGCGATTATCACCCTGTTTTTAAAGAGTATGTTGCAGTGGCGCCTGGAGAATCAGGAAAAACGCGCGCAGCAGGAGGAACATCATGAGCATTGAGATTTCCAATATTAAGAAGTCTTTTGGTCGCACCCAGGTGCTGAACGATATCTCACTGGATATTCCTTCAGGTCAGATGGTCGCGTTGCTGGGGCCGTCTGGTTCCGGGAAAACCACGCTGCTGCGCATTATTGCCGGGCTGGAGCATCAAACCAGTGGGCATATTCGCTTCCATGGCACCGACGTCAGCCGTCTGCACGCGCGGGACCGTAAAGTGGGGTTCGTGTTCCAGCATTACGCGTTGTTCCGCCATATGACGGTGTTCGACAATATCGCTTTTGGCCTGACGGTGCTGCCGCGTCGCGAGCGCCCGAATGCCGCAGCCATCAAAGCGAAAGTGACAAAATTGCTGGAGATGGTGCAGCTTGCCCATCTGGCGGATCGTTATCCGGCGCAGCTTTCCGGCGGGCAGAAACAGCGCGTGGCGCTGGCGCGTGCGCTTGCCGTGGAACCGCAAATTCTGCTGCTCGATGAACCGTTTGGCGCGCTGGATGCGCAGGTGCGTAAAGAACTGCGTCGCTGGCTGCGTCAACTGCATGAAGAACTGAAATTCACCAGCGTGTTCGTGACCCACGACCAGGAAGAAGCGATGGAAGTCGCCAACCGCGTGGTGGTGATGAGTCAGGGCAATATCGAACAGGCCGATGAACCGGATCAGGTCTGGCGCGAACCGGCGACCCGTTTTGTGCTCGAATTTATGGGCGAAGTAAACCGCCTGCAGGGAACCATTCGCGGCGGGCAGTTCCACGTTGGCGCACATCGCTGGCCGCTGGGGTATACACCTGCGTATCAGGGGCCGGTGGATCTCTTCCTGCGCCCGTGGGAAGTGGATATCAGCCGCCGCACCAGCCTTGAATCGCCACTGCCGGTCCAGGTGCTGGAAGCCAGCCCGAAAGGCCACTACACCCAATTAGTTGTGCAGCCGCTGGGGTGGTATGAAGATCCGCTCACCGTGGTAATGCGTGGCGATGATGCGCCAGTGCGCGGCGATCGTTTGTTCGTCGGGCTGCAACATGCGCGGCTGTATAACGGTGACGAGCGTATTGAAACCCGCGATGAGGAACTTGCTCTCGCACAAAGCGCCTGATAGGTTGAGTGAATGTTAAACGCCCGGAGGCGCTTCCCGCGATCCGGGCTTTTTAATGGCAAGGTTTGTAACCTGTAGGCCTGATAAGACGCGCAAGCGTCGCATCAGGCAACACCACGTATGGACAGAGATCGTGAGTACATTAGAACAAACAATTGGCAATACGCCTCTGGTGAAGTTGCAGCGAATGGGGCCGAATAACGGCAGTGAAGTCTGGTTGAAACTGGAAGGCAATAACCCGGCAGGCTCGGTGAAAGATCGTGCGGCGCTATCGATGATCGCCGAGGCGGAAAAGCGCGGGGAAATTAAACCGGGTGATGTGTTAATCGAAGCCACCAGTGGTAACACTGGCATTGCGCTGGCGATGATTGCCGCGCTAAAAGGCTATCGCATGAAATTGCTGATGCCGGACAACATGAGCCAGGAACGCCGTGCGGCGATGCGTGCTTACGGCGCGGAACTGATTCTGGTTACCAAAGAACAGGGTATGGAAGGGGCGCGCGATCTGGCGCTTGAAATGGCGAATCGTGGTGAAGGCAAGCTGCTCGATCAGTTCAATAATCCCGATAACCCTTATGCGCATTACACCACCACCGGGCCGGAAATCTGGCAGCAAACCGGCGGGCGCATCACTCATTTTGTCTCCAGCATGGGGACGACCGGCACCATTACCGGCGTGTCACGGTTTATGCGCGAGCAATCCAGTACTGTGACGATTGTTGGCCTGCAACCGGAAGAGGGCAGCAGCATTCCCGGCATCCGCCGCTGGCCTGCGGAATATCTGCCGGGGATTTTCAACGCTTCGCTGGTGGATGAGGTGCTGGATATTCATCAGCGCGATGCAGAAAACACCATGCGCGAACTGGCAGTGCGGGAAGGAATATTCTGTGGCGTCAGCTCCGGCGGCGCGGTTGCCGGAGCACTGCGGGTGGCAAAAGCTAACCCCGGTGCGGTGGTGGTAGCGATCATCTGCGATCGTGGCGATCGCTACCTTTCTACCGGGGTATTCGGGGAAGAGCACTTTAGCCAGGGGGCGGGGATTTAAGGATTAATAGCATTGGAGACTGATGACAAACGCAAAACTGCCTGATGCGCTCCGCTTATCAGGCCTACAAGGTTTCTGCAATATATTGAATTAGCAACATTTTTTATACCGGATAAGCCGTTTACGCCGCATCCGGTATAAACAAAGCGCTCTTTGTCAATAATCTGATTTGTCGGCGGTTGTTACTGCCGACAAATGCAGTATTTAATTTTCGTGAGGAAAAGCAGTAAGGTCATCAATCATTTTTTGAAGTATTGGTGAGTCCTGACCGTCACCCCATTGAAGAATTTTTGCGGTAAGCTGATGACGCTCTAGTGCATTGAGTCCCATCTTTTTAAGTTTATGGGAGATTTTACCCATGACTTTGATCTGACCGAATGCAGTCGCGTAGGTAATCATATTGCTCTGGATAGTGCTCATTTCATCGGCTAGTAATTGCGCACGAACATCCTCTTCAAGAATACTGTCCATAGCGATGTATTTCATACCCCACACAGTTTCAATTAACATTTGAGGGAAATCAGCACAGTCCAGATCCGGCTTTTTACGGAGGCTATTTTCAAGTTCGTTTAGAGCATCAGCACCTTCATCGCTACCAAAAGGAGATTCTTCATCCCAGCAAGACATATAAAGTGGATCAGTAAAATGGCACTGGAAGTTTGGGTGTGACGTTTTTAAGATGTAACCCAATCTCTTCATCATCAAAATAGCAGCGATCCATGAAGTTAAAGTTTGGATCTTCTTGATAGCCTTTCTTCATTTTTGCGGCAATCAATTTACTGGCTTCTTTCAGACACTGTTCTTCATTATCGAACTCTTTTGTCTGGAATTTACCAATACTACCTACCTTGCCATAGTTGACCGCTAAACTATCCCCTTCGTAATCTATCCACCAAAATTTATTCGATTTTTCATCGTGATAAATAAAGCATTTTTTCATGTTACCTCCTGTAAATGCCTTACCAAAGCGGATTAATTTCCTTCCGCAGGCACCGTTTTATCCGTCTGCGCAATCAGTGCATGTAAAAAAGGTTGCGCATTTTCATCGCTCTTACCGGGCATCTTCACGATATACGGCTTACCGGTAATCGATGACGACGAAGCCACCCTATCAATAAACTGCTCGGCGGTATCAATGCGGTTGCGTGTGTTGCCGAGCTTCAACTTCAGATGTGAAACTGCTTCATCACAAGTATGTTCATCACCGTTGCGCACAAATATCAAATCCTTTTTCTGTGCTAATCCCTCCAGCATGGCGTTGATGCGGGCTTCTTCGTGGGCAGTTAACTTCGCGTAAGCGGGGAGTGTCATTAGCAGCGTAATGACCAGACAAATGATTTTCTTCACTGAATTACCATATCCTTGTTTTGTGATAGCCGATTTGACTGCCAAAATCAGGTAAAGTTTCGGTTGGGATGCGATGAGGATCATCGGCAAAGGAGAAAAATTAAATGAGTAGTTTGTTGTTGTTTAACGATAAGAGCAGAGCGTTGCAGGCGGATATTGTCGCTGTGCAGTCGCAGGTGGTGTATGGCAGCGTAGGCAACAGCATTGCCGTGCCTGCTATTAAACAGAACGGTCTGAATGTCTTTGCCGTGCCGACCGTGTTGCTCAGCAATACGCCACATTATGATACGTTCTACGGTGGTGCGATTCCGGACGAATGGTTTAGCGGCTATTTACGTGCACTACAGGAGCGTGATGCGCTGCGCCAGCTGCGCGCTGTCACCACCGGTTATATGGGAACCGCGTCGCAAATCAAAATACTTGCCGAGTGGCTGACTGTATTACGCGAAAACCATCCTGACTTATTGATTATGGTCGATCCGGTCATTGGCGATATTGATAGCGGTATCTACGTCAAACCTGATCTGCCGGAGGCGTATCGGCAATATTTGTTGCCACTGGCGCAGGGAATTACGCCAAATATCTTTGAGCTGGAAATCCTGACCGGTAAAAACTGCCGCGATCTCGACAGCGCCATTGCCGCAGCAAAAAGTTTGCTTTCAGACACATTAAAATGGGTGGTTATTACCAGCGCCTCCGGTAATGAAGAAAATCAGGAGATGCAGGTGGTGGTGGTCAGTGCCGACAGCGTGAATGTCATTTCCCATTCTCGGGTAAAAACCGATCTGAAAGGTACAGGCGATCTGTTTTGTGCCCAGCTTATCAGTGGATTGTTGAAAGGTAAGGAATTGACTGACGCGGTACATTGCGCAGGCTTACGCGTACTGGAGGTGATGCGCTACACCCAGCAACATGAGAGCGATGAATTGATTTTGCCGCCGTTGGCGGAAGCATAAAAAATGGCGCCGATTGGCGCCATTTTTCACTGCGGCAAGAATTACTTCTTGATGCGAATAACCGGGGTTTCACCCACAGTCACGCTACCGGACAGTTTGATCAGTTCTTTGATTTCGTCCATGTTGGAGATAACAACCGGAGTCAGGGTAGACTTGGCTTTCTCTTCCAGCAGCGGGAGATCGAATTCAATCACAGTATCGCCAACTTTCACGCGCTGACCTTCTTCAGCAATACGCTTGAAGCCTTCGCCTTTCAGTTCAACAGTGTCGATACCGAAGTGAACGAATAACTCAACGCCGCTATCAGATTCGATGGAGAACGCGTGGTTGGTTTCAAAGATTTTACCAATGGTGCCGTCAACCGGAGCGACCATTTTGTTACCAGTTGGTTTGATAGCAATACCATCACCAACGATTTTTTCCGCAAAAACGACATCCGGCACGTCTTCGATATTGACGATCTCGCCAGAGAGCGGAGCAATGATCTCAATAGTTCCAGTATCCTTCTTGTCGTCGGAAACCAGAGATTTCAGTTTATCGAACAAACCCATGATCTTCTCCTAAGCAGTAAATTGGGCCGCATCTCGTGGATTAGCAGATTGTTTTTTCTTCAATGAACTTGTTAACCAGCGTCATTAACTCGTCCGTTGTCGGTTGAGCAAGAGCCTGCTCTGCTAACACCTTCGCATCTTCGAAGTTCGTGTTACGGATAATCTTCTTAATGCGCGGGATAGAAATGGCGCTCATAGAGAATTCGTCCAGACCCATCCCCAGCAACAGAAGTGTAGCACGTTCATCGCCAGCAAGCTCACCACACATACCTGTCCATTTGCCTTCAGCATGAGAAGCATCAATAACTTGCTTGATCAAGTTCAGCACGGACGGTGACATTGGCTGGTAAAGGTGTGAAATCATATCATTACCACGGTCAACTGCCAGAGTGTACTGCGTTAAATCATTGGTGCCGATACTAAAGAAATCAACTTCTTTGGCTAAATGACGCGCAATTGTCGCGGCAGCCGGTGTTTCCACCATTACGCCAATTTCAATTGACTCGTCAAACGCTTTACCTTCGTCGCGCAGTTCCTGTTTGTAGATTTCGATCTCTTTGCGCAGTGCACGCACTTCTTCAACAGAGATGATCATCGGGAACATGATGCGCAATTTACCGAAAGCAGAGGCACGCAGGATAGCGCGAAGCTGATCGCGCAGGATCTCTTTACGATCCATCGCGATACGGATAGCACGCCAGCCGAGGAACGGGTTCTCTTCTTTCGGGAAGTTCATATACGGCAGCTCTTTATCGCCGCCAATGTCCATGGTACGAACAATAACTGCCTGTGAGCCACACGCTTCAGCCACCGCTTTGTAAGCAGCAAACTGTTCTTCTTCGGTTGGCAGCGCGTCACGGTCCATGAACAGGAATTCGGTACGATACAGACCAACGCCTTCAGCGCCGTTACGCTCTGCACCTTCAACGTCACGAACAGTACCGATGTTAGCGCACACTTCGACCTGGTGACCGTCCAGCGTAATTGCTGGCAGATCTTTCAGTTTAGCAAGCTCTGCTTTTTCAGAAGCAACTTGCTCCTGAACGGCGCGCAGTTTATCAATAACTTCATTGGTTGGATTGACGTAAACCTGATTGTTTACGGCATCCAGAATCAGATAGTCGTCGTTTTTCACCTGAGAGGTGACGCTACCGGTACCCACGATGGCTGGCAGTTCCAGAGAACGCGCATGATAGAGGTGTGGGAAGTCCGGCCACCCGCGTCGGTGATGAAACCCAGCACCTTCTTCAGGTTTAGCTGTGCGGTTTCAGACGGCGTCAGGTCAGCGGCAACCAGGATTACTTCATCCTGAATGGCGCTCAGGTCGATGATCTTCAGCCCAAGGATGTTGCGCAGCAGGCGCTTACCGATATCACGTACGTCAGCCGCACGCTCTTTCAGGTATTCGTCATCCAGTTCTTCCAGGGCAGAAGCCTGACCTTCGATAACTTCATGAGCAGCTGCATCAGCGGTCATGTGCTTATCTTTAATCAGGGCTATGATTTCCTGCTCCAGCTCCTCATCTTCGAGCAACATAATATGCCCTTCGAAGATGGCTTCTTTTTCTTCACCGAACGTTTCACCAGCTTTCGTTTTGATCGTTTCCAGCTGGGCAGATGCCTTGGCACGACCGCTCAGAAAACGTTCAACTTCCTGATCAACCTGGTCGGCAGAAATTTTTTTTCCGGTCAATGACGATTTCGTCTTCTTTCAAAAGCAGAGCTTTACCGAAAGCGATACCCGGGGATGCTAAAATGCCTGAAATCATAACCCTACCTTACTTGTGACTGATTTTTAAAAGAACCCGGGAAATTACTCGAGTTCCGCCATCAGTTTAACCAGATGTTCAACCGCTTTTTGCTCGTCTTCGCCTTCTGCAGAGATAGTCACAACGGTGCCTTGAGTCAGGCCCAGAGTCTGCAGTTTGAACAGGCTTTTGGCGCTGGCGCTTTTGCCGTTAGAAGTCACAGTAATTTCAGAAGTGAAGCCCTTAGCTTCTTTTACAAACTGGGCAGCAGGGCGGGTGTGCAGACCGTTCGGAGCGGTAATGGTAACTTCTTGCTGGAACATTGTATTTCCCCAACTTATAGGTTTAGTGTTGTGGAACTAAAGTCTAGCCTGGCGGTTCGACTTTAGCCTGTATTGTTAGCGCCAGTTTTAACAGACGCGACGCACGAAGTGCTCTATACAGTCCATTGCTGGCGGATGTTGGCCGCTGACGTTTCGTTCATCATTAAACATTATGCCGCTAAAGGAAGACTTGAACCAAATCATAAAATCGATTCAGCTAAGGCTTTTCCTGTAACGATTAATTTCGCGCATCAAAATAATTAGTCAGGTTAAATACCAGTTCCGACAAGTTGAATCAATGCCAGGAGGGGTGAAAGTTTGAAGCAGGCCACAAAAAAGCACCTGAAAAGGTGCTTTTTTACGCATTTTTAACAAGCTGGCATTACTGTTGCAGTTCTTTCTCGGTAAAGAGATCGGCAAACAGTGCAGTGCTTAAATAACGCTCACCCGATGATGGTAGAATAACCACAATATTCTTATTGGTAAAGCTTTCATCTTCTTGTAGTTTCAACGCCGCAGCAACAGCCGCGCCGGAAGAGATCCCGGCAAGAATGCCTTCTTCTTCCATCAGGCGACGCGCAGTAGAGATGGCTTCTTCATTGGTGATGCCAATAACTTTGTCGACCAGTTTGAGATCAAGGTTAGCCGGGATAAAGCCAGCACCGATGCCCTGGATTTTATGCGGCCCGGGTTTGATTTCTTCACCTGCCAGCGCCTGGGCGATAACGGGAGAGTCGGTTGGTTCTACGGCAACAGAGATGAGGTCAGTCTTGCCTTTGGTGCCTTTAATGTAGCGGCTGACGCCGGTCAGCGTACCGCCAGTGCCGACACCAGCAATAAACACATCGACCTGACCGTCAGTATCTTCCCAGATCTCCGGGCCGGTGGTTTTTTCATGAATTTCCGGATTCGCCGGGTTGCTGAATTGTTGCAGCAGCAGATATTTTTCTGGGTTGCTGGCAACAATTTCCTCTGCTTTTTGAATTGCGCCTTTCATGCCTTTAGCACCTTCGGTCAGCACCAGGTTTGCACCTAACGCTTTGAGCAGCTTGCGGCGTTCAATACTCATGGTTTCCGGCATGGTCAGGGTGAGTTTATAACCGCGAGCGGCAGCCACATACGCCAGTGCAATCCCGGTATTGCCGCTGGTTGGCTCCACCAACTCAACGCCCGGCTTCAGTACGCCGCGCTTTTCGGCATCCCAAATCATATTGGCACCGATACGGCACTTAACGCTGAAGCTGGGGTTTCGGGATTCCACCTTCGCCAGAATACGTCCGTTACCGATGCGATTCAGGCGAACCAGCGGTGTGTGACCGATAGTCAGCGAGTTATCTTCAAAAATCTTACTCATGGCCTGTCCTTAACTGTATGAAATTGGGATACAACAGGTAGCATACCCGCTCAGAGAATATGCGGAAGTAAGGATTTAGCATATCTATATGCAGAAGGGAAATAATGGCTCGCAAGATGGAATAAGGGGCGGCATAAGCCACCCCTGTTCCACACATAATGTTTACAAAATAATCGGTAAATTGTTACCGCCATAATGCATGTTTAGCGCGGTAGCAATCGACCCACATCGCCGTAGCGCCACAAACGGCCACCGGCATGATGAACAGGTTGAGTACCGGGATCATCGTGAACAAACTGGTTAAAGCACCAAACTGCATATTAGTGATTTTGCGCGTGCGCAGGGCAGTGCGCATCTCTTTGAATGGCACTTTGTGGTTATCGAACGGATAGTCGCAGTACTGGATGGCTAACATCCAGGCACTGAACAGGAACCACAGCACCGGTGCGACGGTTTGCCCAATGCCAGGGATGAAGTAAAGGATCAGCAATACAATCGCGCGCGGCAGATACCAGGCAAACTTTTGCCATTCACGTTTCATAATCCGCGGCACATCTTTCATGATGCCGAAAATACCGGTATCCGGTGGCGTAGCGCCAGTCAGTCTTGCTTCCAGTTGTTCAGCCAACAAACCGTTAAATGGTGCGGCAATCCAGTTGGCAATGGTGGAGAAAAAATAGCCAAAAACCAGTAGCACGGAGATAACCGCTACAGGCCACAGCAAATAGCTCAACCATTGCAGCCAGTCAGGTACGTGACTCATTAACGACGGGATCCAAACATCCAGCTGGCTAAAGAGCCACCAGAACGCGCCTCCCATCAACAAGATATTGATCAACAGCGGTAAGATGACAAAACGGCGAATCCCAGGTTGCGAGACGAGCTTCCAGCCTTGCGCAAAATAGTAAAAACCGCTGCGTGAGGCAGATGTGAATGTTGAAACCATAATCAGGATATGCTCCTTTTGACCAATCCCAGGAAAGTTCTGCGTATTTTACCGGGTATTTGCGCAATGGACAGTTAGGATATGTTCGAAAAACCAGCAAAAAGCACGATTTCATCTATCTTTGTGCTGTGAAAGTTAATAGTGCACTTGCACTTGAGGTAATCGACAAATACTCTTAGTGAGTAAATGTTTGCCGTGGTGGCAAGGTGTTAGAACAACAGAGAATATAATGATGCAGGATTTGCGTCTGATATTAATCATTGTTGGCGCGATCGCCATAATCGCTTTACTGGTACATGGTTTCTGGACCAGCCGTAAAGAACGATCTTCTATGTTTCGCGATCGGCCACTAAAACGAATGAAGTCAAAACGTGACGACGATTCTTATGACGAGGATGTCGAAGATGATGAGGGCGTTGGTGAGGTTCGTGTTCACCGCGTAAATCATGCCCCGGCTAACGCCCAGGAGCATGAGGCTGCTCGTCCGTCGCCGCAACACCAGTACCAACCGCCTTATGCGTCTGCGCAACCGCGTCAACCGGTTCAGCAGCCGCCTGAAGCGCAGGTACCGCCGCAACATGCTCCGCATTCAGCGCAGCCTGTTCAGCAACCGCAGCCAGTGCAACAACCGCAGCCAGTACAGCAGCCGGCTTACCCGCCGCAGCCTGAACAGCCGGTTGCTTCGCAGGTGCCTCCAGCTCCGCAGCCTACTTTCCAGACCGCGGAACCTGTAGCGGCACCGCAGCCTGAACCTGTAGCTGAACCAGCGCCTGTGATGGATAAGCCGAAGCGCAAAGAAGCGGTGATCATCATGAACGTCGCGGCGCATCACGGTAGCGAGCTGAACGGCGAACTGCTTCTTAATAGCATTCAACAGGCGGGCTTTATCTTTGGCGATATGAATATTTATCATCGCCATCTTAGCCCGGATGGCAGCGGTCCGGCATTATTCAGCCTGGCGAATATGGTGAAACCGGGAACCTTTGATCCTGAAATGAAGGATTTCACAACGCCGGGTGTCACTATCTTCATGCAGGTGCCGTCTTACGGTGATGAACTGCAAAACTTCAAGCTGATGCTGCAATCCGCGCAGCATATTGCCGATGAAGTAGGCGGCGTAGTGCTTGACGATCAGCGCCGTATGATGACTCCGCAGAAACTGCGCGAGTATCAGGACATCATCCGCGAAGTCAAAGACGCCAACGCCTGATACACTTAGGGCAAATTAACTTCTTTTCGAACCCCCGCTTGTCGGGGGGTTTTTAGCATTGATGGTGCGATATGGAATCAATCGAACAACAACTGACAGAACTGCGAACGACGCTTCGCCACCATGAATATCTTTATCATGTGATGGATGCGCCGGAAATTCCCGACGCTGAATACGACAGACTGATGCGCGAGTTGCGTGAGCTGGAAGCCAAACATCCAGAGCTGATTACCCCTGATTCACCTACCCAACGTGTAGGTGCTGCGCCGCTGGCAGCCTTTAGCCAGATCCGTCATGAAGTGCCAATGCTGTCCCTGGATAACGTATTTGATGAAGAAAGTTTTCTCGCTTTCAACAAACGCGTACAGGATCGTCTGAAAAACAACGAAAAAGTGACCTGGTGCTGCGAGTTAAAGCTCGATGGGCTTGCCGTCAGCATTCTGTATGAGAATGGTGTACTGGTAAGCGCGGCGACCCGTGGCGATGGCACTACTGGGGAAGACATCACGTCTAACGTGCGTACCATTCGCGCTATTCCGCTGAAACTGCATGGTGAGAATATTCCAGCACGTCTGGAAGTGCGTGGTGAAGTGTTCCTGCCGCAGGCGGGTTTTGAGAAGATTAACGAAGAGGCGCGACGCACGGGCGGAAAAGTGTTTGCTAACCCACGTAATGCGGCGGCAGGTTCTCTGCGCCAGCTTGATCCGCGTATCACTGCGAAGCGACCGCTTACTTTCTTCTGCTATGGCGTTGGCGTACTGGAAGGTGGCGAATTGCCGGACACTCATCTGGGCCGCTTAATGCAGTTTAAAGCGTGGGGATTACCAGTCAGCGATCGGGTAACGCTTTGCGAATCAGCAGAAGACGTGCTGGCGTTTTACCACAAAGTGGAAGAAGACCGCCCGACGCTGGGCTTTGATATTGACGGTGTAGTCATTAAGGTCAACTCGTTGGCGCAGCAGGAGCAACTTGGCTTTGTTTCCCGCGCCCCGCGCTGGGCTGTTGCGTTTAAATTTCCGGCGCAGGAACAAATGACTTTTGTGCGTGATGTAGAGTTTCAGGTTGGGCGTACAGGTGCGATTACGCCCGTTGCGCGTCTGGAACCTGTCCATGTTGCAGGCGTGCTGGTGAGCAACGCCACACTGCATAACGCCGACGAAATTGAACGTCTCGGTTTACGCATTGGCGATAAAGTGGTGATTCGCCGCGCAGGTGACGTGATCCCACAAGTGGTTAACGTTGTGCTTTCTGAACGACCGGAAGATACCCGTGAGGTTGTATTCCCGACGCATTGTCCGGTATGTGGTTCTGACGTGGAACGTGTAGAAGGCGAAGCCGTGGCTCGCTGTACTGGTGGCCTGATTTGCGGTGCTCAACGTAAAGAATCGCTGAAACACTTTGTTTCCCGTCGTGCGATGGACGTTGATGGCATGGGTGACAAAATTATCGACCAGCTGGTTGAAAAAGAATACGTCCACACTCCGGCGGACCTGTTCAAACTCACAGCAGGCAAACTTACCGGGCTGGAGCGAATGGGGCCGAAATCGGCACAAAATGTGGTTAACGCGCTGGAAAAAGCGAAAGAAACCACCTTTGCCCGCTTCCTCTATGCCCTTGGCATCCGTGAAGTCGGTGAGGCTACCGCAGCAGGTCTGGCGGGATATTTTGGCACGCTGGAAGCGCTGGAATCAGCCTCGATTGAAGAGCTGCAAAAAGTGCCAGACGTCGGGATCGTGGTGGCATCTCATGTTCACAACTTCTTTGCCGAAGAAAGCAACCGCAATGTCATCAGCGAGCTGTTGGCGGAAGGCGTTTACTGGCCTGCGCCGGTGGTGATTAACGCGGAAGAGATCGACAGCCCGTTTGCCGGTAAAACTGTGGTGCTCACCGGTAGCTTAAGTCAGATGTCGCGTGATGACGCTAAAGCTCGACTGGTCGAGCTGGGCGCGAAAGTGGCGGGCAGCGTGTCGAAGAAAACCGATCTGGTGATTGCCGGAGAAGCTGCAGGCTCTAAACTGGCGAAAGCGCAGGAACTGGGTATTGAAGTCATCGACGAAGCTGAAATGCTGCGTTTGCTGGGGAGCTGAGGTGGAGAAAGAGCAGCTGATTGAAATTGCCAATACGGTGATGCCGTTTGGCAAGTACAAAGGGCGTCGCTTAATTGACCTGCCGGAAGAGTATCTGCTGTGGTTTGCCCGCAAAGATGAGTTTCCGGCAGGCAAACTTGGTGAGTTAATGCAAATCACGTTGCTGATTAAAACCGAGGGGCTGACACAACTGGTCCAGCCCCTGAAACGTCCGCTTTAAACTTTTCCGGCGCTGCTTTCCTGCTGCGCCTGCAGTTGCTCGGTCTGGCGCTTATAACGACGCGCCAGTACCGCGCAAACCATCAGTTGGATCTGATGGAAAATCATCAACGGCAGTACCATCATACCGATCACCGATGTGGGGAACAGAATGTTCGCCATCGGAATACCATTCGCCAGACTCTTTTTCGAGCCACAGAAGACGATAGTGATTTCATCCGCCTTATTGAAACCCAGTCGACGCGCCATAAAGACGTTAATCACAATCACAATAGCCAGCAATACGCAGCTAACTACCACAATAAACAGCAGCGAACCCCAACCGACTTTGTGCCAGATACCGTTAACGACGGCTTCGCTGAATGCTGTATAAACGACCAAAAGAATGGATGTCTGGTCGGTTTTTGCTATCCACTTTTTATTGCGTGCTACCCAGTTACCAATCCACGGGCGAGAAAGATGTCCCAGCACGAACGGCAGCAGTAGTTGCAACATAATCTTACCGACCTGTTCCAGACTGCCTTCTGCACCGTGGATATTCATTACCAGACCGACCAGCAACGGCGAAAGGAAAATCCCCAGCAGGCTGGATGCTGACGCAGAACAAACCGCCGCCGCGACATTACCGCCCGCCATTGAAGTAAAGGCGATTGCAGACTGCACGGTAGCCGGGAGAATGCACAAATAGAGAAAACCGGAATAGAGCATCGGATCGACATTTACCGGTTTCCACCAGGCAAACAGTACGCCCAGAATCGGAAACAGTACGAAGGTGCTGCACATTACCCACAAATGCAATCGCCAGTGACTACCGCCAGCAATTATAGCCTCACGCGACAGCTTCGCACCGTGCATAAAGAACAACAGGGCAATAGCTGCCGTGGTCAGATTTTCAAAGAAGGGGACAAAACCGCCTCTGGCCGGAAAGAAAGAAGCCAGCAATACCACCGTGATCAGGGTTAAAGTGAAAGGATCGAGGATACGAAAAAGTTTCATAAAGACTCCAGATGACCGATGCTTTCATTGTGCGTTGTTCTGATTGATAAATAAAACTGAATTGCTTATCAATTTGTGCGTGGTAATGGGAAGTCAGGGGGGAGCTTCGCCTGGTTGGCAAATAGGGGCCGTTAACTGAGGGAACTATGTGACAGCCGAAAAAATCACAGAAGGTTATTACTACTGATGTACATAGTAGTTTTAGCATGATCAGCGCTGGTTTTAGAACGGGTATTTTATTGAATAAAGAATGTCACCCGGAGAGAGCGTTTCACTCACTTTATTATTAACGGTGCGGTAAAACTATGAGGGCAGACTCAGGTTTAATAACAGGAACTGCCGTTTAATTGTATATTTTACGCGAACAATAAACATCATGAATGTGATTGCCTCATATATTTTTGATGTGATTGTTTAGTGTTGCTGTTACTGGGTTAGTGGTTTATCTAAAAACTCATGATCATTACGCAATATTAGGGTGGCTTTCTTAATGTTTTCAGAATCGATATCAAATCGCAATTGATCATTACAATAAAAGATATTGGTAAATTTGATGTGTTTCAGGATATTTAAAGGGGAGGCTCAAATCGAAGGGGACGACGGTGAATCTAAAACTACAGTTAAAAGTTCTTTCATTTCTGCAATTCTTTTTGTGGGGAAGTTGGCTAAACACATTTGGTTCTTATATGTTTATTACGCTGCGCTTCAAAGGAGAAGATATTGGTGCAGTCTACAGTACATTGGGTATTGCAGCGGTGATAACGTCAACACTATTTGGCATTGTGGCAGATAAATGGATTAGCGCTAAATGGATTTATGCCGCTTGTCACTTTTTTGGCGCGGTAACATTATTTATCGCGGCATCTGTTACAACACCTTCGGCAATGTTCATTGTCATTTTACTTAACTCTCTCGTTTATATGCCAACGCTTGGCTTGAGTAATACGATTTCCTATTACCGTATACAAAATGCGGGTATGGATATTGTGACTGAGTTTCCACCAATACGCATCTGGGGAACGATCGGATTTATTGTTGCGATGTGGGCAGTAAGTCTGGCTGGTTTTGAATTAAGTCATATGCAATTGTATATCGGAGCGGCGGCTTCATTAGGATTAAGTCTGTTTACGTTGACATTACCCGTTGTACCGGTGGCTAAATCTAACCAGGCCCAAGGAATAATAGACGTTCTCGGGCTGCGTGCATTTGCACTGTTCAAAAATAGCAAAATGGCTATTTTCTTTATCTTTGCCATGCTGCTTGGGGCAGAATTACAGATTACCGGAATGTTTGGAAATACTTTTCTCCACAGCTTCGAGAGTGTTCCAGAGTTTGCCAATAGTTTTGTTGTCACCCATGCTTCTATTTTGTTATCGATTTCTCAGATATCCGAAGTTTGTTTCATTCTTGCTATTCCATTTTTTCTGAAAAAATATGGTATTAAAAATGTCATGCTGATGAGCATGATTGCCTGGATGCTGCGCTTTGGTTTATTCGCTTATGGCGATCCTTCATTCGGCGGTACTATTCTGTTAATTCTTTCGATGATTGTTTATGGCTGTGCCTTTGACTTCTTCAATATATCTGGCTCGGTATTTGTTGAACAAGAAGTTGATCCCTCGATCCGTAATAGTGCTCAGGGCGTATTCCTGATGATGGCCAATGGTTTTGGTTGTATTCTGGGCGGTTTTATTAGTGGCAAAGTCGTCGATTATTTAACAACGGATGGTAACCCGCAATGGGCAACCATTTGGCTGGTATTTGCTGGGTATTCACTGGTTCTTGCTCTCGCATTTATGGTGTTGTTTAAATATAAACACAACGGTGCCACGACGACGTCCAGTCATTACGCCTGATACGGTATTTATCAAAATTAATAATGTTTTACAGGATTCGTAAAGGAGGATGTTATGGCAAATCAATTGTATAACCAATGTCGGGTCTATTGTGCACCCTGGCGATTAGATGCTTTAAATTTAAATGACATCATCGATCAATGGATTGACGATGGTCTGTTACCGCCCCTGATTCATACTTTTCTTCCTTATCGTGATGATGCCGGTGCCTCCAGTGAAGAGGAGATTTTTGTTAACGATGTCGCGAATATGGACAATAGCGTTGGGGTTATCGGTTATTTCGATGGCGGAACCTATGATTCCGGTTGTGCGTGGGAAGTGGGCTATGCATGGGCTTCAGGAATGCCGGTACATCTGGTTACGACCGACTTTCTCTTATGGGCGGCAGGTAACTCTTCAGAGTTTTACCCTATAAGTAAGCTGATAAATTATGTAGCAAAAGTTGTATCAGTGTCAGATTCTGATGCCAGTATCAGCAACTATCGTGAACAAACATCAGACATCATCAATCGTGCATTGCAAATATTTCAGCAAAATTTAATTGCCGACTTCGGCACGACGATTACTCCAGCTATACCCGTTACTCCACTGCCCATTGAGTATGATTATTATCTTGATCCTAACTTTATGTATACAGAACCATCTCGGGGCTTACTGGAGAATATCAAAGACGCGATCGTTAGTGTGGGTAAAACATTTATCGTTGGTGACAACATGAATGATATTGCGACTGATATTGATAATTTAAGAAAATCCAGACAAGCCATTTTTTATTCTGATACCTTTGAGCCGAATGTTGACACCGGTATTATGAATGGCATTGCCTATGCATTAGGGCAGCAATCGATTATTTATTGTAGTAAGCAACAAAAGTATCAGTCTGCACTGACGACCGATTATCTAAATTTAATGATAACCTGGTCATCAACGGTGGCACATTCATTTGCAGAGCTTGAAGCATTGATTGACAACAAAGAAATGTAATATTTTATTCTTCTTGATTATCAGGTGAGTGATTGCCTGATAATCAACTTTTTAAATAACTACCAAAATAAATTATACCGTCGTTATATCTCTCTGCCGGGGGACGGTATGATCGATTTAAAAAATATATTGAATATCTCTGTCAAATGTATTGGTCAGTCACGACTTTTTTCTCGTTATAAGAAGAAGTGACACATATTTAACGAATAATGTTTATTACAAGGACTTTCCATGACCCAATCTCATTTTTCACAAAACCCGTGGTATTGCGCAGATATCATTCGTCGCCACAAACCAAACTTTACCCCACGCGTTGCGTTTATTCTTGGTTCGGGGCTGGGTGCGTTGGCTGAACAGATTGAAGGTGCGGTCGCTATTTCTTATAGCGATTTGCCGGGATTTCCGGTGAGTACCGTACATGGTCACGCAGGAGAGTTGGTCCTCGGCATGCTCTCTGGTGTGCCTGTAGCTTGCATGAAAGGTCGTGGCCATTTTTATGAGGGCCGTGGAATGACAGTCATGACTGATGCGATTCGTACGTTCAAGTTGCTGGGCTGTGAGTTGTTGTTCTGCACTAATGCTGCAGGCTCGCTTCGCCCGGAAGTGAGGGCGGGCAGTTTGGTTGCGCTGAAAGATCACATCAACACGATGCCAGGCACACCGATGACAGGCCTTAATGATGATCGCTTCGGCGAGCGCTTTTTCTCATTAGCGAACGCTTATGATGCTGATTATCGGGCCGTTTTGCAGTCCGTCGCGCAGGAAGAAGGTTTTCCGCTCACAGAGGGCGTTTTTTGTTTCTTATCCAGGGCCTAACTTCGAAACGGCGGCAGAAATTCGCATGATGCAGATGATTGGCGGTGACGTTGTGGGTATGTCTGTAGTGCCTGAAGTGATTACCGCACGTCATAGCGAAATGAAAGTCGTTGCTGTGTCTGCAATAACTAATATGGCGGAAGGTTTAAGCGATGTGAAATTGTCACATGCCCAAACGCTGGCTGCAGCGGAATTATCCCGGCAAAACTTTATCAATCTGATTTGCGGATTCTTACGCAAAATCGCCTGAAAGCAATAAAAAATGGCCTCGCGGATGGGGCCATCTCACTGCGATAAGGAAACCAAAAATGAATATCGCAACGCGTTTAAAGATTATGTCTTTTCTGCAATATTTTATCTGGGGGAGTTGGTTAGTTACCCTCGGCTCTTACATGATAAACACCTTACATTTTACCGGGGCTGATGTTGGTATGGCATACAGCTCTAAAGGCATTGCGGCAATTATTATGCCAGCCATTATGGGTATTATTGCAGATAAATGGTTACGAGCTGAACGTACCTATATGCTGTGCCACTTTATTTGCGCCGGGGTACTTTTTTATGCCGCCTCCGTGACTGAACCGAATATGATGTTCTGGATAATGTTGCTTAACGCAATGGCGTTCATGCCCACTATTGCATTGTCCAATAGTGTTTCTTATTCGTGTCTGGCCCAGGCCGGATTAGATCCGGTAACCTGTTTTCCGCCAATCCGTGTTTATGGCACTGTGGGATTTATTGTCGCCATGTGGCTGGTGAGTTTATTGCATCTGGAGTTAAGTAGTGTGCAACTGTATATTGCTTCTGGCGCTTCTTTAGTGTTAGCGGTCTATGCATTAACGCTACCGAAAATTCCAGTGGCGGAGCATAAAATCAGCACTACGCTTTCCAGTAAATTAGGTCTGGATGCGTTTGTGTTATTTAAAAATCCGCGTATGGCGATTTTCTTTTTATTTGCCATGTTATTAGGTGCGGTACTACAAATTACTAACGTTTTTGGTAACCCGTTCCTGCATGATTTTGCTCGTAACCCTGAATTTGCTGATAGCTTCGTGGTGAAATATCCTTCCATCCTGCTCTCTGTTTCGCAAATGGCGGAAGTCGGCTTCATTCTTACTATTCCCTTCTTCCTGAAGCGTTTTGGCATAAAAACCGTCATGTTGATGAGTATGGTCGCGTGGACATTACGCTTTGGCTTCTTTGCCTTTGGCGACCCATCGCCAGGTGGCTTTGTATTATTGTTGTTATCGATGATTGTGTATGGCTGTGCGTTCGACTTTTTTTAATATCTCAGGTTCAGTGTTTGTCGAACATGAAGTGGATTCCAGTATTCGCGCCAGCGCTCAGGGCTTATTTATGACGATGGTCAACGGCGTTGGGGCGTGGATCGGCTCTCTTCTGAGTGGTATGGCGGTTGACTATTTCACGGTTGATGGTGTGAAAGACTGGCAAACTATCTGGTTGGTATTTGCTGCGTATGCGCTGGCCCTGGCAGTGATCTTTGCCCTGTTTTTCCGTTATAAGCATGAACCTAAAAAAATGGCACAAAAATCATTAGCTCACTGATGTAAACGGGGTTGACCTTTATTGCAATGTGCTAGATTTGGAGCCTTACCAAACTTATGGAGCGCAATAATCATGGAAAGTACGCATCGTATTGATCTCAAGTTATTGCGCTATTTTCTTGCAGTTGCAGAAGAACTTCACTTTGGGCGGGCGGCTGCGCGGCTCAATATGTCGCAGCCGCCATTAAGTATTCATATTAAAGATCTGGAACAACAACTGGGCACGTTGCTGTTCGTTCGTCATTCGCGCAGTGTGGCGCTCACTCATGCGGGAAAAATTTTACTGGAAGAATCACGACGGTTACTGGCGAATGCCAGTCAGGCGATGGCACGGGTTGAGCAGATTGGTCGCGGTGAGGCAGGGCGGATTGAGTTGGGCGTGGTGGGAACAGCAATGTGGGGGCGAATGCGTCCGGCGATGCGGTGCTTTCTGAAAGAATGCCCCAATGTTCATGTCTCATTTCGTGAAAAATCACCAGGCATGCAAATGGCGTTGCTGGAGCGGCGGGAACTGGATGCGGGTATCTGGCGGATGGCGATTGAACCAACCACGGGGTTTACCAGCTTACGCTTACATGAATCCTCTTTTCTGGTTGCTATTCCGCAAGACCATCATCTGGCATCGCGAGATGCTATCCCGCTAACTGCATTACGCAATGAATACTTTGTAACGCTGCCTTCCGTCCATTCTGACTGGGCGTTTTTTACAGCGCGTTTGTCAGCAGGCAGGTTTTTCACCGATGATCGTCCGGGAGGCCGTAGAGCCGCAAACTGTGCTGGCGATGATCAGTATGGGATTGGGCGTGACATTAATGGCAGATAGCTATGCCCAGATGAGTTGGCCCGGTGTGGTATTTCGTCCACTGGAAGAACGTATTCCGGCAGATCTGTATATTGTCTATGAACAGCAACACGCGACGCCTGCGCTGGAGAGGTTGGTTAATGCTTTGATCGCGTGAAGGAATATCGCAGATGGCAAAAAAGCGCCTTTAGGGCGCTTTTTTACATTGGTGGGTCGTGCAGGATTCGAACCTGCGACCAATTGATTAAAAGTCAACTGCTCTACCAACTGAGCTAACGACCCGAAGTGGTGGGTGATGACGGGATCGAACCGCCGACCCCCTCCTTGTAAGGGAGGTGCTCTCCCAGCTGAGCTAATCACCCCGATACTACGCTGAATACTACAACTAACTATGTTAGTGGTGGGTCGTGCAGGATTCGAACCTGCGACCAATTGATTAAAAGTCAACTGCTCTACCAACTGAGCTAACGACCCACTTTTTCGTTGCTTTCGGTTTGTTTGATATCCCGTGGCAACGGCGGCATATATTACTGATTTCAGACTTGAGCGCAACAAAAATTTCGATGTAGATCACTCAACTGCTTATGAATCGCACGACACGACCAGAAATAATGCGACTTCTGGTCGCGTGTTATGCATTACATGGCGTTCAGACGTTTTTGCGCCTGTTTAGCACCATCAGTACCAGGGTATTTACTGATAACCTGCTGGTACACGGCTTTTGCTTTCGCGGTGTCACCTTTGTCCTGCATGATGACGCCAACTTTAAACATCGCATCTGCAGCCTTCGGCGACTTCGGATAGTTTTTCACTACCGAAGCAAAATAGTACGCCGCATCATCTTTCTTACCCTTGTTGTAGTTTAACTGACCCAGCCAATAATTGGCGTTGGGCAAGTAAGTTGAATCAGGATAATTTTTGATGAAATTCTGAAATGCCACCATCGCGTCATCCTGGCGGGATTTATCCTGTACCAGCGCAATAGCTGCATTGTAATCAGTATTTGCATCGCCGCTTTTCACCGGCGCGCCAGCATTCGCAGTACCTGCATCAGCTGTTGGCGTCTTTGCCGCCGCCGCCCCGCTTTGATCGCCGCTGGCTGATTGTGCCGCTGGACCACCGCTGCTAAGGCTATCGATCTGCAACAAGATCTGCTTCTGCCGCTCCACGACCTGATTCAGTTGATACTGATTTTCCTGAATTTGACCACGCAGGGAATCAATATCGGACTGATTATCAGAGAGTTGTTGCTGGAGTTGGGTTAAAAGCTGGCTGTGAGCATTAGAAATACGCTCAAGTTGAGTGACGCGGTCTTCGACCGAGCCTGAGCCGACACTACTGATTGGTGCCTGAGCAAAAGCGGCCCAGGGGGCCGCTATACCAACCAGTAACGACAGACTCAATAGTTGATGTCTGAAGTTACTGCTCATGCAATTCTCTTAGTAAACCAGTACCGCACGACGGTTTTTGGAGTATGCCGCTTCGTCATGACCCAGTACTGCAGGTTTTTCTTTACCGTAAGAAACGATGGAGATCTGGTCTGCAGAAACGCCTTTACCCTGCAGGTACATCTTAACGGCGTTCGCACGACGTTCACCCAGGGAGATGTTGTATTCCGGAGTACCACGTTCGTCCGCGTGACCTTCTACGGTGACTTTGTAAGACGGGTTGCTACGCAGGAAGTTTGCGTGAGCATCCAGCATTTGAGCGAAGTCAGAACGGATATCGTATTTGTCCAGATCGAAGTAAACGATGTTGTTCTGCTGCAGCTGTTGCATTTGCAGACGAGCCTGCTCTTCGGAAGACATGTTGCCATTTCCGCCGTTCGCATCCATGCCAGTGCCGGCACCCAGCATGCCTTCGCTGCCGTCATTGCTGGCGTTCTTGTTGGAAGAACATGCCGCAATTGCCATAACAGGCAGAGCAATCATCAGCCCTTTCAGCACTTTGTTCAGTTGCATTTCAATGATTCCTTTACTATTCAATTAATTATTATCACAGATACGGCGACCAGGCAGGGAATTTGACCTGTCCATCAGTTGCCGGAAGACGCGCTTTGAAACGCCCATCTGTAGAAACCAAATTCAGCACGGATCCCATCCCCTGAGAAGAGCTGTAGATTACCATAGTGCCGTTAGGTGCCAGACTTGGCGTTTCATCCAGGAACGTTGAGGACAGAACTTGTACGCCTCCCGTTACCAGATCTTGTTTGGCAATGTGCTGCTGCCCACCATTGGAGCTAACCATTACCATAAATTTACCGTCGCTGCTGACATCCGCATCCTGGTTCTGCGAACCTTCCCAGGTAATACGTTGCGGCGCACCGCCGTTGATATTCACTTTATAAACCTGCGGACGACCGGCCTGGTCAGAAGTAAATGCCAGGTTTTGACTGTCCGGGAACCAGGTCGGTTCGGTGTTGTTGCTGCGACCATCTGTCACCTGACGGATTTGACCAGAGGCTAAATCCATTACGTACAGATTCAGGCTACCAGTTTTCGACAGCGCAAAAGCCAGTTTGCTGCCGTCTGGCGAGAATGCAGGCGCACCGTTGTGACGCGGGAAGGAAGCAACCTGACGCACTGCACCGTTAGCCAGCGTCTGAATTACCAGCGCGGAACGACCGCTTTCGAAGGTAACATATGCCAGTTTAGAACCGTCCGGTGACCACGCCGGAGACATCAGCGGCTGCGGAGAACGGTGAACCACAAACTGGTTGTAGCCATCATAGTCAGACACGCGCAACTCATACGGGAACTGGCCGCCATTGGTCTGAACAACATAGGCAATACGGGTACGGAACGCACCTTTAATGCCGGTCAGTTTTTCAAACACTTCATCACTGGCGGTATGGCCAGCGTAACGCAGCCATTGTTTGTTTACTTTGTATGAGTTCTGAGCAAGCACAGTACCCGGTGCACCGCCGGTATCAACCAGCTGATAAGCAACATTGTAAGAACCGTCCGGATTCGGAGTGACCTGACCTACAACGACAGCGTCAATGCCCAGCGCAGACCATGCAGCAGGTTGAACTTCCTGCGCACTACCTGGCTGTTGAGGCAGACGAGCGCGATCTAACGGATTAAATTTACCGCTGTTACGCAAGTCAGCAGCAACGATGCCGCCAATATCTTCAGGTGCCGCACCTGGACCCGCCCACTGGAATGGAACAACACCAATAGGACGACCGGAATCTACACCACTGTCGATCACAATGCGGACTTCAGCATGCAGAACTGACGCCCACAGTATGAGAAAACCAAATGCTACTCGTAATGCCTGCTTCATCATATCTCCCTTATCTGGACAGATAGCCCACGATAATTTAGCAGAATGTTAACAAACTCAAATACACAAAACTACCAGAACCCTGCGACAACCGATGTCTGATGTTGATCGCCGTGACGACCAACATCGCGATTACGGTTTGAAGTCCAATGGTGCGTTCTTGAACACTTCATATACTGCCTGGCTTGGTGGTTTCGGGATCTTCGCAAGTTTAGCTGCTGCCAACGCAGCCTGACAAAGAGCGGGATCGCCACCTTCAGGTTTGATATCCAGTAACATGCCATCCGGTGCCAGTTTTATGCGCAGCGTACAGGTTTTACCTGCATAGGACGATGCATCATAGAACTTACTTTCGATAGCAGATTTAATCTGCCCGGCATAGTTATTGATATCTGCGCCTGATGCGCCATTGTTTTTAGTATTACCACTCCCGGCAGGCGAAGCATTGTTCCCTTTCGCCCCTCCCCCCGTTTTCGGTGCATTCTTACCAGAGCTTAGCTCACCGAAAATATCATCTGCCTCCGCGGCAGCTTTTGCTGCAGCCGCTTTTTCAGCTGCTGCTTTTTCTGCTGCTGCTTTTGCCGCTGCGGCTTTTTTGTCTGCGGCGGCTTTTTCTGCCGCTGCTTTCTTATCAGCTGCTGCCTTTTCAGCGGCGGCTTTCTTATCTGCAGCCGCCTTTTCAGCAGCCGCTTTCTGCTCAGCGTCTGCCTTCGCTTTTTCAGCAGCTTCAGTTGCCGCTTTCTTTCTTGCTTCAGCTGCAGCAGCTTCTGCCGCTTCCGCTTTCTTCTTCAGCGCCGCTGCAGCTTTGGCGGCTTCGGCCTCGGCTTTTTTCTGCGCTTCGGCTGCGGCTTTGGCGGCTTCTGCTTCTGCTTTTTTCTTCGCGTCCGCAGCCGCTTTCTTCGCTGCTTCTTCGGCAGCTTTGGCTTCCGCTTCAGCCTTCGCTTTAGCATCTGCCGCCGCTTTCGCTGCTGCCTCTTCCGCTTGCTTCTGCTTTAACTCGGCCTGTTTAGCGGCTTCTTCAGCCTGTTTCTTCTGTTCCTGAGCAGCTAACCGTTCTTTCTCAAGCTGCTTCAGGCGTTCCTGTTCAGCCGCTTGTTTCTCACGCAGTTCTTCAGCAGCCTGCTGTTCCTTCATCTTGCGCTGCTCTTCAGAACGCTTCGCGCTTGATTCCTGGCTTTGCATGCGTTTGTACTGCTCAACTACCGCACCTGAATCAACCATTACAGCATCGATGGACGAACCACCGCCGCCTCCGGCTGAAGCTTCTATATTCTCATCGAACGAACTCCAGATCAGCGCTGCAAATAAGATGACATGCAGCACTGCTGAAATAATTATCGCCCGTTTGAGCTTGTCGTTTTGTTCGGTTGCCTTTGACACTCTCGGTTCCCAAAAACTGTTCGCCTGTTACCCGCTCTCTTAAAGCAAGGGAAACGCAGATGCTTAAATAGGCTGCGTCATTAAACCAACCGATTTCACACCCGCACTGTGTAACAAGTTCAGCGCTTTAATTATTTCATCGTAAGGCACATCTTTTGCGCCACCGATCAGAAAGACCGTTTTCGGGTTGGCCTTGAAACGGCTGGAAACTTCCGCCACCACCTGCTCTGGTGGTAAACGCTCCAGACGATCTTTCTCAACCACCACGGTGTACTGACCAATACCAGACACTTCAACAATCACAGGCGGATTATCGTTACTGCTCACCGCCTGTGATTCAGTAGCGTCTGGCAGATCGACCTCCACGCTCTGGGTGATGATGGGCGCTGTCGCCATAAAGATCAGCAACAGCACCAGCAGTACGTCCAGCAACGGTACAATGTTGATTTCGGACTTGAGATCACGACGACCTCGTCCACGCGCTCTGGCCATGGCTTACCCCTTGTTGCTCTCGCTAAGGGTAAACGCCTGGCGGTGCAGAATCGCGGTAAACTCTTCCATAAAGTTGTCGTAATTCAGTTCCAGTTTGTTTACGCGCTGGTTGAGGCGGTTGTAGGCCATAACCGCCGGAATAGCGGCGAACAGACCGATTGCTGTAGCAATCAACGCTTCTGCGATACCGGGCGCAACCATTTGCAATGTTGCCTGCTTCACCGCGCCGAGAGCGATAAAGGCATGCATGATCCCCCAGACTGTACCGAACAGACCGATATACGGGCTGATGGAACCCACAGTGCCGAGAAACGGAATGTGCGTTTCCAGATTTTCCAGCTCACGGTTCATGGAAATACGCATCGCGCGCGACGCGCCTTCCACTACGGCTTCCGGTGCATGGCTGTTAGCACGATGCAGGCGCACAAATTCTTTGAACCCACTGTAAAAGATTTGTTCCGACCCCGAGAGATTATCTCGTTTTCCCTGGCTCTCCTGATAGAGGCGAGAAAGTTCGATTCCAGACCAGAATTTATCCTCAAACGCTTCGGCTTCGCGAGCTGCGGCGTTAAGAATGCGGGTCCGCTGGATAATAATGGCCCAGGATGCGATTGAAAAACCAATCAAAATCAACATGATAAGTTTAACCAGAAGCTCGCCTTCAGGAACAAATCAAGGATATTCATGTCAGTCACTGCTTAAACTCCGCGACAATAGACTTGGGAAGCGCACGAGGCTTCATTTTGAGTGGGTCAACGCAAACAATCAGAACCTCGGCTTCATTCAGCAGAGTATTCTCAGCGTTGACAATACGTTGCGTGAAAACCAAAGAGGTGCCACGCATTGATGTTATTTCAGTCTGTATTTCGAGCATATCGTCGAGCCGCGCAGGCGCGTAATATTCCACCGTCATCTTACGCACCACGAAGGCAACGCGTTCAGCCATCAGTGCCTGTTGACTGAAGTGATGATGACGCAGCATCTCTGTGCGTGCTCTTTCATAAAAAGCGATGTAACTGGCGTGGTACACCACACCACCGGCATCGGTATCTTCATAGTAGACGCGAACCGGCCATCGAAACAGCGTTGTATTCACTTTACATCCCGGTAATGCAACAAAAATTAGAACTTTTAAACGCTGCTACTATACGCGCGCGATTGAGGTTTGGGAATGAGGGCAAGTTAAGGGAGCGTAAAAATTTATGGACTGTTGAAGGTCCATAAATTTTTAAAGAGAATTCTGATTTAAAAGAAGAAGAAAATCAGCCCGACAATGAGAACGATATCGGCAAGCAGTGGGCAAAAAATCCCTTGCCAAAGAACCTTCTGCGGACGAAAACCCACGCCGTGAATTACGCCAGCACAGACGGCCCACATCAGCAATAAACCATGCCAGATTTCCAGTTCACTGGTCTTCGCGGCAAAACGTGATGGGTCCCAAAACATACATCCTGCTAACAGAAGCGCCATCACGAAGGAAAGCGCCCGCAGGGGGCGCTTGTCCATTACCGCATACAAAGTTGCGATAACCTTACTCATCAGCTGTCTTCTTGACCGGCTTTACCTGATTCGACGTGCTCAAGCGCCAGCGCGGTGATTACCCCAAACGAACAGGCAAGAAGCGTTCCCAGAATCCATGCGAAATACCACATTTTTAGCTCCTTACTTAGTACAGAGAGTGGGTGTTACGTTCAATATCTTCTTTGGTGATACGTCCGAACATTTTCCAGTAACACCAGGCGGTGTAGAGCAGAATGATCGGAACCAGAACCACCGCAACCCAGGTCATGACGTTAAGCGTCAGCTGGCTGGAAGTTGCATCCCACATTGTCAGACTTGCATTCATCATGGTGCTGGACGGCATCACAAACGGGAACATTGCGATACCGGCAGTCAGGATGATGCAGGCCAGCGTCAGGGAGGAGAACACAAACGCCCACGCGGCTTTATCCATACGTGCAGTCAGGATGGTCAGCAGTGGCAGAACAACACCCAGCGCCGGAATAGCCCACAGAATCGGCGTGTTGTTGAAGTTAACCAGCCATGCGCCAGCTTCACGAACCACTTCTTTATTCAGCGGGTTAGAGGCAGCGTAATGGTCCATTGTCGATTTCACGACATAACCATCGATACCGTACATCACCCATACGCCAGCCAGTGCGAAGCAGACCAGTGTCACCAGAGCCGCCACCTGAGCGGTTGCACGGGTACGCAGGTGCAGCTCGCCCACGGTACGCATCTGCAGGTAGGTCGCGCCCTGAGTAATGATCATCCCTACGCTCACCACACCTGCCAGCAGGCCGAACGGGTTAAGCAGCTGGAAGAAGTTACCGGTGTAGTACAGACGCAGATATTCATCAACGTTAAACGGTACGCCCTGCAACAGGTTGCCGAACGCTACACCAATCACCAGCGGCGGAACGAAGCTACCAATGAAGATGCCCCAGTCCCACATGTTACGCCAGCGGGTTTCTTCAATCTTGGAGCGGTAATCAAAACCGACCGGACGGAAGAACAAAGACGCCAGCACGAGGATCATCGCGACATAAAAGCCGGAGAACGCAGCGGCATAGACCATCGGCCAGGCAGCAAACAGAGCGCCGCCCGCGGTGATCAGCCATACCTGGTTACCGTCCCAGTGTGGTGCGATGGAGTTAATCATAATTCGACGCTCGGTGTCGTTACGACCGAGGAAACGGGTGAGCATGCCCACCCCCATGTCGAAACCGTCAGTGACTGCAAAACCAATCAGCAGAATGCCAACCAGCAGCCACCAGATAAAACGCAATACTTCATAATCGATCATTTGACGACTCCTGTCTTAGCGTGCCGGCTGAGTAGTCGTGGAGGACTGCTCAAAGTGATAGCGACCGGTTTTCAGGCTGCTTGGGCCGAGGCGTGCAAACTTGAACATTAAGAACAATTCTGCCACCAGGAACAGGGTATACAGGCCGCAAATCAGCACCATCGAGAAGATGAGATCGCCTGCGGTCAGTGACGAGTTCGCCACAGCTGTCGGCAGCACTTCACCGATAGCCCACGGTTGGCGGCCATATTCAGCCACGAACCAGCCCGCTTCTACAGCAATCCACGGCAGCGGAATACCGTACAGCGCGGCGCGCAGCAGCCATTTTTTCTCGCCAATGCGGTTGCGGATGACACTCCAGAAGGAGAGCGCAATGATTGCCAGCAGCAGGAAGCCACACGCCACCATGATGCGGAACGCGAAGTACAGCGGCGCTACACGCGGAATGGAGTCTTTGGTTGCCTGTTGAATCTGAGCTTCAGTCGCATCCGCCACGTTTGGCGTATAGCGTTTCAGCAGCAGACCGTAACCGAGGTCTTTCTTCATGCTATTGAACTGGTCACGAACCGCCTGGTCGGTAGAACCAGAACGCAGTTGTTCGAGCAGAGAGTACGCTTTCATCCCGTTGCGGATGCGTTCTTCATGCTGAACCATCAGCTCTTTCAGGCCGATCACTGGCGTATCCACGGAACGCGTTGCAATGATGCCCAGCGCGTAAGGGATCTGGATCGCAAATTTGTTCGTCTGCTCATCCTGATCAGGAATACCGAACAGAGTAAAGGCAGCAGGCGCAGGTTGCGTTTCCCACTCGGCTTCAATTGCAGCCAGTTTGGTTTTCTGCACGTCGCCCATTTCGTAACCGGATTCATCACCCAGAACAATAACAGACAGAACGGCAGCCATACCGAAGCTTGCAGCGATAGCAAAGGAGCGTTTAGCGAAGGCGAAGTCACGGCCTTTCAGCATATACCATGCGCTGATACCGAGGATGAACATCGCGCCAGTCACATAACCAGAGGCTACAGTGTGAACGAATTTCACCTGAGCAACCGGGTTAAGCACCAGTTCGGAGAAGCTCACCATCTCCATACGCATGGTTTCGAAATTGAAATCGGACGCGATTGGGTTTTGCATCCAGCCGTTCGCAACCAGAATCCACAGTGCGGACAGGTTTGAACCGAGCGCCACCAGCCAGGTGACACACATATGCTGAACTTTACCCAGACGATCCCAACCGAAGAAGAACAGACCTACAAAGGTGGATTCGAGGAAGAAGGCCATCAGACCTTCGATTGCCAGCGGAGCACCGAAGATATCCCCTACATAGTGGGAATAGTAAGACCAGTTAGTCCCGAACTGGAACTCCATGGTCAGACCGGTTGCCACACCCAGAGCAAAGTTGATACCAAACAACTTGCCCCAGAATTTGGTCATATCTTTATAAATCTGTTTGCCGGAAAGGACGTAGACCGTTTCCATAATGGCCAGCAGGAACGCCATACCGAGCGTCAGCGGCACAAAAAGGAAGTGGTACATCGCGGTCAAGGCAAACTGTAAGCGCGACAGTTCGACTATATCTAACATCATGACTCCTTGCTCATCGCATGAAGACTCCGAGAGTGAACCCCGTTAGAAAGGGTCACACGCATGCCCCAATACAAAATTATTTGCTCGCCCCTATCGTTGCCATTTCATCAAAAGAGGAAAGACAATGATAAAAAAGTTACAAATATGTTAATGAATAAACCAAATTGATCCCGTAATTATATTACGCCGCAAAATCCTTACAATAAACAGGTTTTTATTGAGCAAATTTGCATTTTTCGACAGTGATCAATTTATAGTGAAATTGTCACTATCCCACCAATTTGATCTACGACAATTTATCGCGTTTTGCAGATTTTTTTTCAAGAATTAAAAATTGATTTATATCAAAATCAACCAGATATGTTAATCATGTATAATCTATAGATCATTGGTAATTTTATTGTTAATTTATTGTAACTAAATAGCGCAGTAAAATTACCACTATGGAAATGCATAGATAAAAAACCAGTATTTTATTTAACAGAACCGCCTTACCCACTTTTTATAAGACTAATTGATTAGATTAGCCAATTTGTTGTCATTTTACATAACATATTTTTATCAAAGTTAATTGATTGTTGTCTTTATGAGCACCCATCTTTACCCCGGAATGTTATTGTTGCTTTGCTAATAATCACGTTGAAGGATGGATTTGTAGAATGCAGGAGGAGGGGAAAGAGAGCTTTTAAGCTAAATTGCATCTGATATAAGTATTTTTCCCCTTTTTATATTCAATGAACGGCTCAGTAAGCCAACATCAAACAACATGAGATTCAATAACTAAGTTTATCCTGCGTTGGTATATGTAAATTATCTTTATTACCCCAGCAGCAAGACGAGACAATGAAACGGTATTATATCTGGACGTTATTGAACACCCGCCCACTCTAAGTAATACGTTCCACTGCTCAAGAATAATCATTTGAGTAGAAGTGATTAATTAGGTCCAATGAATAGCACAACCCCAAATGAGTTATTAACCATTTGTTACTTTAAACATTACCGTTACAATTTCATGTTAAGACGGCTGTAAATTGCATTAATAATGCGCACCAAACTTTATGAACTACTTTTATAACCAGTCCCCCTCTTAAAAAAATGCAAATCAGATGTTGATCACAAATATATCAATACATTAAATCAATATAATTTGAAAAATTAAAATCAATAACAATCATATACGTAACCTATTGAAATAACCGTCATATTTAAAGCAACCACATAAACAAGCATTTTTCGAAAGATATTTTGAAAATAGATCAATTGCAACCTGACGACAGGACACAGACACTCCAGTGTTATTAATCATGTGCCACAGAAAACGGCCATAAATACGACGTGTGTAACTTATTTTACTCTCTGTCTTACAAAGGATTACCCATGAAGAAAGCAACACTAGTGCTTGGCGTTATTGGTGCCGACTGCCATGCAGTTGGCAATAAAGTTCTGGATCGCGTTTTTACTTCTCATGACTTCAGAGTCATAAACCTGGGCGTAATGGTCAGCCAGGATGAATATATTGATGCTGCCATTGAAACTGGCGCTGACGCGATAGTGGTTTCCTCTATCTATGGGCATGGGGATATCGACTGTCTGGGTATGCGTGAACGCTGCATCGAACGTGGGCTGGGCGACATTCTGCTCTATGTAGGCGGTAACCTGGTGGTGGGTAAACATGACTTCGCTGACGTGCAAATCAAATTCAAAGAGATGGGTTTTGACCGCGTCTTCGCCCCCAGCCATGACTTAGAAGATGTCTGCCAGCTGATGGCCAACGATATCAACCAGCGTCATGGTGTTGAAACACGTATTTTCGAAGAGGCCATCTGATGCAAATCGTCTCTGTCGATATTGGATCGACGTGGACCAAAGCTGCCCTCTTTACCCGGGAGGGGGACGCGTTAACGCTGGTTAACCACGTTCTGACCCCAACCACCACGCATCATCTGGCCGATGGTTTTTTCTCAAGCCTGAATCAGGTGTTAAACATCGATAACGCCCTCCCCCTGTTAAAAAAACGGCGAAAGTCGCATTGAAGTACTCCTCTTCAGCCAAAGGTGGACTGGCGGTTGCCGCAATGGGATTAGTGCCTTCTATTACCCTGGAATCCGCGAAAGTAACCGCTCACTCTGCTGGCGCTAAAATTGCGCAGCATTACGCCTACAAGCTGAACCGCCGTGATATTCAGGCGCTGGAAGAGTCACCACCCGATATCCTCTTGTTCACGGGCGGCACCGACGGCGGAGAAGAGAGTTACGGGCTAAATAACGCCCGTGTGCTGGCGGAATCAAAACTCGATTGCGCCATTATTTATGCCGGAAACAGGGACATTCAGGACAATATACAGGACATCCTCGGGCATAAAGATCTGACTATCGTCGATAACGTTCTGCCTGACCTTGAAAATCCCTCCCCTTTCGCCGCGCGACAGGCCATCTGCGACATTTTCCTCAAACGCATTGTTAAAGGAAAAGGGCTGGATGTCATTGTTGATGAAACGGGCGAAGAGCCGATGCCAACGCCGTGGACAGTTTTTGAACTGGTTAAGGCAATCAGTAATGTCGATAGCAGTTGGAAAGAGTTCATGCTGATCGACATGGGCGGCGCAACCACCGATATGTATTCTGCCTGTGCCAATAATCTCTCACCCGACACCGTTTTACACGGCGTACCGGAACCCTTCGTAAAACGGACCGTTGAAGGCGATCTGGGAATGCGCGTCTCAGCAATGGTGGTTGGTGAAAGTGCAAAAGACTTAGTTAATGTGATCTTTTCTCAGCACCCCACGCAGCAGGACGCTTTTTATCATTATCTCCGTCATTTGGTTGCACATCCCGACCATTTACCCACTAACGCAGAAGAAAAATATTTCGATACTGTGCTGGCTGGGCTGTGCGTAGGTTACGCCACTGAACGTCATGCCGGCACCAAAAAAGAGGTCTGCACCTGCGTCGGCAATGTCGATTTACAGATGGGACGTGACCTGACCACCGTGCGCAAAGTCGTTGGTTCCGGTGGATGGCTGTCGCGCGCCAGCCAGTTTGATATTCATCGTTGGTTGAAATACCGCGAGTTAAACGACGACGGCAAACGCATTCTCTTACCGACCGAATTTGAATATTACCGCGATTCACGGGGGCTATTTCCACTGCTGGCAAACGTCGCCAGAGTCGATCCGCAGGCCGCCGCGCGTACCAGTATTCAATGCTTAACCCTATAACAATTAAGGTAGCAATCAATGGAACTTCGAAATAAGAAATTAACCCATGACGAATTCATGACCGAGCGGCAACAGGTACTGAAAACCTGGGAAACTGGCAAGGATGTTGAAAACTTCGAAGATGGCGTTAAATATCAACAAACTATTCCTGATCACAAACGCTTCTCCCTTGCCCTACTGAAAGCAGACCTGGAAGGTAAAACGCTTAGCCAACCGCGCGCAGGCGTGGCGTTGATGGACGAGCACATCGAACTACTGAAAACACTGCAAGATGAGTGCGATTTGCTACCGAGCACCATCGATGCCTATACCCGTCTGAATCGTTACGAAGAAGCCGCGGTAGGGATTAAAAAATCCATCGAAGCCGGAACCTCTAAACTGAACGGTTTACCGGTGGTTAACCACGGCGTCGCCGCATGCCGTCGTCTGACCGAAACCTTGCAAAAACCGCTACAGATCCGCCATGGCACACCAGATGCGCGGCTGCTGGCTGAAATCTCAATGGCCAGCGGCTTCACCAGCTATGAAGGCGGCGGCATTTCCTACAATATTCCGTATGCCAAACGCGTAACGCTGGAAAAATCGATCCGCGACTGGCAGTACTGCGACCGTTTAATGGGGCTGTATGAAGAGCACGGAATTCGCATCAACCGCGAACCGTTTGGCCCGCTTACAGGTACCTTGATTCCACCGTTTATCTCGCACTCTATTGCGATAATCGAAGGCTTGCTGGCACTGGAACAGGGCGTGAAATCTATCACCGTCGGTTATGGTCAGGTCGGAAGCCTGACGCAAGATATTGCGGCGATCCAGTCTCTGCGGGAACTCGCTCACGAATACTTCCAGAATCATGGCTATGCAGAGTACGAATTAAGTACGGTGTTCCACCAGTGGATGGGCGGTTTTCCGGAAGACGAGTCAAAAGCATTCGCGATTATCTCCTGGGGCGCGGCGGTTGCCGGAATGTCGGGCGCAACCAAAGTGATCACCAAGAGTCCGCATGAAGCCTGGGGCATCCCTACCGCTGCCGCCAACGTGCAGGGACTGAAAGCCTCCCGCCAAATGCTCAATATGGTTAGCGATCAGAAATTCCCACCGTGTCCTGCGGTGGAACTGGAAGTTGAGCTGATTAAGAGTGAAGTTCGCGCCGTGCTGAATAAAGTGTTCGAACTGGGGAATGGGGATATCGCGCGCGGTACGGTGCTGGCATTTGAAGCGGGCGTACTGGATGTGCCGTTTGCGCCAGCTGCCTGCAACGCGGGCAAAATTCTTCCGGTCCGTGACAACACCGGCGCGATACGCGTGCTGGAAGCCGGCGCCGTTCCGTTGCCAAAAGACATTCTCGACCTTCACCACGATTATGTTGCCGAACGCGCACGCTTTGAAGGACGCCAACCGACATTCCAGATGGTTGTAGATGACATCAATGCTGTATCCCACAGTAAATTAATAGGAAGACCATAATGAAAATAAAACAGGCCCTGTTCACCGCTGGCTACTCCTCATTCTATTTCGATGACCAGCAGGCGATAAAAAACGGAGCGGGCCACGACGGATTTTTTTATACCGGGGAGCCGGTTACGTCTGGTTTTAGCGCAGTACGTCAGGCTGGGGAGTGCGTTTCAGTTCAGTTGATTCTGGAAAATGGCGCGGTCGCGGTTGGTGACTGTGCTGCGGTACAGTACTCCGGGGCAGGCGGTCGCGATCCGCTGTTCCTCGCCGAGCATTTTATTCCGTTCCTTAATGACCATATCAAACCGTTACTGGAAGGCCGCGATGTGGATGCGTTTGTGCCGAATGCCCGTTTTTTCGACAAGCTGCGTATTGATGGCAACTTGCTGCATACCGCCGTGCGCTATGGATTATCGCAGGCGTTGCTTGACGCTACCGCGCTGGCAACGGGCCGTCTGAAAACTGAAGTCGTTTGCGATGAATGGCAGTTACCGCGCGTGGCAAAATCCATTCCTTTATTTGGCCAGAGCGGCGACGATCGGTATATCGCCGTCGATAAGATGATCCTTAAAGGGATCGACGTACTGCCCCATGCACTGATTAATAACGTCGAAGAGAAGCTGGGCTTTAAGGGCGAAAAACTGCGCGAATATATCCGCTGGCTGTCAGATCGCATTCTGAGCAAACGTACCAGCGCTCGCTACCACCCTACCCTACACATCGATGTATACGGCACCATCGGTCTGATCTTCGACATGGATCCCGTTCGCTGCGCGCAATACATCGCCAGCCTGGAAGAAGAAACACAAGGTCTGCCGCTGTACATTGAAGGTCCGGTCGATGCCGGTAACAAACCTGACCAAATTCGCCTGTTGACTGCCATCACCAAAGAGCTGACGCGCCTCGGTTCCGGCGTGAAAATTGTCGCCGACGAATGGTGTAACACCTACCAGGATATCGTTGATTTCACTGATGCAGCCAGTTGCCACATGGTGCAAATCAAAACGCCTGATCTGGGCAGTATTCACAACATCGTCGATGCGGTTCTGTACTGCAACAGCCACGGAATGGAAGCTTATCAGGGTGGCACCTGTAACGAAACCGATGTCAGCGCCCGAACTTGTGTCCACGTAGCTCTTGCCGCGCGTCCCATGCGGATGCTGGTAAAACCGGGGATGGGGTTTGACGAAGGCCTCGACATCGTGTTCAACGAAATGAATCGTACTATCGCGCTGATGCTGGCTAAGGATTAACAGATGGCTCGTTCTTTTAAAGTCTTATCACCTACTGCGATCCTCGGTTACGGCTTCCCTGAAGAGAGCTTCCGCAAAGCGATGGCGGAATCTCCCGATCTGATCGCCGTTGATGCCGGTTCTTCCGATCCTGGCCCGCACTATCTGGGGGCGGGTAAGCCCTTTACCGACCGCGCGGGAGTTAAACGCGACCTGCGTTATATGATAACCGCAGGCGTGCAAAATAATATTCCAGTGGTGATCGGGACGGCCGGTGGTTCTGGCGCTGCCCCGCATTTGGAGTGGTGTCGTCAAATTATTCACGAGATTGCGCAAGAGGAAAAACTTTCGTTTTCGATGGCGCTGATCCCGGCGGACGTTGACAAAGCCATCGTCCACCAGGCTCTGGATAACGGCAAAATCACGGCGCTGGATTTTGTCCCGCCGTTAACGCACGACGCGATTGACGAAAGTACCTACATCGTCGCGCAAATGGGCATCGAGCCCTTCCAGCGGGCGCTGAAAGAAGGCGCACAGGTGGTGCTGGGCGGCCGGGCTTATGATCCGGCCTGCTTTGCCGCGCTCCCCATCATGCAAGGCTTTGACGAAGGGCTGGCGCTGCACTGTGGGAAAATTCTCGAATGTGCAGCAATTGCCGCGACGCCAGGCTCCGGCTCTGACTGTGCGATGGGCATCATCGACGATAATGGCTTCACGCTGAAGACGTTCAATCCGCAGCGTAAATTCACCGAAACATCCGCAGCCGCGCATACGCTATATGAGAAATCGGACCCGTACTTCCTGCCGGGACCAGGTGGTGTTCTGAATCTGAAAGGCTGCACCTTCAAAGCCGTGAACGACGGTGAAGTTTATGTCAGCGGTTCTAAGCATGAAGAAACGCCATATGCCCTGAAACTGGAAGGTGCGCGGCAGGTGGGCTTCCGCTGCCTGACCATCGCAGGCACTCGCGACCCAATTATGATCGCCGGGATCGACAAAATCATTGAAGATGTCAAAGCCAGCGTAACGCGCAACCTGTCGCTGACCGATGACAGCATTCGAATGACATTCCACCTGTACGGTAAAAATGGTGTCATGGGCGACCACGAGCCCATGGAAACTGCCGGACATGAACTGGGGATCGTCCTGGATGTGGTCGCGCCGACGCAAGAAATCGCCAACAGTGTTTGTTCACTGGTGCGCTCCACTATGCTGCACTACGGTTATGAAAATCGCATCGCCACTGCGGGCAACCTGGCGTTCCCGTTCTCCCCTTCTGATATCCAGAGCGGACCCGTATACGAGTTTTCTATCTATCACCTGATTGAAGCCAACGACGCACTGCGCTTTGATTTCCATATTGAACAGGTGACGCCAGAAGGAGTTCAGGCATGAAACAGTCAATTGTCTCACTGGCGCAAGTCATTCGTTCGAAAAATGCCGGACCCTACGAACTGGTTTTAGATATTTTATTTAAAACGAAAGAAAACTATGAGCGAGTTAAATCATCAGGGCAATTAACTCCAGAGCTGATTGCGCGCTTATATCATGTTGAACCTGACTTTATTCATCGTATTGTCTGGTTTGATCCTTCTAATGCAGTAAAAATCGTCATGCCACGAGATATTATCTCCGGGAATGTGGGCGATAATGATGTTTATGGTGCGCAGCAGCACGCACCTTTATTAAGCATTCATTTTGACATTTAATAATTAATACTGTTTAGATTATCAACCCCATAAATGTACCTGCACAGATTTCTTTATGTCAGGTACATTTATCTAAACATATCAATAAAATAGCTTACGAAGCTGCCAGCATTATCACAACTGGAATAACTGGTGGCCTACGTTCCCCTAAAAATCATACAACAACCACACGTAATTAAACAAAAAATACTTAAGCTAATACCGAATGATAACGTGATATAACTCATCCAGTCTCTGCTTGAAAAAAGACCGCCTTATTATTCGGTAAAAATAACCACAATGTGAGAACACATCATGTCCAAACCATTTATCTGGCAAGAACCGTTTTTACAATATAAAGACGCAACGGAATATAAATTAATCAGCGATAAATATATTACAGTAACGGAAATAGACGGCGAAGAAGTGATAAAAGTCGCTCCGGAAGCATTAACGTTGCTTGCCCGGGAGGCATTTTATGAAGCCTCTTTTTTCTTACGTCCCGTTCACCTGCAACAAGTCGCCAGCATTCTGAACGATCCGCAGGCCAGCAGTAATGACAGATATGTGGCCTTGCAGCTACTGCGCAATGCCGAAGTCTCGGCAAAAGGGATATTACCCAACTGCCAGGACACCGGCACCGCCACCATTGTCGCCAGTAAAGGGCAACACATCTGGACCGGGGGCAATGACGCCGAAGCCTTAAGCAAAGGTATTTACACCACTTTCCAGGAAAATAATCTGCGCTTTTCACAAAATGCGCCACTGGATATGTATACCGAAGTCAATACACAAACCAATCTTCCGGCGCAGATTGATATCAGCGCCGTCCCCGGCGACGAGTACCATTTTCTGTGTGTCAATAAAGGGGGTGGCTCCGCCAATAAAGCTGCGCTTTACCAGGAAACTAAATCTCTCCTGCAACCAGAAAAACTGACTGCGTTTTTAATCGAAAAAATGAAATCGCTGGGAACTGCCGCCTGTCCGCCCTACCACATCGCCTTTGTCGTCGGGGGACTTTCTGCCGATCAGGCGTTAAAAGTCGCCAAACTAGCGTCGACAAAATACTACGATAATCTGCCCACCAGCGGAAACGAGCAGGGACAAGCCTTCCGCGATGTTGAACTGGAAAAAACCTTGCTCGACGCCAGCCAACAATTTGGTATTGGTGCTCAGTTTGGTGGCAAATATTTCGCTCATGATATTCGTGTTATTCGTCTACCGCGCCACGGCGGCTCCTGCCCGATCGCTATGGCACTCTCCTGTTCCGCCGATCGTAATATTAAAGCCAAAATTAACAAGCACGGCATCTGGCTGGAAAAACTCGAACATAATCCGGGGCAATATATTCCAGCCTCAATGCGGGAAGACAATCACACGCATAACGTACAGATTGATCTAACTCGTCCATTGCGTGAGGTAATGCAGGATCTCGCCACCTTACCGATCGGCACCCGTGTGTCGTTAAGCGGCCCCATCGTAGTGGCGCGTGATATCGCCCACGCCAAAATAAAAGAACGACTGGATAACGGCGAACCGATGCCGGATTACCTGAAACATCATATTGTCTATTACGCTGGCCCCGCGAAAACACCGGAAAATATGGCCTGTGGTTCTCTTGGGCCCACCACGGGCGGTCGAATGGACGGTTATGTCGACGCCTTCCAGGCGGCTGGCGGCAGTCTGGTGATGTTATCGAAAGGCAACCGCAGCCAGCAGGTTACCGATGCCTGTCACAAACATGGTGGCTTTAATCTGGGAAGTATCGGCGGTGCGGCGGCGTTACTGGCACAAGAATATGTCAAAAGCCTGCATTGCCTGGAATATCCGGAGTTGGGCATGGAAGCAGTGTGGATGATGGAGGTTGAAAACTTGCCCGCGTTCATTCTGGTGGATGATAAAGGCAATAATTTCTTTAGTCAGTTTGAGCAGCAGCACCGTTGCGCCAATTGCCCCGCCGGGCATTAAGGAAAGTGAATGGAAGCGCGAATTTCAACTGAACGGCATATTCAGCGCCAGCAGAAACTGAAAGAACAGGTCGACACACGCATCGCGGCGGCGACGGAGAAAAAAGGAATATTGATTGTTTTCACTGGTAACGGAAAAGGAAAATCCACCGCCGCTTTTGGTACCGTGACGCGCGCCGTAGGTCATGGCAAAACGGTTGGCGTTGCGCAGTTCATCAAGGGACAGTGGGACAACGGCGAATATAACCTTCTCCATCCACTGGGCGTTGAATTTCATATTATGGGAACAGGTTTTACTTGGGAGACACAGAATCGGCAAGCGGATATCGACGCGGCGAAAGAGGTCTGGTCTGAATGCAAGCGGATGCTGGCTGATGACCGTTACGATTTAGTGGTGCTCGATGAGCTGACCTACATGCTGGCTTACCATTATCTGGATACCGAAGAAGTGATCGCTTCGCTACAAAATCGCCCGGCGCAGCAAAACGTCATTGTCACCGGACGCGGCTGCCATAGTGAGATAGTAAAAATGGCGGATACGGTAAGCGAAATCCGCCCCGTCAAGCATGCTTTTGATAACGGTATTCAGGCACAGCCTGGTATCGACTGGTAATGACTGCGCCTGGCATCTCGCCAGGCGCAGGTTTTACATCTCCTCCGGTACGACCGATTTTGCCAGCAACCACTCACGAAAGAGTTGCAAGTGCGGATAATCAGCCTTCTCTTCCCGCCACGTCATAATAAAGCGATTGCCGGTACGAATAGGCACATCACACGGAATCACCATGTCACCGCTATCTAAATCGTGTTGAATTGCAAACCGGGGCAACAGCGCCACGCCGAGATTAGATCGCACGGCGGCAATCAGCATTGAAAGTAAATCAAAACGTGGCCCGTTATTCACCAACGGACTGATAACGCCAGACAATGCAAACCACTCTTCCCAGCCAGTAATACGGGTGCTTTGATGCAGCAGTGGTAGCTCACTTAATAGCTCTGCAACAGACAGTTTTTGGTCAGGAAGTGAAAGTAAACTGCCGCTGCATACCGGCAGGATCTCTTCCTCAAAGAGATATTCTACCTCCGACCAGGGCGCACAGAAATTTTCGCGCATAATGACGGCATCGTATTCCCGATTAAGAAAATCCCCGTTATTAGCTAATGAGTGAATATTGACAATTATATCGGGATACAATTTATTGAACTCACGTAAATTGGGGATCAACCAGTGCGTACTGAAAGTAGGATTGACAGCAAGCTCAATAACCTGAACCGTAGGTTGCCAGGTCATGATAGTATTTGTGTCACGTTCAAGCTTATTCAATGTTTCTTTAACAATGCCCAGATAATGCTTTCCGGCATCATTAAGAAATATTCTTTTTTTAGAATGCGCAAATAATGATATATGTAAAAAATCTTCCAGTGCACTAACTTGCCTGAATACTGCGCTTTGGGTTAACGCTAACTCCTCTGCCGCTCTGGTATAACTTTCATGGCGTGCGACTACCTCAAAAGTTACCAACAGTTCCGTTTTGGGTATTTTTCCTCTCATAATGCCGTCCCTTAAAAATAGTTTAAACTATCAAAAAACCATTACTTATTGCTAAGTAATGGCAACCAAAGCAGCAATAGATATTTTATAAAAATCATGATCGATATTTATAACCCAGCAAGCCCGGCGTGACAATTGTCTCAATCAGATAATAATAATCCGAAAAGCAAAAACGCCCTTCGGATTATTATGATTCAGGTTAAGTGAAGATTATTAAATTGATAGCAATCATCATATCTATGGATATTATGATAAACAATCAACAAAAATTTTATTTTTGATTTATAGCATATCCTTCTAAGAATTTTTGCGAAGCTGCAATATCTGGGGTAAAGACCCGATCCTGGTCGACAAACGGCACGACTTTTCTGTATTCGGTAAACATTGCTTTGGTGGATTTCCCTAATGCCAGTTGTGGATTGGCCTGCAACCGTAAATCGAGAGCCTGTGCGGAATGCATCAGTTCAATGCCATAAATCACGTTCAGATTATCGACAACCTGTTTCAATCTTCTGGCCGCGTGGTCATTATTGGCGCCGGTATCTTCTATACCTCCGGCAACCGGTTGAATATCGAAAGAAACAGGATTGGCGAGATCGACGTTTTCCGCATGCAGCGCGACAAACGGAATATGCAGCGAACCGAAGCCGTGACCTTTATTACCGGGTGCCGACAGGAAGCGCGTTAAACCGGTAAAGTGCTCATCTTCCAGGTGCAGCGAGCGACGCATACTGTTATGCGAAACATGTACCAGCGCCACGGTCAGACGCTGAGTGGCAAGCGCAACAGGTAACGATTCGAAGTTCGCCGTCGGGAAGATCCCGCCGCTGACTGCGCCATCTTTAACAAAATATTGCGCGACCTGACTGGAGTCCTGATACGCCTTGTCAGCATTCAGCACTGTTGCTGGGTTGTCATCGGAACTGTTGATTTGTACGGTTATGACCTCTTCAGCATCATGCAAAGCGCGTACTGATTCAGCAATGGTATATACCGTAGTTCTGAACGATAACGGATCTTGCAATGCACGTTTGTCATCTTTATGCCATAAATATGAACCGTTTAACGCATCGCGAATCTCTTTTGCAGAGTCAGCCAACTGCGGGAAAGGACGCACGGCAATTGACTGCGGCAGTACCGGTGCGACGTTACCATTCAACGCTTCCAGACTCATAGCGAAAACCACCGGGCTGACATTCAACAACTGACGTGCCGAACGAACTGCTTCGATCGCGTAGGCTGTCCCGACGCTGTTGTTCGACAAAATCGCCAGCATATCTTTACCCTGCGGCACCAGTGGCTTAAGTCCCACTTTCGCCAGCGCGTCACCACCGCTCATTTGCACGCCATTTACTCGGGCTTTCCATTCCCCCATCATCACCAGACCAACGTGCGAAGCGAGCATAATATCCGCTGCGCCGATGCTTCCCCGCGCCGGAATTAACGGTGTAACGCCGCGGTTAATAAATTCGGCATACAACTCGGCAATATAAGGCTGCGCGCCGGTTTGCCCATGCAGCATAGTATTTAAACGTAATACCATTGAAAGGCGTGCCAGATAATCCGGTAACATCGGACCAACGCCCGCAGAATGGGCGCGCAGCGCGGCAGCATTAAATTTTTTCGACGCGTCAATCACCTCAGGCGTTAAATTTCCTTTGGCATCAAATATCGGCTGGTCTTTATTTAGCCCCACACCTACGGTTAAACCATAAACGGGTGTTCCAGAATGTGCGGCGGTCATCACCAGATCATAACTTTTTTTCCATTCTGTCCAGAGCTTTCAGCGCGATTTTGACGTCGTTATCACCTAACGCAATTGACCAGGCCTGGTCAATGGAAAGATGTTCGCCATCCAGAGTAATGGTTGATTTCGCCATCGCGATGGAGCAAACGCTCCAGAGCACAACGGTGACAGTGACTCTTCGTATCAATCCTTTCATTGTGTTTCCTTATCATGATGAGTTTAACAACGGGTTACTGCGACAACGTTTTAATTTGTTCTATCTGTTTTCCCCCGCCGGACAATACTGGTCACCAGGCGAGCGGCAACTTTCGCGGTTAAATTATCGCGGTCCAGGTCCGGGTTAAGTTCGGCAATATCCGCAGCAATCAACTTCTCGCTACCGGCGATTAAATTCACAATGGCTTCAGTAATATTTAACGGCACGCCTAGCGGTGATGGCGCAGAAACACCGGGCGCCTGATAACCGGGTAAAACATCGAGACAAATCGTTAAATAAATGGCGTCACACGCCTGAATATCTGCAGAGATCGCATTAGCGACCTCATGCAAACCACGTTCAAATTGCAGAGATTCTTCCAGCCAATAACGCACACCGAGACAATCAGCGCGCTCAAATAACGCCTGAGTATTGGCAAAACGACTTATTCCCAGCACGCGATAATTAAACGGTTTGCCATGCTGCGCGTTCCACTCTTGCATCTGACGAAACGGCGTACCTGAATTGGCTTTTTCCGCCATCCGTAAATCAAAATGCGCATCAAGGTTCACAATCAGTAACCGCTGAATATCAGGACGCGACTGCATAATCCCCTGAAATGTTCCCCACGCCACTTCATGACCGCCACCCAGAACCACCGGTAAACTGCCGCGCGCAATGGCTGTAGATACGTTGGCCGCCAGACGATTTTGTGCGGATTCCAGCGCGTGGTCCTCGCTTTGTACATCGCCCATATCGAAAATAGCGCCTTCACAGTGCACTGGCATATTGCCCAACATGCTGCGCAACGCGCCCGGTCCGCCTGCTGCACCCGCTCGCCCACCATTACGTTGCACCCCGTCATCCACGGCAAAACCAATCAGCGAACAACCGCCGTGGCTTTGTTCACTAAACGGTTGCACATGCTGATGCCAGCGAGTACTGATGCCGATTTCCTGCGAGTCAACACGCCCACTCCACGGCAATAATGTTTGCTTCATTACCAACTCCTTTTTCCGCCGACAATAAGCCCCTGGCAAGGCTGATGCCCAAACCAGTAAGCCAGTTCACGTGGATGGTTAAGATCCCAGACCGCCATATCCGCCCGTAATCCCGGTGCAAGTTCACCCCGGTCAATAAGTCCAAGTGCCTTTGCCGCATTACGCATAACGCCCTGAACGGCTTCCAGCGGCGTCATGCGAAACAGCGTACAGGCCATATTGATCATCAATGGCAATGACATATTGGGAGACGTTCCGGGGTTATGGTCCGTGGAGATAGCAATCGGCACGCCCGCTGCCCGCAAAGCGGCAATCGGCGGCAGATGGGTTTCGCGCAGGAAGTAATAAGCACCGGGGAGCAGTACCGCCACCGTTCCAGCCATTTTCATGGCGGCGATCCCCGACTCGCTAAGGTATTCCAGATGATCGCAGGAGAGTGCAGAAAACGCCGCCGCCAGCGCAGCGCCTTGCTGGTCAGAAAGCTGTTCGGCATGCAGTTTTACAGGCAATCCATAGTGTTGCGCTTTACTGAAAACGCGCCGTACCTGGTCTGGGCTAAAGGCGATGTTTTCACAAAAAGCGTCAACCGCATCAATCAGCCCCTGTTCATGTAAGACGCCCATCCAGTCGCAAAGCGCCGTAATGTAATCATCACTGCGCCCAGCAAACTCTGGCGGCAAGCTGTGCGCCCCAAGAAACGTAGACTGAATACGTAATCCTGTAGATTCCTGTAAGCGGCGGATAACGCGCAAACAGCGCGCTTCATCTTCCAGCGTCAAGCCATAACCGGATTTTATTTCCAGCGTACTGACGCCTTCACGCAACCAGTTTTGTAGTCGCTGCGCCGCCAGTTCAAACAGTTGTGTTTCGCTGGCCGCCCGCGTGGCATTGACGGTAGATAAGATCCCGCCGCCCGCTTTGGCGATATCTTCATAAGCCACGCCTTGCAGCCGCATCTCAAACTCATTCGCCCGCTGGCCGCCATACACCAGATGCGTATGGCAATCCACCATACCGGGGGTCAGCAACTTACCCTGCAGGTCGTGTTCCTCTGTAATGTCAGCCGTCAGTTCGCGAGGGATCTGCGTGGCCTTGCCAAGCCAGACAATAGTGTCGCCACGGCTGATTACTGCACCATTTTCAATCACTCCCCAATCGTTAGCGGAAAGCGTCGCCAGCGTGGTATTTCGCCAGAGCGTTAATGCACTCATAAGGATTTTTCCCCTCGTAGATAATAAAGCCACCAGCCCGCCAGCTCACCGACGGAGACTTTTTTCCGTGGTACGAAACGCCAGGGCTTGCCATCAGGCGCAACCAGCCATAACAACATATTTGCCGCGACAAACACCCTTTTCTCGCCGCTTATCCACTCCCCTTCACACAGCGTGAACAGGCCCGCTTGCGCAAGTGACGGAGGAAGCCAGTCAACGGCACTTTGCACCCGCAACATCCCCGTATCGCCTTCCCGCGCCATGACATTGAGATCGCGAACTGCACCGCCCAGCAGCTGGCAATCTGGCATGGCTTCTCCGGGAAAAATTAAGGCGGGATCGTGACGTTGCAGGTTGATTATCGAATCGGCAAACGTCAGCCTCACCCCTTCCCCATCGAGAATGGCGAGGCCACGTACCACGCCAGGCCACGCCGAAAAAGGGCCGTCCTGGCTGACATTGGCCATACTGATGCGTAACAGCCAGTTTTCATCATCAGGCCAGGCATGCAGTTGTCGCGTAAAACCCCCGCCGTTGCGCCACGGTTGCAAGGGCTTATCCATTGCAGATATCAGCATTGGTTCCATTTTACGACTCGGGATAAATAGTCTGGGCAGGAACGCTGGTAGTACGTTTTGCCCACGGGTAATAAATAACGGCAGTCATTAACAAGCCGATAATCCAGGAAATATCCGCCCCGCCCATCAGTACAGAAATGGGTCCCTGATACAGTTTTTGATTCAGGAAGGGGATCTGCACCAGCACACCAATTCCGTAGCAAACCAACGCGGTTTTGTTATACGCGCCATAGCGTCCCTCCGGGGTATAAAGTGCCGGAATATCGGTTTTACCTTGTGAGATGAAGTAGTAGTCGATGAGATTGATAGCGCTCCACGGCACAAATACCGTCAACAGCAGCAGAACGAAGTTTTTGAAATTATTCAAAAAGTCTGCGCTTGCCGCCAGCGCGACGACCATCGACAACAGCACGAAGCCCACAACGTAGGCAGCACGAACACGCTGTGAAACCTGGCTGCGATTGTTAAAGGCGCTGACGGTCGCCAGAATCGACATAAAGCCGCCGTAGGCATTCAAACAGTTAACCGTCAGTTTGCCGCAAACAATCACCGTATAAATCAGAATGGCAAACGTTGGTCCGGCTAAATCGCCCATAAAACCAACCTGATCTTTCAGGAAGTTAGCACCGCAAGCAGCAACAAGAACGCCAAAAGTCATGGCACATTGCGCGCCAAGCGTGGTACCCAGAAAGGTGGCAAAGAAGATTGATTTTGCTGGTGTATCAGAGGGTAAATAGCGGGAATAATCAGAGGCGTATGGTGCAAACGTTAATTGCCATCCGGCTGAGAGTGCAATCGTTAATAAGAACACCGATAAGCTAAATGGCTTTTGACCAAATGCCGCAGCCACATCGTAGTGACCGCTAAGTTGAGTGGCCAGGTAAATAAACCCCAGAATACTTAATATCCCTGCAACACGGCCAACGACGTGAATAAGTTTATAACCGACCAATGCGATCATCGCGGTAAGCATGCCGAAAATAATAATTCCGGTCGATGCTGACTCAAAACCAAATATCCGGTTAATCGCCTGACCGGATAATACCGTACCCGTCGCGGCAAATCCGAGATACATAATAATCACCATCAGTAACGGTAGCGCCGCTCCTTTGACGCCAAAGCGGATACGACTGGAGATCATCTGTGGTAATCCCAGCTTTGCCCCCTGTGACGAGTGCAATGCCATAACCGCGCCGCCGATAATATTACCGATTAATAAACCAATAATTGCTGACATGGCTTCAGAGCCAAAAATAATCGCTAACGCGCCGTCCACCACGGCGGTAATTTGTAAGTTAGCACTTAGCCATAAAGTAAACTGGCTGGAGGGCGCGCCGTGGCGAGCGGACTCAGGAACGGCGTTAATCGTATTTGATTCTAATACTGGTTTTTTACTGCGGATAGGGCTGCTTGATTCCATGAAAAAGTCTCCTGCAAAATGAGAGGTCATTTTTTGAAACAGCAATAGAGGGTCGAGAGATATTTCTCTCGACGATGTAATGAATATTTTTGATAATTATTGTTATACAGGCGGATAACTTCCCGCCTGTATTAGCGCAAATATTAAATAACAGCGTTAATATTTAGCGAATCATCGGCAATTTCAGACCATAATTTTTGGCACATTCAATTGCCGCCTCATAACCCGCATCCGCATGACGCATAACCCCGGAAGCGCAGTCATTCACCAGCACACGCGCCAGACGTTTTTCGGCTTCTTCGCTACCATCGGCAACAATAACCATCCCGGCGTGTTGTGAATACCCCATCCCGACGCCGCCGCCATGATGCAGAGACACCCACGTTGCGCCACCTGCGGTATTGAGCAGACCATTGAGCAACGGCCAGTCAGAAACCGCGTCACTGCCATCGAGCATGCTTTCAGTTTCGCGGTTCGGGCTGGCGACAGAACCGGTATCAAGATGATCGCGACCAATCACAATCGGTGCTTTTAGTTCACCGTTGCGCACCATTTCGTTGAATGCCAGCCCCGCCAGGTGACGCTCACCAAGCCCCAGCCAGCAAATACGTGAAGGAAGCCCCTGGAAGGCGATACGCTCACGCGCCATATCCAGCCAGCGATGGGTCAGTACGTTATTGGGGAATAGTTCTTTAATTTTGGCATCGGTTTTATAGATATCTTCCGGGTCACCAGACAGCGCCACCCAACGGAACGGGCCTTTGCCTTCACAAAACATGGGACGAATGTAAGCAGGAACGAAGCCCGGGAAATCGAAGGCATTTTGCAGACCTTCGTTGAAAGCCACCTGGCGGATGTTGTTCCCATAATCGACAACCGGGATCCCCATCGCCTGGAAGTCCAGCATCCCCTGAACATGCGCCACGCAACTCTGTGCCGCTTCTTTTTGCAGTCTGGCGTGCTGTTGTGGATCTTGCTGTGCAGCACGCCATTGTTCTACGCTCCAGCCCATTGGCAGGTAACCATAGACCAGATCGTGAGCGGAGGTCTGGTCGGTCACCAGATCCGGTTTGATCGCTCCCTGATGCGCACGTTTCACCAACTCAGGAACAATTTCCGCTGCATTGCCCAGCAGCGCGATAGAAACGGCTTCTTTGCGTTCGGTGTGGTATTTAATCAGCGCCAGTGCATCATCAAGATCTTTCGCTTGTTTATCGACATAACGGGTACGCAGACGGAAGTCGATGCTACTTTGCTGGCACTCGATATTTAATGAACAAGCCCCTGCCAGAGTCGCCGCCAGCGGTTGTGCACCGCCCATACCACCGAGCCCCGCGGTCAGGATCCATTTTCCACTTAGCGAATTGTTGTAGTGCTGGCGACCTGCTTCGACAAAAGTTTCGAACGTTCCCTGCACAATGCCCTGACTACCGATGTAGATCCACGAGCCCGCGGTCATCTGGCCGTACATGAACAGACCTTTGCGATCCAGTTCATTGAAGTGATCCCAGTTGGCCCATTGCGGCACCAGGTTAGAGTTGGCAATCAGCACGCGGGGCGCGTCAGTATGAGTTTTAAACACGCCCACGGGTTTACCGGACTGTACCAACAGCGACTCATCAGGCTCGAGATTTTTGAGCGATTCGAGGATCTGGTCGAAACATTCCCAGTTACGCGCCGCGCGGCCAATGCCACCGTATACCACCAGATGCTGTGGATTTTCGGCTACGTCGGGATCAAGGTTGTTCTGCAACATCCGATAGGCAGCTTCGATCTGCCAGTTTTTGCAATGCAGTTGAGTTCCTTGTGGCGCATGGATGACGCGGCTGGTATCAATACGAGGGTCTGAAGGCTTACTCATGAATCTTCTCCTGTTACTGGATAAAATTAAATGCTGTCATCGCCCAGAAAAAATGAGCGAAGGAATACAGAAACGGTTTATATAATCCCCGTTTATAATTTCGCATTATTAATTCACTTGGTGAATTTCATTTGTTATGGGATATTCACCATGAATGTAAATTCAAAAAAAACTGCCAACGCTTTGTATGCGATTTCAATATGCTTAATTTAACTTTTGGAAAAAGTGATATTGTTGGCAAAATATTTTCTCATTTGAACATATGAATATGATGAGATTGCAAGATGTCTGTAATTTAATTATCCGGAGAAATGCGTTAATAACAACCAGACATTAGCGTAACAACAGGTAACCCGACACCATACAGCACGCATAACACAATGATATTTAAAATAAGATCTTCATTGCTCGTCATAACGATATGTTTTATTATCATTAATAATCCATTTGTTTTTATCCCACTTTGATAATTAAAAAACGGCAAGCAATGGATAGTTACCGCCGTAAGAACAGGCGTAAAAATAACTCTTAAAATATATATTCTGGGAGTTATCATCTTTCATATTTTACAATCGGGTGTCGATAATTCACCACCTTTATAACAACAACCCTCTTTGGCAATCTGTATTTTTATCTTGTATTTATCGTCATTGCTGAATACACTACACGCGTTTTCTTTCCCTTTTGCTGGCTGCTGACCGGAAAGACAAAATTACCCTCGCAATACAGGGGGTTGATTAACGTCTATATTTCAGGACAGCGTTATGCATCATCTTTCGAGGCTTGATAAAGCCTTTCTGCGCAAAGGGATCCAACTTTCCCGCGCCAACAATATTGTTTCATTATCTCGTCCATCAGGAGCCAGAGCCCACATACTGCTGCCGGACGAACTGCCGCTAGAAGAAAAAGCAGTGACACAACTTCTTGATTTTGCAGAAGTGAAGCTACCAGATCATCCAGGTTATGTACGCCAGACGTGCGCGACGCCAGATTTTCACCCCGGCAATGGCGTCCCCGTTGGCGCAGTGGTGGCCTCAACGCCGGATTTAGTCATTCCCGCCGCCATCGGCACCGATATTTCTTGTGGCATGCGACTGCTGACGACTGGATTAACACTTGAGCAAGCCGAAGCGCATAAAGACGTCATCACTCAGCGGTTAACACAAGTGCTACTGCAAAATGAGCGCGATGTTCCGTTATCCGCACGAGCGTTCACCGCGCTTTTTGATGGCGGACCGGCAAATTGTGTGTCGGCCTTGCCATCAGCGGGTCTCTGGACACGCACGAATATCCCCCGGATGATGCAAGAGATTGATCGCTGCATTGGGCTGAACGAGCATAACAGTCATTCGCGTTATGCCCCACCCGCCCTGCTGGCAACGGACCGCGCATTACTCCGCGATCCTTGTCTTGGTACGCCGGGTTCAGGTAATCATTTTATTGAACTTCAGGTGGTTGATAGCGTGGTCGATCGCCATGTGGCCTGGCAACAAGGGCTGAAAATGGGCGATATCGTGGTGATGATCCATAGCGGATCGCGAGATGTCGGCTTTTACGTCGGACGACGCTGGATGGATCGCGCCCGTGCAGCCTAGCCCGCCGGGCATAAACATCCACAAAGCGGATTATATGCTCTGGGCGGTGAGCTGGCGGAGGAATACCTGCAGGCTATGGGAATGGCGGCGCGTTACGCGTGGTTAAATCGCGTGACCATTGCGGAAATGGTTCGCGTATGTTTTGCCGATTTATTCCATCAGGATGATTCACATCTGGTGGTGGATGTGCCGCATAACATCATCCTTCGCGAGCATGAAATGAATATTCATCGCAAAGGCGCAACGCCGGCACGCGTGGGCGATCTGGCGTTAATCCCCGGATCAATGGGCGATTATTCGTGGCTTGCGGTCGGTTGCGGCAACCCGCAGTGGCTGTGGTCATGCAGTCACGGAGCAGGACGCAGCCAGCGTCGGCAGACCATGCGCTCACGCGCGACTGAAGAGTCAGCGCTGCCGTGGCAATGCGTCACATTGCGCGAAGAACGACGTCTTGAAGAAGCGCCAGCTGCTTATAAAGATATTGGTCCGGTTATCGAAGCCCAACAAGCAGCCGGATTAATTCAACATGCGGTCAGATTTCGACCGTGGTTAACGTTTAAGGCATAAAAAAGGCCATCATAAGATGGCCAACCATGTCGAAACCGACAGCCCTTCGCCATTCCTGTAGAGGGAAGCGGCGAGGGCTATTTCTTATTACAGATATTTATTTCAGAACAGTTTTCAGTGCTTCACCGATATCCGCCAGGCTGCGAACGGTTTTCACGCCTGCGGCTTCCAGAGCAGCGAATTTCTCATCCGCAGTCCCTTTACCACCGGCAATGATGGCACCCGCGTGGCCCATACGTTTGCCTTTCGGCGCAGTCACACCAGCGATGTAACCCACAACTGGCTTGGTAACGTGCTCTTTGATGTACGCAGCCGCTTCTTCTTCAGCGCTACCGCCGATCTCACCGATCATCACGATCGCTTCGGTCTGCGGATCTTTTTCGAACATTTCGAGGATGTCGATAAAGTTAGAACCAGGGATCGGGTCGCCGCCGATACCGACACAGGTCGACTGGCCGAAACCGTAATCCGTGGTCTGTTTAACCGCTTCATAGGTCAATGTACCGGAACGGGAAACGATACCCACTTTACCCGGTTTGTGAATGTGACCCGGCTGGATACCGATTTTGCATTCACCCGGAGTGATTACGCCCGGACAGTTCGGGCCGATCATACGAACGCCTGCTTCGTCCAGTTTCACTTTCACAGTCAGCATATCCAGCGTCGGGATGCCTTCAGTGATGGTGATAATCAGTTTGATGCCTGCATCGATAGCTTCCAGAATGGAGTCTTTGCAGAACGGTGCTGGTACGTAGATAACAGAAGCGGTAGCGCCAGTAGCAGCAACAGCTTCACGCACAGTGTTGAACACCGGCAGGCCGAGATGGGTAGTACCGCCTTTACCTGGAGTTACGCCGCCAACCATTTTAGTGCCATATGCAATGGCCTGTTCAGAGTGGAAAGTCCCCTGGCTACCGGTAAAGCCCTGGCAGATAACCTTGGTGTTTTTATCAATTAAAATGGACATTATTTCCCCTCCACTGCGGCAACAACCTGCTGAGCTGCATCCGTCAGACCTTTTGCTGCAATAATATTCAGGCCGCTGTCAGCCAGTTTCTTCGCGCCGAGTTCGGCGTTGTTACCTTCCAGACGTACCACGACCGGTACGTTAACACCCACTTCCGCTACCGCGCCGATGATACCGTCAGCGATCAGGTCGCAACGAACGATACCGCCGAAGATGTTAACCAGAACGGCTTTCACTTTGTCGTCAGAGAGGATGATTTTGAACGCTTCGGTTACGCGCTCTTTGGTTGCACCGCCGCCCACATCAAGGAAGTTAGCCGGTTCGCCGCCGTGCAGTTTAACGATGTCCATCGTACCCATCGCCAGACCTGCGCCGTTAACCATACAACCGATGTTACCGTCCAGCGCAACGTAGTTCAGTTCCCACTGTGCAGCCTGTGCTTCACGCGGATCTTCCTGCGACTGGTCGCGCATTTCGCGCAGATCAGGCTGGCGGAACAGTGCGTTGCCGTCAGCGCCCAGTTTGCCATCGAGGCAAATCAGATCGCCCTGTTTGGTGATGACCAGCGGGTTGATTTCGATCAGCGCCAGGTCGCGTTCCAGGAAAATGGTCGCCAGACCCATGAAGATTTTGGTGAACTGCTGAACCAGTTTACCTTCCAGACCCAGTTTGAACGCCAGCTCGCGACCCTGATACGGCATCGGGCCAGTCAGCGGATCAAGCGCAACTTTGTGGATCAGGTGCGGAGTTTCTTCCGCCACTTTTTCGATTTCCACGCCGCCTTCGGTGGAGGCCATAAAGACCACGCGACGGGAACTACGGTCTACAACGGCACCGAGATACAGCTCTTTAGCGATATCGGTCGCTGCTTCAACCAGAATCTGGTTAACCGGTTGGCCATTGGCATCTGTTTGATACGTTACCAGACGCTTGCCCAGCCAGTTTTCTGCAAAAGCACGGATGTCTTCTTTGCTGTTTACAACTTTCACACCGCCCGCTTTACCGCGGCCACCAGCGTGAACCTGACATTTCACTACCCACGGACCGGCACCGATTTTTGAAGCGGCTTCTTCTGCTTCGCGCGGAGTAGTACAGGCATAACCCACCGGTGCTGGTAAGCCATAGCGGGCAAACAGTTGTTTTGCCTGATATTCATGTAAGTTCATGTGTTCTGTCCATCCTTCAGTAATCGTTATCTTTTAAACCGTAGACCGAATATTTCGTATCACTTCCGGGCATTGTCGGTCACCCGTAGGCCTAATAAGACGCGTAAGCGTCGCATCAGGCATCGCTTGTCGGATGCGGCGCGAGCGCCTTATCCGACCTACATCGGTGATCCCCGTAGGCCTGATAAGACGCGTTAAGCGTCGCATCAGGCTTCAAATGCCGGAGAAGGCGATAATGTCTTATCCGGTCTACAGTGCAGGTGAAACTTAAACTACTACACGTCCAGCAGCAGACGCGTCGGATCTTCCAGCAACTCTTTGATCGTTACCAGGAAGCCCACGGATTCGCGACCATCGATCAGACGGTGATCGTAAGACAGCGCCAGATACATCATCGGCAGGATCTCAACCTGACCATTCACCGCCATCGGACGATCTTTGATAGCGTGCATACCCAGAATTGCGCTCTGCGGCGGGTTGATGATCGGCGTAGACATCAGGGAACCGAACACACCACCGTTGGTGATGGTGAAGTTACCACCGGTCAGATCTTCAACCGTCAGCTTGCCGTCACGGCCTTTAACTGCCAGCTCTTTGATTTTCTTCTCGATATCTGCCATGCCGAGGGTATCGACATCACGCAGAACCGGCGTCACCAGGCCGCGCGGCGTAGAAACCGCCATGCTGACGTCGAAATAGTTGTGGTAAACCACATCATCGCCGTCGATAGAAGCATTCACTTCCGGGTAACGTTTCAGGGCTTCAACCACCGCTTTCACGTAGAAGGACATAAAGCCCAGGCGGATGCCGTGACGTTTTTTCAAACGCTTCACCGTACTGCTTACGCAGATCCATAATCGGCTTCATGTTGACTTCGTTGAACGTGGTCAGCATGGCGGTGGAGTTTTTCGCTTCCAGCAGACGCTCTGCCACACGCTTACGCAGGCGAGTCATCGGGACACGTTTTTCGCTACGTGCAGCCAGAGCCGGTTGCGCCGCCGGAGCAGCCGCGGCCGGAGCAGACTCTTTCGCCGGGGCTTTCGCCAGATGTTTTTCCACATCTTCACGGGTCAGACGACCACCCACACCGGTGCCTTTAATGGCGCTGGCGTCGAGGTTGTGTTCAGCCAGCAGGCGACGGATCGCCGGGCTTAACGCATCGTTGTTTTGCTCTTCCAGAGACGCCTGCTGGCGTTGCGCCGGAGTGGACGCTTTCTCTTCAGATTTGGCGCTGGTTTCTTTACCAGCACTGTTGCCTTCACGCAGGCGACCAAGGATCTGACGAGACGTTACCGTTGTACCTTCATCTTCCAGAACCGCATCCAGAATGCCGTCTGCTGATGCCGGTACTTCCAGTACCACTTTGTCAGTTTCGATTTCTACCAGCACTTCATCACGTACGACTGCGTCGCCGGGTTTTTTATGCCAGGTTGCGACGGTGGCATCGGCTACGGATTCAGGCAGGTCAGGGACCAGAATATCTACGCTACTCATTGTGTATCCTTTATTTATTCGACGTTCAGCGCGTCATTAACCAGATCTTGTTGCTGTTTCTGGTGAACGGACATATACCCTACCGCCGGAGAGGCGGAGGCCGGGCGGCCTGCATAACGCAGAGAAGCCCCAAACGGAATCACTTCACGGAAATGATGCTGGCTGCAGTACCATGCGCCCTGGTTGAGCGGCTCTTCCTGGCACCAGACAAAATCCTTGACGTGAGCAAACTGCTGCAACACTTCCTGCATCGCTTTATGCGGGAACGGGTAGAGTTGCTCGATACGCACAATGGCGACATCGTGTTGATTGTTTTTACGACGTTGTTCCAGCAGGTCGTAATAAACCTTACCAGAACACATCACTACGCGCTTCACGCCCTTCGGATCAAGCTCGTCGATTTCACCGATGGCCGGCAGGAAGGTGCCGTTCGCCAGTTCTTCGAGGCTGGAAACCGCCAGCGGATGACGCAGCAGGGATTTCGGCGACATCACGACCAGCGGACGACGCATCCCGCGTAGCGCCTGACGACGCAGCATGTGGTAAACCTGTGCCGGGGTAGACGGTACGCACACCTGCATGTTTTGCTCAGCGCAAAGTTGCAGATAACGTTCCAGACGCGCGGAGGAGTGCTCCGGCCCCTGCCCTTCGTAACCGTGCGGCAGCAACATCACCAGACCACACATCCGCCCCCATTTCTGTTCGCCAGAGGAGATGAACTGGTCGATAACCACCTGTGCGCCGTTGGCGAAGTCACCGAACTGCGCTTCCCAGATGGTCAGGGTGCGTGGTTCTGCGGTGGCATAACCATATTCAAACGCCAGCACGGCTTCTTCAGACAGTACGGAGTCCCAGACACGGAACGCGCCCTGACCGTTATGGATATGTTGCAGCGGCGTGTAAGTGGAACCGTTAGACTGGTTATGGATCACCGCGTGGCGGTGGAAGAACGTACCGCGACCGGAGTCTTCACCAGACAGACGAACCGGAATGCCTTCATCAACCAGCGTGGCGTAAGCGAGGTTTCCGCGCCACCCCAGTCGAACAGTTTCTCACCGGCTGCCATCGCCTGGCGATCGCCATAAATCTTGGCAACGCGAGACTGCATCTCAATGGCTTCCGGCACCGTGCTGATGCGTTTAGCCAGTTCCTGCAGGCGCTTCATCTCAACTTTGTTCGGGTACTCTTCGTCCCATTCGTGGTTGAGGTACGGCGACCAGGTGAAAGAGTGCATGTTCATCGGACGCCACTCTGCCACTACGCAATCGCCAGCATCCAGCGCATCGCGGTACAGGTTAACCATCTCGGTGGCATCTTCCAGCGTCGCCACTTTTTCCTGCTCCAGCTTGTCAGCGTAGATTTTGCGCGGCGTTGGATGTTTTTTGATTTTCTGATTACATCAGCGGCTGGGTTGCGCTCGGCTCGTCGGCTTCGTTGTGGCCGTGACGGCGGTAGCACACCAGGTCGATGAAGACATCACGTTTAAAGGTGTTACGGAAATCGAGCGCCAGACGGGTCACAAAGGCAACGGCTTCCGGATCGTCCGCGTTAACGTGGAAAATCGGTGCCTGAACCATCTTACCGATATCAGTACAGTACGGCGTTGAACGGGCATCCAGCGGGTTAGAGGTGGTGAAGCCAACCTGGTTGTTGATAACGATACGTACTGTACCGCCAACTTCATAACCACGCGCTTTCGACATGTTCAGGGTTTCCTGAACTACGCCCTGTCCGGTCACTGCGGCGTCACCGTGGATGGTGATTGGCAGCACTTTGTTGCTGCTCGGCTCATCAAGTCTGTCCAGACGAGCGCGAACAGAACCGATAACGACCGGGCTTACAATCTCAAGGTGAGACGGGTTAAACGCCAGCGCCAGGTGCACCAGGCCGCCATCGGTCTGGAAGTCAGACGAGAAGCCCATATGGTATTTCACGTCGCCTGTGCCGAGGTGTTCTTTATGTTTACCGGCAAACTCGTCGAACAAGTCTTGCGGTTTTTTACCCAGCACGTTCACCAGCACGTTCAGACGACCACGGTGCGCCATCCCGAGAACCACTTCGCGGGTGCCGCTGTTGCCCGCGTGGCGGATCATCTCTTTAAGCATCGGGATTAACGCGTCACCGCCTTCCAGCGAGAAGCGTTTTGCGCCAGGGAATTTTGCACCGAGGTAACGTTCAAGACCTTCAGCGGCGGTCAGTTCGCTTAAGAAGCGTTTTTTCTCTTCGCTATTGAAAGTCGCGCGACCAGACTCGATACGCTGTTGGATCCAGCGTTTTTCTTCGGTGCTGGTAATGTGCATATACTCGGCGCCAATCGGGCCACAGTAGGTTTGCTTGAGAGCTTCCAGCAGCTCGCCGAGTTTCATGGTTTCTTTGCCGCTGGCAAATGAACCGACGTTGAAGGTCTCCTGGAAGTCTGCTTCGGTCAGATCGTGGAAAGAAGGATCCAGATCGGCCACTTTATCTTGCTGCCACAGTCCCAGCGGATCGAGATTCGCATGCTGGTGACCACGGAAGCGGTATGCGTTAATGAGCTGCAGGACTTTAACCTGCTTCACATTGGTGTCAGGGTCGGAGATCGTTGAAGAGTAACGTGAAGCGTCTTTCGCCAGGCGGCGGAAATATTCACGCGTTTGAGAGTGGAATTGATCCGGTTTGACTCCCGTACCAGGTAACTGCTGGAACGTCGAACGCCAGTTAGCGTCAACCGAGTCAGGATCGGTTAAGAAGTCTTCATAGAGCTGTTCTATCCAGCTCTGGTTTGCGCCAGAGAGGTAAGAAGAGTCCAACCAGGCTTTCAAAGCGCTGTTCTGCATCGTGATCCCTTAAGCATCTTTTTTATGCTTACTTCGCCGTGGATACTACCACGCACATTTCATATCAGATGTGCGTGCCGGGGTTCACTTGTTGCGGACTTGTCGTGTTTTCTGCGTCCGCTAAGGAACCTTTAAAAACTGTCTTAGTGTCAGGGGCAGTTTTTAAAGATTTCCTGCATTTCTTTTGTAGGCCGGATAAGGCGTTCACGCCGCATCCGGCTCTGGTTGCCTGATGCGACGCTTACGCGTCTTATCAGGCCTACGGTTTATGCATTACGCTGCAATAACATCGACTTGATATGGCCGATGGCGCGCGTCGGGTTCAGCCCTTTCGGACATACACTGACGCAGTTCATGATGCTGTGACAGCGGAATACACTGAATGCATCACTCAAACCGTCGAGGCGCTCGTCAGTCTCGGTATCACGGCTATCGATCAGGAAACGATATGCCGCTAACAAGCCTGCCGGGCCGATAAACTTATCGGGATTCCACCAGAAAGACGGACAAGAGGTTGAACAACATGCGCAGAGAATACATTCATACAGCCCGTCGAGTTTTTCGCGCTGCTCAGGCATCTGCAAATGCTCACGAGCTGGCGGATTTTGCCCATTATTCAACAGGTAAGGTTTGATTTTCTCATATTGCGCATAGAATTGTCCCATGTCTACCACCAAATCGCGGACAACCGGTAAACCAGGTAACGGGCGAATTACAATTTTCTTACCCGGCTGGTTGAGTGCCGAAATTGGGGTAATACAGGCCAGACCATTCTTACCGTTCATGTTCAGACCGTCGGAACCACATACCCCTTCACGGCAGGAGCGGCGGAACGACAGGCTGGGATCTTTCTCTTTCAACTGGATAAGCGCATCCAGTAGCATCATGTCGCGACCTTCATCCGCTTCCAGGGTGTAATCCTGCATACGCGGAGCATCATCAACATCCGGGTTATAGCGATAAATTGAAAACTCGAGTCTCATTTTCCTGTCTCCGCATTAGTAAGTACGAATCTTCGGCGGGAATGCCGGGCGCAGTTTCGGTTCCATGTTGACGCTTCGGCGCGTCATGGATTCCGACTCTGGCAGATACAGGGAGTGGCACAGCCAGTTTTCATCATCGCGATCCGGGAAGTCGAAGCGGCTATGCGCGCCACGGCTTTCGGTACGGAAGTTGGCAGAAACAGCCGTTGCATACGCCGTTTCCATCAGGTTATCCAGTTCCAGGCACTCAACGCGCTGGGTGTTGAACTCGCTGGAAGTATCATCCAGACGGGCATTTTTCAGACGCTCGCGGATCACTTTCAACTGCTCAAGACCTTTCGCCATCGCATCACCTTCACGGAAGACCGAGAAGTTATGCTGCATACATTCTTGCAGTGCTTTACGAATCGCCACCGGATCTTCACCGTTACGGTTGTTGTTCCAGCGGTTCAGACGATCGAGAGAAGCTTCAACATCAGACTCGCTGGCATCGCGCAGTGCGCCCTGCTCGGCGATAGACTCTTGCAGATGCAGGCCAGCCGCACGACCAAATACCACCAGGTCCAGCAGCGAGTTGCCCGCCCAGACGGTTTGCGCCGTGTACGGATACGCAGGCAATTTCACCTACCGCGAACAGCCCAGGGATCACCACATCTTCGCCTTTCTCGTTCACGGTCAGCGCCTGACCGGTCACTTTGGTCGGAATACCGCCCATCATGTAGTGACAGGTTGGGATTACCGGAATCGGCTCTTTCACCGGATCAACGTGAGCGAAGGTGCGGGAGAGTTCAAGGATGCCCGGCAGACGGGATTCAAGAACTTCTTTACCCAGGTGGTCGAGTTTCAGTTTTGCGTGTGGCCCCCACGGACCATCACAACCGCGACCTTCACGGATTTCGATCATGATGGAACGCGCCACCACGTCACGGCCCGCCAGGTCTTTGGCGTTCGGCGCATAACGCTCCATAAAGCGTTCGCCATGTTTGTTCAGCAGATAACCGCCTTCACCACGGCAACCTTCTGTGACCAGTACGCCCGCACCGGCAATACCGGTCGGGTGGAACTGCCACATTTCCATATCCTGCACCGGTACGCCTGCACGGATAGCCATGCCGACACCGTCGCCAGTGTTAATGTGGGCGTTAGTGGTGGACTGATAAATACGCCCTGCCCCGCCAGTCGCCAGCACGGTAGCGCGAGCTTTAAAGTAAACCACTTCACCAGTTTCGATACACAGTGCGGTACAACCAACCACCGCGCCATCGGCGTTTTTCACCAGATCCAGCGCATACCATTCGGAGAAAATAGTGGTGTGGTTTTTCAGGTTCTGCTGATAAAGCGTGTGCAGCAGTGCGTGACCAGTACGGTCAGCAGCCGCCGCAGTACGTGCCGCCTGCTCGCCGCCGAAGTTTTTCGACTGGCCGCCAAACGGACGTTGATAGATACGACCATCATCAAGGCGCGAGAACGGCAGGCCCATGTGTTCCAGCTCCAGAATCGCTTCCGGCCCGGTTTTACACATATATTCAATCGCGTCCTGGTCACCGATATAGTCCGACCCTTTTACGGTGTCGTACATATGCCATTCCCAGTTATCTTCATGGGTGTTACCCAGCGCAACGGTAATACCGCCCTGCGCAGAAACAGTATGGGAACGGGTCGGGAAGACTTTAGAGAGCAGCGCACAAGTCTGGCCGCTCTGGGAAATTTGTAGCGCCGCGCGCATACCTGCGCCTCCGGCACCAATCACAACTGCATCAAATTCTCTGACTGGCAATTTCATCACACACCCCACACCACAACGAATCCATAAATCACGTAAACCACCAGTGCAACGACAATCACCAGTTGCAGAATCAGGCGCAAGGCCAGCGGTTTAACGTAGTCGGTCAACACCTGCCACATGCCGATCCAGGCATGGATCAAAATGGAAAACAGTGCCAGCAGAGTGAAGACTTTAGTGAACGCAGAGGCAAAGAAACCAATCCAGACGTCATATGTCAGTTCGCCACTGATAGCAAAAAAACCGACCATATAAATGATGTAAAGCGTCAGGACGATAGCAGTAGCGCGAACGAGGATGAAATCATGTACGCCATTGCGTCCTAATGCGGAGGCGTTGCTTACCATACGAGGACTCCTGCAAGAATTGAAAGCACGACAGTGATGACAAAAGAGACTTTGGCAGAGCGTTTACCCGCTTCGAATGTTTCTTCCAGATAGCCAAAATCCATCATCATGTGGCGAATACCTACGACGACGTGATATGCCAGAGCGGTAAGGATGCCCCACATGATAAATTTCACGAAGAAGCTGCCCATAATGGCGGAAGCTTGCTCGAAACCTTCAGGGGAAGAGAGGCTGGTACCCAGAAGCCACAGCAGGATGCCCACTGCAACAAACGTAATCACACCGGAAACGCGATGAAGAATGGACGCTATCGCCGTGATGGGGAACCGGATGGTCTGTAGGTCCAGATTAACAGGTCTTTGTTTTTTCACATTTCTTATCATGAATAACGCCCACATGCTGTTCTTATTATTCCCTGGGGACTACGGGTACAGAGGATAACTTTCTGTTACCTGGAGACGTCGGGATTTCCTTCCTCCGGTCTGCTTGCGGGTCAGACAGCGTCCTTTCTATAACTGCGCGTCATGCAAAACACTGCTTCCAGATGCGAAAACGACACGTTACAACGCTGGGTGGCTCGGGATTGCAGGGTGTTCCGGAGACCTGGCGGCAGTATAGGCTGTTCACAAAATCATTACAATTAACCTACATATAGTTTGTCTGGTTTTATCCGGAACAGTGATCTGGGTCACGATAACAACATTTATTTAATTTTTAACCATCACATTTGACAATCATTCAACAAAGTTGTTACAAACATTACCAGGAAAAGCATATAATGCGTAAAAGTTATGGGGTCACTATTTCACCGAAGATTAACTTATGTAACAGTGTAGAAGTATTGACCAATCCATTCGAGACAGTTATTAGTGATAGACAGGTTTAATAATTCGGATTGCTAAGTGCTTGATTCGCCGTTTATTCGTCATCAATGAATTCTTTACCTGCAAGCGCCCAGAGCTCTGTACCCAGGTTTCCTCTCTTCCACAGAGCGGCGAGCCAAATAACAAACGGGTAAAGCCAGGTTGATGTGCGAAGGCAAATTTAAGTTCCGGCAGTCTTATGCAATAAGGCGCTAAGGAGACCTTAAATGGCTGATACAAAAGCAAAACTCACCCTCAATGGGAACACAGCTGTTGAACTGGATGTGCTGAAAGGCACGCTAGGTCAAGATGTTATCGATATCCGTACGCTTGGTTCAAAAGGCGTATTCACCTTTGACCCTGGTTTCACTTCAACAGCATCCTGCGAATCTAAAATTACTTTTATTGATGGTGATGAAGGTATTTTGCTGCATCGTGGCTTCCCGATCGATCAGCTGGCAACCGATTCTAACTACCTGGAAGTTTGCTACATCCTGTTGAATGGTGAAAAACCAACCCAGGAACAGTATGACGAATTCAAAACTACAGTAACTCGTCATACCATGATCCACGAACAGATCACCCGTCTGTTCCACGCTTTCCGTCGTGACTCGCATCCGATGGCGGTCATGTGCGGTATTACCGGTGCGCTGGCGGCGTTTTATCATGACTCTCTGGACGTCAATAACCCGCGCCATCGTGAAATCGCCGCGTTCCGCCTGTTGTCGAAAATGCCGACCATGGCAGCTATGTGCTACAAATACTCCATCGGGCAGCCATTTGTTTACCCGCGCAATGACCTCTCCTACGCTGGAAACTTCCTGCACATGATGTTCTCCACACCGTGCGAACCGTATGAAGTCAATCCGATTCTGGAACGCGCGATGGACCGTATTCTGATCCTGCACGCGGACCACGAACAAAACGCCTCTACTTCTACCGTACGTACCGCAGGTTCTTCGGGCGCGAACCCGTTTGCTTGTATCGCGGCAGGTATTGCCTCTCTGTGGGGACCAGCACACGGCGGCGCCAACGAAGCTGCACTGAAAATGCTGGAAGAAATCAGCTCGGTTAAACACATTCCGGAATTTGTTCGTCGTGCGAAAGACAAAAATGACTCTTTCCGTCTGATGGGCTTCGGTCACCGTGTGTACAAAAACTACGACCCGCGCGCCACTGTCATGCGTGAAACCTGCCATGAAGTGCTGAAAGAGCTGGGTACCAAAGATGACCTGCTGGAAGTGGCCATGGAGCTGGAAAACATCGCTCTGAACGACCCGTACTTTATCGAGAAGAAACTGTACCCGAACGTCGATTTCTACTCGGGTATCATCCTGAAAGCGATGGGTATTCCGTCTTCCATGTTCACGGTCATCTTTGCGATGGCACGTACCGTTGGCTGGATTGCTCACTGGAGCGAAATGCACAGCGAAGGAATGAAAATTGCCCGTCCGCGTCAGCTTTACACTGGTTACGAAAAACGCGACTTTAAAAGCGACATCAAGCGTTAACCATTGATTGCCTGACAGTAAATCCTTCTAACCCGTCTTTTCTATGGCGGGTTATTTTTATTTGCCTAAACACAAAAAATTGTAAAGATAAAATCCATTATCGGACCAACATAGATATTGTAAAAAAAATAACACTACTCATTTTATGAGCAATTTAATGATTTTTTATTACCCCTTCCAGACAGCAACATTTTTTAACTTCATGAAAATGAGGGAAATCTCTAATAAACCCGCATCCTTTTCATTAAACAATTAATTCACCGCATCAATTAATTAGCCTTGTATTTAATACAGTTAATAATGTTTTTAAATAAAACTAAAAACATTTGATATTCAAGTAAGTTATTCTGGTATCGCTATACTTTTTCTATTTCCTCTAAGGACTCCGTTATGTTTAAAGGACAAAAAACACTGGCGGCGCTGGCCGTATCTCTGTTAATTTCAGCCCCTGTTTATGCTGCAAATGAAGGCTCTGGTGAAATTCACTTTAAAGGTGAAATTATTGAAGCACCTTGTGAAATTAAGCAAGAAGACATTGATAAACAAGTAAATCTTGGTGAGGTGACCAAGAACCGCATCAACCAGGATCATCACAGTGCATTAACGCCTGTCGATATTCATTTAGTTAACTGTGACCTGCCAAGTTCCGATAACGGTTCAGGTACCGCAGTATCAAAAGTCTCGGTAACCTTTGACAGTTCAGCGAAAACCACGGGAGCCTCCCCGATGCTCAGTAACACCAGTGCTGGTGAGGCCACAGGTGTTGGCGTGCGCTTAATGAACAAAGACCAGTCCAACATCACTCTGGGTTCAGAAAGTCCAGATATTGGGCTGGAACCAACAGCCACAGAACAAACTCTGAACTTCTTCGCCTGGATGGAGCAGATTGATAACGGTATTCCCGTGACGGCGGGTGAAGTCACTGCCAACGCGACCTATGTGCTGGATTATAAATAATCACCGCGTCGTCATTGATTAATCTGTACATATGACAGCGTGTGTAGTTATACGTATTACGGCGGCAAGTTAGCCGCCTTTCTTCAAATATTTATCAGGTATGGATGCCGTGAATATTTACCGACTTTCTGTTTTATCCTGCCTGACAATGGCTATCCCCTCTGCATTGGCAGTGGAGTTTAACCTTAACGTCCTTGATAAATCGATGCGCGATAGCGTTGATATTTCTCTGCTCAATGAAAAAGGCGCTATCGTTCCCGGTGATTATTTTGTTAGCGTCGTTGTTAATAATATTCAAATCAGCAGCGGGCAAACTATTCGCTGGCAAAAAGCCAACGACAAAACAATTCCTTGTATCAATGATTCCCTGTTGAGTAAATTTGGCCTTAAAGAAAAAATCCGCCAGACATTGCCGCAGGTTAATCAGTGTTTTGATTTTAGCAGCCTGCCGGAAATCAACTTTACGTTTGATCAGACCAACCAACAACTTAACATCACGATTCCACAAGCCTGGCTGGCATGGCATTCCGACAACTGGGCGCCGCCTGAAACATGGGATGCCGGAGTTTCGGGTATCTTGCTGGACTACAACCTGTTTGCCAGCACTTATCGCCCGCAGGAAGGGAGCAGTAATACCAATCTGAATGCTTACGGTACAACGGGTATTAACGCCGGAGCATGGCGGTTGCGTAGCGATTACCAGCTCAACCAATCCGACAATGGTGATGTACACGATCGATCCGGGGCTATTTCCCGAACCTATCTGTTTCGCCCGCTACCACAAATAAGCTCCAGATTAACCCTTGGCGAAACCGATCTCAGCTCCAATATTTTTGACGGTTTTTCGTATACCGGTGCAGCCCTGACCAGCGATGACCGAATGCTTCCCTGGGAATTACGCGGATACGCACCGCAAATTAGCGGCGTGGCGCAAACTAACGCCACCGTCACCATAAGTCATACCGGACGCGTAATTTATCAGAAAAAAAGTCCCGCCTGGCCCGTTTATCATTGATGACCTGAATCAGTCAGTTCAAGGCACACTGGATGTCAAAGTGGCGGAGGAAGATGGTCGGGTCAATAATTTCCAGGTATCCGCAGCATCAACGCCTTTTCTGACCCGCCAGGGGCAGGTACGTTATAAACTTGCAGCTGGTCGTCCGCGTCCTTCTTTGTCTCATCATACTGAAAACGAAACATTTTTAAGTAATGAAGTTTCCTGGGGGATGCTCTCCAATACTTCACTGTATGGCGGGTTGATTCTCGCCGGGGACGATTATCATTCTGGCGCGCTGGGTATCGGGCAAAATATGCTGTGGCTGGGGGCGCTCTCCTTCGACGTCACCTGGGCTAAAAGTCGTTTTGATAATCAATCGGACGAGAAAGGTTACAGTTATCGCTTCAACTACAGTAAACGGATAGATGCCACCGACAGTCTTCTTTCGATAGCGGCATATCGTTTCTCCGACCGCCATTTCCATAGCTACGCCAATTATATCGATCATAAATACAATGACGCTGATGCTCAGGATGAAAAAAAGACAATCAGCCTTTCCGCCGGGCAACCCATTACACCGCTGAATCTCAACCTGTACGTTAACGTGTTGCGTCAAACCTGGTGGAATGCGGAGTCTTCCACAACTGCCAATATTACCGCTGGCTTCAACGTTGATATCGGTGACTGGAAAGATATTTCCGTCTCAACCTCATTTAACACCACACATTACGAAGACAAAGCTCGTGATAACCAGATTTACCTGTCCATTTCATTGCCTATTGGTGACGGTGGCCGCATTGGTTATGACATGCAGGACAGTAAAAATAGCACCTCGCACCGCATGTCGTGGAACGATACCCTGGATGACCGTAACAGTTGGGGAATATCGACCGGGCTACAATCTGACCGCCCTGACAATGGCGCACAGGTTAGCGGCAATTATCAGCATCTTAGTTCTGCGGGCGAGTGGGATCTGTCTGGCACGTACGCCGCTAATGATTACAGCTCTGCCAGCACCAGCTGGAGTGGCTCCTTTACTGCTACACGCTATGGCGCTGCGTTTCATCGACGTAGCTCCACCAACGAACCTCGTCTGATGGTTAGTACAGACGGTGTAGCCGACATTCCGATTCAGGGTAATCTCGACTACACCAACCGCTTTGGCATTGCGGTCGTACCGTTTGTCTCCAGTTACCAACCCTCGACTGTCGTGGTCAATATGAACGACTTGCCCGACGGCGTGACAGTATCCGAAAACGTGGTCAAAGAAACCTGGACGGAAGGCGCGATCGGCTATAAAGCGCTGGCTTCACGTTCAGGAAAAGATGTCAACGTCATCATCCGCGACTCCAGCGGCCATTTCCCGCCACTCGGCGCCGATATCCGGCAAGAAGGAAGCGGAATCAGCGTCGGAATGGTGGGGGAAGATGGCCACGCCTGGTTAAGTGGTGTGGGTGAAAGTCAGCGATTCACAATACTTTGGGGTGATAAACAGCGTTGTTTAATTCAGCTTCCTCAGCACCTGGAAGATATGAGTAAACGTCTGATTCTCGCCTGTCATTAATTAAGGAAAAGACAATGACAATTTTTAAAGGAATGCCCCTTATTCTGCTGATCGTGAGCTTATGCAGCAATGCCGCCTTACAGCCCGATCGCACTCGTATCGTGTTTAACGCCAATGATAAAGCGACCAGCCTGCGGATAAGAAAATCGCAGCGATAAACTTCCCTATCTCGCATACTCATGGATAGAAAATGACAAAGGGGATAAAAGCGATGATTTCCTCGTAGCCTTGCCGCCAATCCAACGTCTGGAAGCGAAAGCGACATCGCAGGCGCGTATCGTCAAGCAATCTTCCACTAGCCAATTGCCGACCGATCGTGAGTCGCTGTTTTACTATAATCTGCGCGAGATCCCCCCCGCCCCGGAAAAAGCAACCGGTCATGCCATTCTTCAGGTTGCTATCCAGAGCCGTATAAAGTTGTTCTGGCGGCCCGCCGGATTACGCAAAAAATCGGGCGAGCATGTGGAATTACAGTTACAGGTCAGCCAGCAGAATAATCAGCTTACCCTGAAAAACCCGACCCCTTATTACCTGACCATCGCCTATCTTGGCCGCGATAAAAAAGGCATTCTGCCCGGCTTTAAAAGTACGCTCATAGCGCCTTTTGCTTCGGCAATTGCCAGTACGGGTAACTATAACGGCAACCAGTTTTATCTTGGCTATATGGATGACTATGGCGCGTTACGTATGACGACGCTCAACTGTCAGGCGCAATGCAAAATGCAGCGCGTGGTGGAGGATAAACAATGAGTATAAGCAAAGGACTGTTACTCATTGCCTGCTTGTTATTTCTGCCCTTAAAAAAACGCGTTGGCGCTGGACTGTTATTTTGGCGCCTCAGGCGGCGCAGTGGAAAAATCAGAAACGATTATGCCATTCGCCGTCCCGGCTAACGCCAAACCGGGAGATAAAATCTGGGAATCCGATGATATTAAAATCCCCGTCTATTGTGATAACAATACCAACGGTGATTTCGAAAGTGAGCATGTATACGCGTGGGTAAACCCCTACCCCGGCATGCAGGATCGTTACTATCAGCTCGGTGTAACCTATAACGGCGCTGATTATGACGCCAGCCTCGGAAAAAGTCGTATCGATACTAACCAATGCATCGACAGTAAAAAAATTGACATGTATACGCCAGAGCAAATTATCGCTATGGGATGGCAAAATAAAATTTGCTCTGGTGATCCTACAAATATCCATAAATCGCGAACATTTATGGCGCGTATGCGACTGTACGTCAAACTACGCGAAATGCCGCCACACGATTATCAAAGCACCCTTAGCGATTACACTGTTGTACAATTTGATGGCGCAGGCAGCGTCAACGAAGATCCCTCGGCTAAAAACCTGAAATATCACATCTATGGGCTGGAAAATATTCGCGTTCTTGACTGCAGTGTCGACTTCGCCATTACCCCCAATAATCAGGTCATCGATTTTGGTAAATTTAACGTGCTGGATATTCGCCGTCACAATATGACAAAAAACGTTCTCTATCAAAAACGACCAAAACCCAAAATGCTGAGTGCACTGATGGCTTCAAAGTCAGTTCTTCGTTTTATACCGAAGAAACACTGGTGGAAGGCGATCAGGCGCTGCTCGTGGGTAATGGGCTACGACTGCGTGTGCTGGATGAAAATTCTTCACCCTATACATTCAATAAATATTCTGAATACGCCGACTTTACCAGCGACATGCTGGTCTATGAAAAAACCTATACGGCAGAGCTGTCATCTATAAGTGGCACACCCATTGATCCCGGCCCCTTTGATACCGTGGTGCTGTTCAAAATTAACTACAACTAATTCTATTCACGCGGATAGAACGTTGTGTGTATCACTGTCGTTATATTGTTATCAACGTTCTGGCCTTCTGGTCAGAACGTTTTCTAACCAGCATATACTCTAAATTATTTTAAAAAACACCCCATCGGTTGACCATAGAAAAAATAATGCAAAAGCCTCCTGGTAAAATACCCCCGAAAAATCACGGGGGTCATACTCAATCAAAGGGTATTACATTTATTGTTCAAACCAGCAGTAAAGATATTGCCGGAATATAGGTAATGACCAACAGAAGTAAAATCAGACTGATCAGTAATGGCACCGCTTCACGCATAAATTGCCCGACAGAAACCTGTACGGTATTACATACCAGCAGCATCACCGTTCCGACAGGTGGTGATAACGTTCCTAACGATAAGTTGAGGATCATAATGATGCCAAAATGCACCGGATCAATGCCAAAATGAGCCACCACGGGTTTAAGTAATGGGACTAATATCAGCAGGATGGCACTACCTTCAAGGAACATGCCAAGCACCAGCAGCAACAGATTGATAATCAATAAAAAGACATATTTATTATCGGTCAGAGAAGTTACAAACTCCGCAACCGTGATACCTGCCCGCTCAAGGGAAAATATCCAGCCCAGCGCGGCACTCGCCATAATGATTAACATGACTGACGCCGTGGAACGCGCCGTCTCAGAGAGTGCAGTAAATACATGGCTGATTTTCAGTTCGCGATAAATGACAAAACCAATAAACATCACCAATAATACTGCTACGGCTCCGGCTTCTGTTGGCGTGAAGATATTTGCCCGGATGCCACCGATAACCGCAACGATTAAGAACAGTGCTGGCCAGGCCTGCACCAGCGCCACTGACACTTCTTTCGGTTTTGGCCAGTGTTCGCTGGAAGGTTTTAAACCGCGACGAATAGCCACCAGCCATACGGTGACGATCAACATAGCGGAACACAGCAGACCGGGCAGGATCCCGGCCATAAACATGGAACCGATGGAGACATCCGCCACCAGTCCATACAGGATCAGCGCAATACCCGGTGGAATGATTGGTGTAATCAGCGAACCACAAGCCGTTATCGCCGCGGCAAAGCCACGGGGAATAGCCTTTCTGTTCCATTTCCGGCACCATCATGCGCGATAACATCGCGGCATCCGCCAGGTTTGAGGCGCTGACGCCGCCCATCATGGTACTGACCAGAATATTAGCCCCACCCAGACCACCGCGCATTCTGCCAATCAACACGTTGGCAATTTGCAAAATACGTGCGGCAATACCGGTATAGCTCATTAACGTGCCTAATAAGATAAAAAATGGAATAGCTAACAGCGAAGGAGTTTGCGTCGTGGCAATCAAACGCTGAATTGCCACCATTAACGGCACGTTTGAATAGCAAAGGAAGTAGGTCAGAATGCCGCAAAACATCGCCAGCCATACCGGCATATTGATAAATAAACAGATGAACATCAGCGGAATGATCATCAGCCAGTTATCCAGCCAACTTCCCGCCAGTAATTCACTCAATGCGGTCATTATTCACCTTCCTTGTTGGGTGTTTTCTTGATCAGGTGTAAGGCGGTAAAACAGGCAATACCAATAGCGCCAACCGTGACGGCAATATCGATCCAGAACCAGGATATTTTTAATATTTGTGTTGTTTTAAATGCTGTCCCGGCAGCTAATTTCCATGCAGACCAGGCCATAACAACCAGCAAAATAATAGATATCAGAGAGACAAATAAGGTTAATACGCGTTGCCAGCGAGGTGTAAGTGCATCAGCTAAAAATGGAATAGACAAATGAGTATTATCTCTTTCAGCAACAACGGCACCGAACATCACCACCCAAACCATTAATAAACCGGAGATTTCTTCTGTCCATTGTAATGGCATATTAAATACGTAGCGCATGATTACCGCGCCAATGGTTATTATCACTAATAAAAAGAGCGTTAATACTGCGGCAACTTCAATTACTTTCCCTAAAAGACGCATACACACCTCTGCTCTTAACGGTCGGTGCCGAAACACCGACCTGTCCTTGTGCCATGAAGTTATTTCAGCTGTTGCTGAATAGTGTCATATAACCCCGGGGTCCATTCCGGGAATTGTTGGTACACTTTTAAGGCTTTTTCTTTGAAAGGGGCCACGTCAGGATAGATGATTTCCACGCCCTGCTCCTGCATGGTTTTCAACATTGCCGCATCCTGCTCAGTGGTAATTTTCTGGCTATATAAACCAGCTTCATACGCTGTCTGGTGAATAATATCTAACTGCGCAGGTGTCAGGGTACTGAAAAACGCTTCGCCACCCAACCATAATGATGTATTGGTCAGATAGTTCACTATTGACAGATATTTCGCCTGTTCATGCAGTTTTTGCCCATACAGAACAGAAACCGGGTTTTCCACACCATCGATCATCCCCTGAGTCAGCGCCGGATAAACGTCGCCCAGCGGCATTGGCGTTGGGGTTGCGCCCATTGCTTCAATGGCTTTAATCTGCATGACGTTATTCGGCACGCGGATCTTCATCCCTTTCAGGTCTTCTGGTGTACGAATTGGTTTTTTAGCAATGATCTGTCGGGTGCCGTACAGATAGTTGCTCATGACAATATGCACGCCTTTTTCCCGCAGTTTCTGTTCTTTTTGTTTAAACCAGTCACTGGCATAAATCGCAAACAGTTTCTGCGGATCTTCAGTTAAATAAGGCCCAAATAATATTCCCAGGTCTGCATCATAGTCAGTTAAAAAACCAACATCACTAATGGTGATAATATTCATCCCCATCAACGCTTGCTCTGTAATATCTTGTTTAGAACCTAATTGTGAACTTGGATAAAGTTCGAAAACAATATCTCCATTGCTTTTTTTCTTCACAAGTTCTGCCCAGTGCTTCACTACTGTATCCGCTGGCTCGCCGGGGTTACTTTCATAGGCGATTTTGATAGTGACCGGTGCGGCATTCAGCATCGGACTTAATAAAGCGAAAAGAAATAAAAAGGGTGTCAGTAATTTTTTCATTATTATTACCTGTAAGAGCTTTATCGATTAACGGGGATCTGCCCGACAGACTGCACTTTTGCTGTAATCAAATGCTTTATACGTTAAAACAAACTCCTGATGTTCCAGTCGTTCTGCGGCACAATATTGACCGTTGGCGACATGTTCTATCACCTGCAAAATATCGTCTGCAATATCGTCGAGCGTTGCGCCTTCGCTAATAACACGTCCGGCATTAACGTCCATATCGTCAGATAAATGCTCCCACGTCTGCGGGTTATTACACACTTTAATAATGGGAGCGATCACGGAACCAATAACTGAACCGCGACCTGTGGTAAATAACACCATATGACAGCCAGAGGCGATAAGTTCCAGTGCTTCTGATGAGTCATTAATATTCGGATAACCAAAACGAGGTTCACCATCAGGCACCACGTCCATCAACCAAAGCCCAGGAAAGGGCGTTTGTTGCGTCGGTAAAATAACGCCAGCAATCAGCGCATCACCCGATTTGGTATATGCCCCGAGGGATTTTTCTTCCTGCGTGGTTAAGCCACCTTCGGCATTACCATTGGAAAAACTCCCCAGCCCCATCAAACTGTAATAACGCTCTGCTTTTGTCATTGCCGCTTCGATGGCATCACGTGCCTGCGGACTGCCCGCTCGCGACATCATATGTTGCTCACAACCAAGCAACTCACCGCTTTCTTCAAAAATGCAGGTAGCCCCTTTCTCCAGCAACTGGTCAAAGGCACGCCCTACTGCCGGATTGCCCGTGATACCACTGGTGCCATCGGAACCACCGCAGATAGTACCAACCACCAGGTCGCTCCAGTTCAGAGTACAACGCGGTGTATCCGCAAGCTGTTCCAGCATTTCAGCGACCAACTGCTTACCCAGAGTAATGGTGTTGGTCGTACCTTTATTTTCCTGAATCACCAGCGTATGGCACGGTCGCCCACTTTCTCGTACTTCTTGCTCCAGCCGACGGCGATCGAAATTCTCGCATCCCAGCGAAATAATCAGTACGCCGCCGACGTTGCTATGAGTCGCCAGATTTTTAACCAGCCGGTAGCCGTAATCACTGGGATAACAACCTGAAAAACCAAAATACTGCACATCGTGACAAGGAAATCCCTCGGCAATCTTTTTAGCAACATGGCTGGCACACTCCACCATAAAGATTACCTGCACAGTATTACGAATACCCGGTCGGCCATTTTGCCGTACATAACCTTCCATTATGCTTTTTCCTCTGGCTGATAGCCGGCATCATCATGGTGAAAAATGGCGATGGCATTGCTGGCAAGATTATGGGAATGCACATGTTCACCCATGGCAATATCGCGAGTGGCATGTCCGATAATGGCGCCGTATTTCAGAATCGAATCACCATTGTTCAGCGCTTCGCAGGCCAGTTTGTGACCCAGGGTAACGGAACTACAGGCCACCATTTCCCCCTCATCCCACCAGACAATATCGCCACTGGCGATGTCATTCAGCGCGACTACGCAGTTATCTTTGGCATGTAGCTTTAACGCACGTTTGCGCATAATTCCTCCGTACATCAGAAGCCGATCAATGCGCCGCCATCCACCACCAGCACCTGACCACTGACAAACGCCGCTGCGTCCGAAGCCAAATAAACCGCAGCCCAACCGATATCTTCTGGCTTGCCGAATTTTTTCATCGGTGTACGACCCAGGATTTTGTTACGGCGTTCGTCATCGCCTTCAATGGCCTTACGCAACATTGGTGTATCGATCCAACCAGGCGCAATACCATTGACGCGAATCCCGTGTCCGGCAAGCTCCGTGGTCATACCGCGAATCATGCCGAGATAAGCTGACTTCGCAGCGCTGTAGCCAGTAACCAGAGGCTGCCCAAGAAATGAGGTCATCGATGCAGTAAAAAGCACACAGCCTTTACCGCGTTGTTTCATATGCGGCACAAGGGCTTTGGTTAACGCAAATGCACCGACCACGTGAACGTCGAGCACTGACTCAAAATCACTGACGCTCATCTCTTCAATCGGTTTTTTACAGTGATTGCCTGCGTTATTGACCAGGATATCGATAGCCCCGTGTTCGCTAACAAGCGCATCAACTTTTTCCTGCGCGGCTGCGGTATCCCCGACATCCATTTGTATCCAACTGGCCTGCGAACCTAATGTTCCGGCGGTCGCTTGCGCCAGTTCGCCGTTCAGGTCAGCAATAATGACCTTCGCCCCGCTGACTATCATGCATTTGGCCATTGCCAGCCCCAGTCCACTGGCCGCCCCTGTAATCAGCGCGGTTTTGTTATGTAAAGAAAAAGCATTCATGAAGTGTCTCCTTAAAGGTCAATGAGGATTTTGGTATACGCGCCGGGATCACTTGCCCAGTCGCTAAAAGCGTGATCAGCCTGTTCCAGCGGGTAGTGAGCACTCACCAGATTGCTGACCGGATACGCCCGGACTCCATCAATGCCAGCACGGCACGAAAATCCGCCACGGTGGCATTGCGCGAACCACGGATATCCAGTTCTTTCATCAGGAACTGCGCACTCTGATAACTCACAGGCTGTTTGGCGTAACCGACATAAACCACACGACCGCTAAACGCCACCAGCCCTGTAGCCTGTTCAATGGTTTGTTGATTCCCCACCGCTTCAATCACCACTTCCGGGCCGCGACCGTCATTTAACAGCGCCAGTTCTGCCGCCACGTCACATTGCTGCGAATTAAGAAAACGTTGCGCGCCGCACTCCTGGGCAATGTTCTGCTTGCGATCATCAATATCGATAGCAATTACGCGCGCGCCCATCGCGGATGCCGCAGCGATAGCGCCAAGGCCAATTACCCCACAACCGATAACTGCGACCCATTCACCGACATTAATTTGCGCACGTCTGGCTGCATGTAGTCCCACCGCCAGCGGTTCTACCAGCGCTAACTCATCAACACTTAAGGCATTACAAACAATGACCTTATGTGCAGGCATCGTCAGTTGTTGCACCATCCCACCCTGACGCTGTACACCGAGAGTCTGGTTGTTCTTACAGGCGTTAGGACGACCGCTCAGACAGGAGCTGCACACGCCACACTCAGTGCAAGGCAGAACGACCACCCGGTCACCAGGCTTAATCGCCCCCGCCATATCGCCAGTTGCCAGCACCGTGCCGCCAATTTCATGCCCCGGAATACAGGGATAATTAACCAGCGGATTCAGCCCCCGCCAGGTATTGAGGTCAGAGCCACACAGCCCAACACGCTCAACATTGATAAGCACTTCTCCTTTCCCGCAGACCGGTTCGGGGATATCAACAAATCGCGCCTGACTTCCCTGCTCAATGGTTAATGCCTTCATTCGTTGCTCTCCTTACATTACGCCGAAGGTTTCAAAGGCCTGTACCGTGCTCATGCCATCACTGATGGCTTTGCGCACTTCACTTTCAGTTGCCACTTTTTTCCAGAGCCAGGGTAATGACTTCTTTCTCAACGGCCTGGGGAATAATCAGTAATCCGTCACGATCACCAAACACGATATCGCCCGGATTCACCCGCACACCGTGAAATTCAATGGGTACGCCGAAGTCGATGACCTTGCCGCGCGGACCTTGATCCTGTGCGTAAGTGCCATGACAAAAGGTGGGAAATTTAAGTTCAAGAATTTCAGCAGAGTCACGGGCGTAACCATCGAGTACCGCACCTGCTGCTTTCAGATGCATGGCTCGGGTAGACATCAACCCGCCCCACAACGCATAGCGCAGAGAGCTGCCCGTAGTGATGTAAACATCGTTCTCTTTGAGGGCATCCAGCGCTTCAAACATGATGCCAAACGGTTTTTCGCCAATCGCCGTCTTACCCGACGTCGATTTGGTTTCGTAAACGTCCGACTCCAGCACCGGCATTGCCCGGCCTGCCACCACCATATTCACATCCAGCGGCTTGATTGCCGGAGAAACAAACTGGTGCATATAGCCCAGCGTGTCGAGAATATCGCCAACCACGGCGGTAAATAGCCGGGTTTTCATCAACGCAAAAAGTTCGTTATCACTCTTCCACATCACATTCACCTGTAAGCCTGTTTAACAGGTTTACAGGGTAAGAAGAAAAAGCGCACAATACTGCGAAGGGCGTCACGAAAAAGTTGTGTATTTACTATTTCTTCGCCACTCTTTCACACAATATGTCTTTGATTCGCACTGCATGGCGGGCGCACAGGCGCAGTAGTCTATTGATAATCAAGGGTTCTGGAGGAAAATATGAAGGATACAGTCCCGGTATTCTGGATTTTACCGACCAGGAAAAAGTACAACAGGAGTAAAAATGAGTGAGAGTGCGTTATTGACCAGCGTAACGTTATCGTCACAGGTCAAAAATCATATTCTTAATCTGATCGCCGAACAAAAATTGACACCGGGGATGCCAGTTCCCAGTGAAGTTCAGTTGATTCAGAAATTGGGTGTCAGTCGGGGTATTGTGCGTGAGGCCTATCGTTCACTTGCCGCCCTGGGGATTCTGGAAACCCACAGCGGTAAAGTGCCACGAATCAAAAAATTTGATGATGAAGTGCTGCGCGTGGTGTTTGGATTTGCCCTGGCGACCGAACAAGTGACAACAGAGCAAATTTTGCAAGTACGCCGCTGGCTGGAGTTGGGCGTCGTGGAAGCAGCTGCCCGTAATGGCGAAGAGGAAGATTTTGCCAGTCTGCGCGCCGAAATGGCGCAAATTCGCGAACAGTTCGATGATGTCGAAAGCTTTATCACCCATGATATCCGCTTCCACCAGTTACTCGCTGTTGCCTCAAAAAATCCGCTTTTTATGATGTTATTGCAGGCATTACATCAGCAGTTGCGGCAATCCATCCAGGAGGGGTTAAACGCCCAAAGCGATCAAAAAGAGTATGGCAATCACATCATCACACTACACCAGAAAATCTGCGACGCGGTGTGTGCCAGAGATGTCGAAACGGCGACTCAAGCCATGAAATCACACTTCGACAGCCCGGTCAGTGCACTGATCAATAATTCCTCGCCTTGACATCCTCCACGCCCTGAAGGACGTGGATCCCTGCTACGTTCAGGCTGTCGCCTGAATCATTTCGGTGGGTTCCTGCTTCAACGGGCGGCCTGACTGCACCATCCCTCCACAGGCAAGAACGGCGTGCCCCGCCGCTAAAATGTTACGAGCGCCGTTTACATCGGCGTTCGCTGTATATCCACATACCTGGCATCTGAATTTACTTTGTGACAGGCGATTTTCTTTCGCTGTATGACCACAGCACGCGCAACGCTGGCTTGTGTACGCTGGCGGAACAGCCAGTATCTGACCGCCACGCCAGAGCTCTTTGTACTCAAGCTGGCGGCGCATTTCATACCAGCCCTGATCCAGTATCGAACGGTTTAAACCTGATTTTGCCCGGACATTGCGCCCCGGCTGGCTGACCGTACCCGCGGCTGACTTTGACATGTTGCTGACCTTCAAATCCTCAATGACTATCATTGCGTGTTTTTTGCTGATTGTCGTTGTGACTTTGTGAAGGTAGTCCCTGCGGATATTTGCGATACGGGAATGCAGACACTGTATTTTGCGTTTCTGCTTCTGCCAGTTGTTGCTGAATTTGACCTTGCGGCTTAACTGTCGCTGAAGTCTCGCCAGCTTCTTCTGGTTTTTCTGGAAACTGTTTACAGGCTCAAAGACTGTGCCATCTGACAGCGTGGCAAGTTTAGCCACGCCAGCATCCAGTCCGACCATTGATACTGAAGGATGAACAGGAGTAGATACTTCACTTTCAGTCTGAATACTGATGTACCACTTACCGCAGGACTGGCTGACTGTGACATTTTTTACAACACCCGTGACCTGACGACTGTTCCGGTAGCGCATCCAGCCAAGCTTCGGCAGAAAAATACGGCTGTTTTCCTGATCGAGCTTAACGCCCTGCGGGTAGCGAAATGCATCATTCTGTCCCCGCTTTTTGAATCGGGGAAAAGCAGCCCGATTCTGGAAGAAGTTTTTGTAAGCTCGCTCAAGGTCTTTCAGTGACTGTTGCAATGGCTGTGATGGGGCATCTTTAAGCCATTGTGTTTCAGTGGCATTTTTCCACTCAACCAACCAGGAAGCCATTTTCGCGTAAGGGATGTATTTATTACCGGCCTCATGATTCTCATTTTGAAGCGCCAGAGCACGATTGAAAACGAAACGACATGCGCCTGCGAAGCACCTCATTTCACGCTCCTGTTGACCACTGGGTCTTAACTGGAATTTAAATGCCTGTAGTCGTTTCACCGGTCAAATGATATTTTGGTCTATGAAAAAAGAAACCGATATCCGGCGTGGAAGGCACTGTGTTTTTCCCATGCATGTTCACCTGGTCTTTGTCACCAAATACCGACGTCAGATTTTTGACTATGACGCGACAGGAAAACTACGCACTTACTTTTCAAATGTATGTGCTGATTTTGAAGCTGAACTGGTTGAAATGGATGGCGAACAAGATCACGTCCATTTGTTAATTAACTATCCACCCAAGCTGGCGATATCCAGTCTGGTAAACAGCCTCAAAGGCGTATCGAGTAGGTTACTGCGACGAGATCGACCAGATATTGCAGTCAGGTATTACTACAAAGGCGTTTTGTTGGAGTCCCGGCTATTTTGCCAGTAGCTGCGGAGGTGCGCCAATATCCGTCATCCGCCAATACATTGAACAACAGCAAACACCTGGTTAGGTGGAAAACCGCGCCTTATATCCCCGCCCTGAAGAACGGGGTTTTACGGCGCACTGGATAAGACTTATTTCAGTTCAATCGTTTACTCTTCCCTCTTTTACAAACGAGAGGGAGACAACGGTACTTAATACGCCCTTTAGCCAAAATCTGCCTTTTTCTTGATTACCGCTATTTTTTCGTTAAGGCGCATTCTTTATGCTGTATCGATACACCAAAGGTAAGTTAAACAGGGAGTGACGGATGCCAGTGCTACAGTGGGGAATGTTATGTGTTCTGTCACTTCTCCTTTCTATTGGCTTCCTCGCTTTACATCTCCCGGCGGCACTCCTGCTTGGACCGATGATCGCCGGGATCATCTTCAGTATGCGCGGGGTCACCCTGCAACTCCCCCGCTCCGCTTTTCTCGCCGCGCAGGCCATTCTTGGCTGTATGATTGCGCAAAACCTGACCGGTTCGATCCTGACCACGCTGGCGGTTAACTGGCCGATTGTGTTAGCTATTTTACTGGTGACGTTGCTTTCCAGCGCTATCGTGGGATGGTTACTGGTGCGCTATAGCTCACTGCCCGGAAATACGGGTGCCTGGGGCTCCTCGCCTGGTGGTGCGGCGGCAATGGTCGCGATGGCGCAGGATTACGGCGCAGATATCCGCCTGGTGGCGTTTATGCAGTATCTGCGGGTACTGTTTGTCGCGGGGGCCGCTGTTCTGGTTACCCGCATGATGCTGGGCGATAACGCTGAAGCGGTTAACCAGCAGATGGTATGGTTTCCGCCAGTGAGCATTAATCTCCTGCTTACGATTTTGCTCGCGGTCGTTGCCGGTACGGCGGGATGCCTGCTACGTCTTCCTTCCGGAACGATGCTTATCCCGATGCTGGCAGGTGCGGTGCTCCAGTCTGGCGAGTTCATCACGATTGAGTTACCGGAATGGCTGCTGGCGATAGCTTATATGGCGATTGGCTGGCGAATTGGTCTGGGCTTCGATAAACAAATCTTACTGCGGGCATTGCGTCCGCTGCCGCAAATCCTGCTGTCGATATTTGCTCTGCTCGCCATCTGCGCCGCGATGGCGTGGGGGCTGACCTGGTTTATGCATATTGATTTTATGACTGCCTACCTCGCCACCAGCCCCGGCGGACTAGATACGGTGGCGGTCATCGCCGCAGGGAGCAATGCCGATATGGCGCTTATTATGGCGATGCAAACCCTGCGCCTGTTCAGTATTTTGCTGACGGGGCCTGCCATTGCGCGGTTTATTTCAACCTATGCGCCGAAGCGAACGGCCTAGTGCTGGCAACCAGGACACCAGTAAAACGGGCGCGATGACAGCGTGGCTTTCTCAATGGTGCCCCCACAGCGTTCGCACTTCTCGCCATCACGATGAAACACCTTAAAGCGAAACAACGCCCCGTGATGTTTATTTTCATCCACCTGCCCCCGCGTAGCGTAAGAAAGTCGCGGAATATCCAGTAACGCGTGTGTGAGTGCATCCAGTTGCGCCGCGTTGAGATCTTTCGCTTTATGATTTCCGGTCAACCCAACCTGCCAGAGGATCTCCACGCGCAGATAATTGCCAAGCCCTGCCAGAAACGCCTGGTCAAGCAGTAACCCGGCAAACTGACGGTTACGAAAGCGCGGCGACAATAACCGTTCTTTCACTCCTTCCGGCGTCAGATTCGGATCCAGCACATCGGGGCCAACGCGTTGTAAGAACGGATGCGTAGTCAGTTGTTCCGGCGTTAACATTTCAATATCAGAGGCGCTATAAAGCAGAATGGTTTTGTCGGCTGTTTGCAGCTTTACCCGCAACACCCGCGTGGTCTGCGGCTCTTCGCCAGTATCAACCACGCGCCAGACACCATAGAGTTGGTTATGGCTATAGAGCGTTAAGCCATCCGAAAAATGGGTCAGCAACGCTTTTCCGCGCGTTTCCACATAAGTGACATGCTGACCAATAAGTTGTGATTGATAAGGTTTTAACTGCGGGAAGGCAAACCAGACATCGGTCAGTGGTTTGCCTTTGATCGCCGCCTCCAGGTTATCCGCTGCACGGCGGATCTCCGGGCCTTCAGGCATGGTGATATCCTTTTTTCATTCTTTGTTCAGAGGGATTATGCTGCGACAACAATCCCCTTTTCGGCAAATGCAGATCGTAGCCGGCGGGCGAACGCCAGTGCGTGCTCGCCGTCGCCATGCAGGCAGACCGTTTGCGCCGCGACCGTTGCCCATTCGCCGGTGATACTTTTGACTCTGCCGTGTTGCACCATCTCCAGCGTTTGCGCCAGCGCCTGTTCTTCGTTTTCAATCAACGCGCCTGGCTGGCTTCGCGGCACCAGAGAACCGTCGGCCTGATAGCCGCGATCGGCAAACACTTCCTCGCGTGTTTTCAGGCCATTACGCTTGCCTGCACGGATCAGCTCGCTTCCCGCCAGTCCAACGAGAATCAATGCCGGATCGCAGGCGTAAACCGCTCTGGCGATGGCGTCTGCCAGTTGTGCGTTTTTCGCCGCCTGGTTGTATAACATGCCGTGGGGTTTGACGTGGCGCATCACGCCACCTTCTGCACGAGTAATCGCTGCCAGTGCGCCAATTTGATACAGCGTCTGGGCGTAAACCGTTTCCGGCGGCAATTTCATGGCGCTACGTCCAAAGTTTTCCCTGTCGGGAAAGCTCGGGTGAGCGCCAATCGCGACACCATTTTTTATTGCTTCACGCACGCTGACCAGCATGGTTTGCGCATCGCCTGCATGAAATCCACAGGCAATATTGGCCGACGAAACCAGCGTTAAAAGTTCCGCATCGCTGGAACTTCCTTCGCCCAGATCGGCGTTCAGGTCAATTTTCATTGTGCAGCCGCCACGCTAATTGTTCGAAATAACGTTGCTGATCTTGCCGCGCTTTCAGTGCCTCTTCCAGTGAACACTGGACAAAATGAATCGGCTGACCGAGCGGAATTTGCGCAAGATGGTACATATCAGCCTCAATGATGCAGGCAATGCGCGGATAACCGCCGGTAGTTTGCGCGTCGTTCATCAACACAATGGGCTGCCCGTTATGCGGCACCTGCACCACGCCAGGCAACAAACCGTGAGATAACAGTTCGCGATCGGTGGTGCGTTTTAAGATTTGCCCCTGTAAGCGATAGCCCATCCGGTTACTTTGCGAGCTAAGCTGCCAGGGCGAACGCCAGAATGCATCCTGCGAGGCGCGATCGAACTCATGATATTCCGGCCCCGGTAAGGCGCGAATCCGGTTACCCCACAGCAACTGTTTAACGCCCTGCGCTTCCATAAAATCACGCTTCGCTTTGCCAATCGGGAGTCGGTCACCATCCTTCAGTAAACGCCCTTCCAGCCCGCCAATCCCCACTTTGAGATCGGTGCTGCATGACCCCATCACTGGTGGCACATCAATACCGCCCGCCACCGCCAGATAGCTACGTACACCATGTTGTGGACGTTTAAGCATTAAACGCTGGCCTGCTTTCATCGGCAAGCGCCAGCCAGTCCAGACAGCATTATCATCCAGCCGCGCCTCGCAACCTGCGCCCGTCAGGGCAAACCAACCATCAGTTTCGAACTCAACCGTTAACTGACCGAGCGTGATCTCCAGCGCGGGGGCATTGGCGTCATTACCCACCAGCAGGTTAGCAATGCGTAGCGCTGGCATATCCAGTGCGCCGCAGTGGCTGATACCCGACTGGCGAAAACCGTGACGGCCGCCATCCTGCACGGTGGTGTACATCCCCGCACGAATAATCTTCAGCATACTCCCTCCTTCTGCGGCACAAAGCGCACGCTGTCTCCCGGACGCAATAAGATAGGTTCGTCACGCGTCGGGTCAAACAGACTGAGCGAAGTATGACCTATCAACTGCCAGCCGCCCGGCGTTGCCAGTGGATAAACACCGGTCTGCGGCCCGCCAATCCCGACAGAACCTGCCGGAACGAGCAAGCGCGGTTCAGCGCGCCGTGGCGTGTGTAGTTGTTCCGGCAAACTCCCGAGATACGGGAATCCTGGTTGAAAACCTAAAAACCAGACCACGTATTCCACGGAGGAGTGCAATTCAACAACCTGTTTTTCGCTCAACCCACAATGCGCCGCGACCACCGCCAGATCCGGCCCGCCTGCGCCACCGTAAACCACCGGGATTTCGATAAAGCGTGATTCCGGTTCCAGCGCCTCGCTCTCTTCCCACCAGCGTTGCAAACGCTCTATGGCGTCCAGCGCCAGCGATTCAGGGTTACGCAAAATCACCGTGATATTGTTCATGCCGGGAATAGCTTCAACGACATTCGGCATATCCACCAGACGCTGGGCCAGCCGCCAGATCCGTTTCTGGCTGGCCAGCGTCACCGGCGGTTCCAGTTCCAGCACTACCGCCGTTTCACCTATCAGATAACAACGCGCTCGTTGCACTTTCGATCCCTCTGACTATTCGTTATGCAGGATTAGGAATATCAATAAAGGTCACATCAAGATCGGTATTTTCATTCAACCACTCGCTCAACGCGCGAATACCACCGCGTTCGGTAGCGTGATGACCCGCAGCATAAAAATGCAATCCCTGCTCGCGGGCTGAATGAATGGTCTGTTCAGAAACTTCGCCAGTAATAAAAGCATCCACGCCAAAACGCGCGGCACTATCAATAAAACTTTGCCCACCACCGGTGCACCAGGCGACGCGCTGTACTACCTCCGGGCCGTTGTCGCCACACCACAACGGCTTACGTCCCAGACGCGCTTCAATCCATGAGGCCAGTTCCAGCCCCGGTACCGGCATGGTCAGTTCGCCCCACGGCACCAACGGCTCAATTTCGCCCATGACCGTGATCCCCAGTAACGCCGCCAGTTGCGCGTTATTGCCCAGCTCAGGATGTGCGTCAAGTGGCAGATGCCAGCCATACAGGTTGATATCATTCGCCAACAATGTTTTTAAGCGGTTACGCTTCATACCGCGAATTACTGGCGATTCCCCTTTCCAGAAATAACCATGATGCACAATGACCGCATCAGCGCCCAGGCGTACCGCTTCATCGAGTAGCGCCTGGCTGGCGGTGACACCGGTAACAATTTTTTGCACCGTCTCTTTGCCTTCCACCTGCAAACCATTCGGCGCATAATCACTTATCGCCGCGCTGTTCAATTTCTCGTTAATCAGTTGTTCCAGTTCGGTGTTTTTCATCATTGCGCCTTCCATATTCTGATAGCTACTCCGTTAACATAGCGTTCCCTCGCCTGTTCGTCGATAGCCAATCTTTCGACATATTAAGAAACAAACCCATCGCCAAAAGGCGCAAATTGTTTATCTCATAAATGCATAGTTCATGTATATTTATGCAATCAGACAGCATATTGCATAAATAATCAGATCTGTATCAGAGTTTTAACTTTAAGGAAACACACGCACGCCGCGCAACTATTACGTGGTGTCGCATCCAACCGCGGAATTACTATGAATAAACACGCATCACAGCCGCGCGCTATCTACTACGTTGTCGCGCTGCAAATCTGGGAATATTTTAGCTTTTACGGCATGCGTGCCTTGCTGATTCTCTATCTCACCAATCAACTGAAATACAACGACACCCACGCTTACGCGTTATTCAGTGCCTACTGTTCGCTGGTGTATGTCACGCCGATCCTCGGCGGTTTTCTGGCGGATAAAGTGCTCGGCAACCGTATGGCGGTAATGCTGGGGGCGTTGTTGATGGCAGTCGGGCATGTGGTGCTGGGCGCCAGCGAAATCCACCCGTCATTCCTCTATCTGTCGCTGGCGATTATCGTTTGTGGCTATGGTCTGTTTAAATCCAACGTCAGTTGCCTGCTTGGTGAACTGTATGAACCGACCGATCCACGTCGTGATGGCGGTTTCTCGCTGATGTATGCGGCGGGTAACGTAGGATCGATTATTGCCCCTATCGCCTGTGGTTACGCCCAGGAAGAGTACAGTTGGGCGATGGGCTTTGGCCTGGCGGCGGTTGGCATGATCGCGGGTCTGGTCATTTTCTTATGTGGCAATCGTCATTTCACACATACCCGCGGCGTTAACAAAAAGGTGCTGCGTGCGACAAACTTTCTCCTGCCGAACTGGGGATGGCTGCTGGTTCTGCTGGTCGCAACGCCTGCGCTGATTACTGTACTGTTCTGGAAAGAGTGGTCGGTATACGCCTTAATTGTCGCCACTATCATTGGTCTGGCGGTACTGGCGAAAATTTATCGCAAAGCAGAAAACCAGAAACAACGTAAGGAGCTGGGGCTGATTGTGACGCTCACCTTCTTCAGCATGTTGTTCTGGGCCTTCGCACAACAGGGCGGCAGCTCGATTAGCCTTTATATCGACCGCTTCGTTAATCGCGATATTTTCGGTTATAGCGTTCCGACCGCCATGTTCCAGTCGATTAATGCTTTTGCTGTGATGTCGTGCGGTGTGGTGCTTGCCTGGGTGGTTAAAGAGAGCGTTGCGGGTAATCGTACCGTGCGCATCTGGGGAAAATTTGCTCTTGGCCTCGGCCTGATGAGCGCCGGGTTCTGTATTCTGAGCTTAAGCGCCCGCTGGTCTGCAATGTATGGCCACTCTTCCCTGCCGCTGATGGTGCTTGGTCTGGCAGTGATGGGGTTTGCCGAACTGTTTATCGATCCGGTTGCTATGTCGCAAATTACGCGTATTGAAATCCCCGGCGTGACCGGCGTATTAACCGGCATTTACATGCTGCTTTCCGGTGCGATTGCTAACTATCTGGCGGGCGTCATTGCCGATCAAACATCGCAAGCTTCGTTTGATGCTTCCGGGGCGCTCAATTACTCCATCAATGCATATATAGAAGTGTTTGATCAAATCACCTGGGGTGCGCTGGCGTGTGTAGGACTGGTGCTGATGATTTGGCTGTATCAGGCACTTAAGTTCAGAAACCGTGCGCTGGCGCTGGAGTCTTAATAGGCTAACACCGATGCCTGATGCGACGCTTAACGCGTCTTATCAGGCCTGGATGGCCCATTGAATTTGCACTATTTGCCAGGCCGGATAAGGCGTTCATGCCGCATCCGGCATCTGGGCACGAGTCTGTTATTTCCCCTTCCTCGCCGCTTCATACGCTGCCAGCGTTCGTACTCTCGCTTCTTTATGATCGACAATCGGCTGTGGATAATCCAGCTTCACGCCCGCTTTCTGCGCCCACTTCCACGGCTCATGCACCGCTTTCCCTGGTACATCGCGCAACTCCGGTACCCACTGGCGGATAAACTCGCCTTCGCAGTCAAATTTCTCGCCCTGGGTTGTCGGGTTAAAAATACGAAAATACGGCGCAGCATCGGTTCCGGTAGAAGCGGCCCACTGCCAGCCGCCGTTATTGGCCGCCAAATCACCATCAATCAGTTGTGACATGAAATACCGCTCGCCTTCGCGCCAGTCGATCAGCAAATCTTTCACCAGAAAACTGGCTGTAATCATTCGCAGACGGTTATGCATCCAGCCGGTGTTATTAAGCTGACGCATGGCAGCATCAACAATCGGGTATCCCGTTTTACCTTCTTGCCAGGCTTTAAAATGGGCGGGATTGCGCTGCCACTGCACACGCTCCGTCCAGGCAATAAACGGACAATGTTTACACAGCGAAGGATAATACGTCATCAAATGGCGGTAGAACTCGCGCCAGATCAGCTCACTAAGCCAGACACTACCGGCCCCACCGTCCAGCGCCTGCGGCTGTTCCGCCAACAAGCGATGCAAACACTGGCGAGGCGATAACCCGCCCGTTGCCAGGCTGGCGGACAAACGGCTGGTGCCTTCTACTGCCGGAAAATCTCGTTGTTGCTCATATTCTCCGGCACCGTTCTGGCAAAACTGGCGTAATTGCGCAATCGCCGCTTTTTCTTCCACCGGGAAATGCGCGGTATCGAAAGACTGACGAGGGTAATTCAGCGTAATGGATGGCGCGGGCTTTATTGATCCGCTACTACGAACTTTTGGCGCAGCGACGCACTCCGGCATACCTTCCCGCAGCCGTTTCAGCCAGGCGTTTTTTAAACGGCGTAAAGACTTTGTACATCTCATGATTGCCAGTCATCACCGCCCCCGGCGGCAGGATCACGCTGTCATCAAATCCTTCACACACCACGTTACGCAGCGCTCTTTCAACTTCCACATCCCGCGCCCGCTCATTCACCTCATACTGATAGTTATAAAACAGATGGGTAACACGATTTTCCGCGCACACCTGTTTGACTATTTCGACGCTGGCGACAAAGTCATCCACTTCACGGAACAATAAAGGAATACCTTTTTCTGCCAGTGCAATTTGTAGCCCGTTCAGTTGAACATTGATAAGTTCAGCCTGACGCGGCGACATGTTATGCGCCGCCCACTGGCGTGGTGTAGCGATATACAACGCCAGCACGCGTGCAGACGAATTGCGGCAGGCGGCAGCCAGCGCGAGATTATCGTGCAGACGTAAATCCTGGCGAAACCAGACCAGATGGATGGTCATAAAACTCCTGCATGGCGCAAGTTAACCACACGCGGCCAAAGTTCGAAATAACGCTGCCCTGAAAGCCAGGCGTTAGGATAAAGCGCCATATAGTGTTTGATACGCATCAGCGGCGCAAGAAGCGGTTGCTCGCCACGGCGATAACTGTCGATAAGCGCCGCCAGCTGCTGGCGTTCTGTGGAATCAATATGTGGGCGAAAATAACCCTGAACGTGCATCAAAACGTTAGTATGATCACGCCGGTTGGCAGGGTGAGAAAGCAAAACAATTACGCGTTGGCGGTACTGATTGTAAAAATCATCCAGGTTTTGCCACTGATGAATATCAGCCACGAACGGGCCAAGTTTGCGGTATTCCGGCTGGGAATGAGCCAGAAAGACGAGTTTATAGCGGCTGTGATAATCGAGAAGCGCTCCGCGCGTTAAGCCGTGTGATTTCAGTCGATGTAAGTCATGAAGCGCGAAGATACGGATTAGAGTGCTGTCATCAAATCGTTGCTGATTCATTACTGCTCCTGAACGGTTTACAGGAGTAAGTGTAGACGGCGAAAAGAAAAAAACCGCCAACGTTTCCGCTGGCGGTTTTCAATGTATTCAGAACTCAGCAATCAGTAAAAATCACCGGTTGCCTTTTCGGCCTGATCCATCCACACCGGTTTATCGCTGGTTTTCGACCAGACGCGATGCAGGTAACTGTAAAAGCGGGCGCGGTCTTTCCAGAAAAGCATGAAAGGCAGCGCCAGAACGCCCGCTGCAACCGCATAAGTACGGCGTAAAAAGATAAGCCATGCAGGATATTCTCTGTAGAGTTCCATACTTTTCTCCCCCTTTTGTATCTACCCGGTGAATAGCACCGGAAAATGAATTTGTTTATCTGATGAAAATAGTACCGCCTTTTGTGTAATTTTACTACTCATCCGACCACTTATTTTTGCTTATTGATGGTTTATTTACATTCACCGTGTAATTAAGTTACATGAAAGTTAAATTAATACTAATCATTAGTTAAATCATGGCTTTTGCCATTTTTATACTTTTTTTACACCCTATCCGCAGATTTTTGCGAAATCTTTGCAGCCAGAATTCTACCCTTCCGGTATCACTTTTAGGCCACTGGAGGTGCACTGTGAGTGCAGGCGTGATAGCCGGCGTGTTGCTGGTGTTTTTATTACTGGGTTATCTGGTTTATGCCCTGATCAATGCGGAGGCGTTCTGATGGCTGCGCAAGGGTTCTTACTAATTGCCACGTTTTTACTGGTATTAATGGTGCTGGCGCGTCCTTTAGGCAGCGGGCTGGCGCGGTTGATTAATGACATACCTCTTCCCGGTACAGCGGGCGTTGAACGCGTACTCTTTCGTGTACTTGGCGTCTCTGACCGTGAGATGAACTGGAAGCAGTATCTCTGTGCCATTCTCGGCCTGAACATGCTGGGACTGGTAGTGCTGTTTTTTATGTTGCTCGGTCAGCACTATCTGCCACTTAATCCACAGCAGCTGCCGGGGCTGTCGTGGGATCTGGCGCTGAATACCGCCGTCAGCTTCGTCACTAACACCAACTGGCAATCTTATAGCGGTGAAACCACGTTGAGCTATTTCAGCCAGATGGCGGGCTTAACGGTGCAAAACTTTCTTTCTGCCGCCAGCGGGATTGCGGTGATTTTTGCCCTCATCCGTGCGTTTACCCGCCAGAGCATGAGCACACTTGGGAATGCCTGGGTCGATCTGCTACGCATCACGTTATGGGTGTTAGCCCCTGTGGCGTTGTTGATCGCGCTGTTTTTTATTCAACAAGGTGCGTTGCAAAACTTTCAGCCTTATCAGGCCGTAACGACCATTGAAGGAGCACAACAGCTGTTACCAATGGGTCCGGTGGCCTCTCAGGAAGCGATCAAGATGCTCGGTACTAACGGCGGTGGCTTCTTTAATGCCAACTCGTCGCATCCGTTTGAAAACCCTACCGTACTGACCAACTTCGTGCAAATGCTGGCGATCTTCTTGATCCCAACAGCACTGTGTTTTGCCTTTGGCGAAGTGGCGGGCGATCGCCGTCAGGGGCGCATGTTGCTGTGGGCGATGTCGGTGATTTTTGTCATCTGCGTAGGCGTGGTGATGTGGGCAGAAGTTCAGGGTAATCCTCATCTGCTGGCACTGGGTGCGGACAGCAGCATCAATATGGAAGGTAAAGAGAGCCGGTTCGGCGTGTTGGTCAGTAGCCTGTTTGCGGTCGTGACTACGGCGGCTTCCTGTGGCGCGGTGATTGCGATGCATGATTCGTTTACCGCTCTTGGTGGCATGGTGCCGATGTGGTTGATGCAAATTGGTGAAGTGGTATTCGGCGGCGTCGGTTCAGGCCTTTACGGCATGATGCTGTTTGTCCTGCTGGCGGTGTTTATTGCCGGGCTGATGATTGGTCGTACACCGGAATATCTGGGTAAAAAAATCGACGTACGCGAGATGAAATTGACCGCACTGGCGATTCTGGTCACCCCGACGCTGGTGCTGATGGGCGCGGCGCTGGCAATGATGACCGACGCCGGACGTAGCGCCATGCTCAACCCTGGCCCGCATGGTTTTAGCGAAGTGCTGTACGCCGTGTCATCCGCCGCTAACAACAACGGCAGCGCCTTTGCCGGATTAAGCGCCAACTCTCCGTTCTGGAACTGTTTACTGGCGTTCTGCATGTTTGTCGGTCGCTTCGGGGTGATTATCCCGGTGATGGCAATTGCCGGTTCGCTGGTGAGTAAAAAGAGCCAACCCGCCAGCTCCGGCACGCTGCCAACGCACGGCCCGCTGTTTGTTGGCCTGTTAATCGGCACCGTGTTGCTGGTTGGCGCACTGACCTTTATCCCTGCCCTGGCGCTTGGTCCGGTGGCGGAATATCTCTCCTGATGATATTGAGTGAGCACTGAATATGAGTCGTAAACAACTGGCGCTATTCGAACCAACACTTGTCGTTCAGGCGCTGAAAGAAGCGGTGAAAAAATTAAGCCCGCAGGCGCAATGGCGCAATCCGGTGATGTTTATCGTCTGGATCGGCAGTCTGCTGACCACCTGTATTAGCATCGCGATGGCAAGCGGAGCGATGCCTGGCAATGCGCTGTTTAGCGCGGCAATTAGTGGCTGGCTGTGGATCACCGTGCTGTTCGCTAATTTCGCCGAGGCGCTGGCAGAAGGCCGCAGTAAAGCGCAGGCCAACAGTCTGAAAGGGGTGAAAAAAACTGCCTTTGCCCGCAAGCTGCGCGAACCGAAATATGGCGCTGCGGCGGACAAAGTTCCCGCCGATCAACTGCGTAAAGGTGACATCGTACTGGTAGAAGCTGGCGATATTATCCCCTGCGATGGTGAAGTCATTGAAGGAGGCGCATCGGTCGATGAAAGCGCCATCACCGGGGAATCGGCACCGGTGATCCGTGAATCCGGCGGCGATTTTGCCTCCGTCACCGGCGGCACGCGTATTCTTTCTGACTGGCTGGTGATTGAGTGCAGCGTTAACCCCGGCGAGACGTTTCTGGATCGGATGATCGCGATGGTGGAAGGCGCACAGCGACGCAAAACGCCGAACGAGATTGCCCTGACCATCCTGCTGATTGCCCTGACCATCGTCTTTTTACTGGCGACCGCAACGCTATGGCCATTTACCGCCTGGGGCGGTAACGCGGTCAGCGTAACGGTACTGGTGGCGCTGCTGGTTTGTCTGATCCCAACGACTATTGGCGGCCTGCTGTCGGCGATCGGCGTCGCCGGGATGAGCCGGATGCTGGGCGCCAATGTGATCGCCACCAGCGGACGTGCAGTTGAAGCGGCGGGTGACGTTGACGTTCTGCTGCTGGATAAAACCGGCACCATCACGCTAGGTAACCGTCAGGCGTCAGAGTTTATCCCCGCGCAGGGCGTAGAGGGAAAAACGCTGGCCGACGCCGCACAACTGGCTTCGCTGGCTGACGAAACGCCGGAAGGCCGCAGCATTGTGATCCTCGCCAAGCAACGTTTTAACCTGCGCGAGCGCGATGTGCAGTCGCTCCATGCCACCTTTGTACCGTTTACTGCGCAAAGCCGGATGAGCGGGATCAACATCGACAACCGCATGATCCGTAAAGGTTCTGTCGATGCCATTCGCCGCCATGTTGAAGCTAACGGTGGTCACTTCCCTGCCGATGTTGATCAAAAAGTCGATCAGGTTGCGCGTCAGGGGGCTACGCCGCTGGTGGTGGTGGAAGGTTCCCGCGTGCTGGGCGTTATTGCGCTGAAAGATATCGTCAAAGGCGGCATTAAAGAGCGTTTCGCGCAACTGCGCCAAATGGGCATTAAAACAGTGATGATTACCGGCGATAACCGTCTGACTGCCGCCGCCATTGCTGCGGAAGCGGGTGTCGATGATTTTCTCGCCGAAGCGACACCGGAGGCCAAGCTGGCATTGATTCGTCAGTATCAGGCGGAAGGCCGTTTGGTGGCGATGACCGGCGACGGCACCAACGATGCTCCGGCGCTGGCGCAGGCAGATGTCGCGGTGGCGATGAACTCTGGTACTCAGGCGGCGAAAGAAGCGGGCAATATGGTGGATCTCGACTCTAACCCGACTAAGTTGATCGAGGTGGTGCATATTGGCAAACAGATGCTGATGACCCGTGGCTCGCTGACCACCTTCAGCATTGCCAACGATGTGGCGAAATACTTCGCCATTATTCCAGCGGCATTCGCGGCAACGTATCCGCAGCTAAATGCGCTGAACATCATGCGCCTGCATTCGCCCGACTCCGCCATTCTCAGTGCGGTCATTTTCAACGCCTTGATTATCGTCTTTTTGATTCCCCTGGCGTTAAAAGGCGTGAGTTATAAACCGCTTACCGCTTCTGCCATGTTGCGCCGTAACTTATGGATTTACGGTCTGGGCGGGCTACTGGTGCCGTTTATTGGTATCAAAGTCATTGATTTACTGCTGACCGTTTGCGGTCTGGTGTGAGGTTTACCATGCGTGGATTACGTCCGGCATTATCGACATTTATCTTTCTGTTATTGATTACTGGTGGCGTTTACCCGCTGCTGACCACCGCGCTGGGGCAATGGTGGTTTCCCTGGCAGGCCAATGGTTCGTTGATCCGTGAAGGTGATACGGTGCGGGGTTCGGCATTAATCGGGCAGAATTTTACCGGCAACGGCTATTTTCATGGTCGCCCGTCGGCAACGGCAGAAATGCCCTATAATCCACAGGCTTCTGGCGGGAGCAATCTGGCGGTCAGTAACCCTGAGCTGGATAAACAGATAGCCACACGCGTTGCTGCATTACGGGCCGCTAACCCGGATGCCAGCGCGAGCGTTCCGGTTGAACTGGTGACGGCGTCGGCAAGCGGGCTGGACAATAACATCACCCCGCAAGCGGCGGCCTGGCAAATCCCACGCGTGGCGAAAGCGCGTAATCTCAGCGTTGAACAGCTCACGCAACTGATCGCAAAATACAGCCAACAACCGCTGGTGAAATATATCGGCCAGCCGGTCGTCAAAATTGTCGAACTCAATCTGGCGCTGGATAAGCTTGATGAATAACGAACCCTTACGTCCCGACCCCGATCGTCTGCTGGAACAAACTGCCGCGCCGCATCGGGGGAAGCTGAAAGTTTTCTTCGGTGCCTGCGCAGGCGTCGGGAAGACCTGGGCGATGCTGGCGGAAGCCCAGCGACTGCGGGCGCAAGGGCTGGATATTGTGGTTGGCGTGGTAGAAACCCACGGGCGGAAAGATACCGCCGCCATGCTGGAAGGTCTGGCTGTTCTGCCACTGAAACGCCAGGCGCATCGTGGGCGGCATATCAGCGAGTTTGATCTCGATGCTGCCCTCGCCCGCCGTCCGGCGCTGATATTGATGGACGAACTGGCGCACAGTAATGCGCCAGGTTCTCGTCATCCTAAACGCTGGCAGGACATCGAAGAGCTGCTGGAAGCTGGCATTGATGTTTTCACTACCGTCAACGTTCAGCATCTGGAAAGTCTGAATGATGTGGTCAGCGGCGTCACCGGAATTCAGGTACGGGAAACCGTGCCTGATCCTTTTTTCGATGCCGCCGACGACGTGGTTCTGGTGGACTTGCCCCCGGACGATCTGCGCCAGCGGTTGAAAGAAGGCAAAGTCTATATTGCCGGGCAGGCGGAGCGCGCCATTGAACATTTTTTCCGCAAAGGCAATCTGATCGCCCTGCGCGAACTGGCACTGCGCCGTACTGCCGATCGCGTAGATGAGCAAATGCGCGCCTGGCGGGGGCATCCTGGCGAAGAGAAAGTCTGGCACACGCGCGACGCGATCCTTTTATGCATCGGACATAACACCGGCAGTGAGAAACTGGTCCGCGCGGCGGCGCGGCTGGCGTCACGGCTGGGGAGCGTCTGGCACGCGGTGTATGTTGAAACGCCTGCCCTGCACCGTTTACCGGAGAAAAAACGTCGGGCAATTCTCAGCGCCTTACGTCTGGCGCAGGAACTGGGCGCGGAGACGGCAACACTTTCTGATCCAGCGGAAGAGAAAGCGGTAGTGCGTTATGCCCGTGAACATAATCTCGGCAAGATTATTCTCGGTCGCCCAGCCTCGCGCCGCTGGTGGCGTCGGGAAACGTTTGCTGATCGACTGGCGCGCATCGCCCCCGATCTCGATCAGGTGCTGGTCGCGCTTGATGAACCACCCGCCCGCACGCTTAACAACGCGCCGGATAGCCGCTCTTTTAAAGACAAGTGGCGGGTACAGATTCAGGGATGCGTGGTTGCCGCCGCGTTATGCGCCGTTATCACCTTAATTGCCGTGCAGTGGCTGATGGCGTTTGATGCCGCCAACCTGGTGATGCTGTATCTGCTTGGCGTGGTGGTGGTGGCGCTATTTTATGGACGCTGGCCTTCGGTGGTTGCTACCGTCATTAATGTGGTGAGTTTCGATCTCTTTTTTATCGCCCCACGCGGCACGCTCGCCGTCTCTGATGTGCAATATCTGCTGACCTTCGCGGTGATGTTAACCGTCGGGCTGGTGATCGGGAACCTTACTGCTGGAGTGCGTTATCAGGCGCGGGTAGCCCGTTACCGCGAGCAACGCACACGGCACTTATATGAAATGTCGAAAGCTCTGGCGGTGGGCCGCAGTCCGCAGGACATCGCCGCCACCAGCGAACAATTTATTGCCTCCACGTTTCATGCCCGCAGTCAGGTGTTGTTGCCCGATGACAACGGTAAATTGCAGCCGTTAACACATCCGCAAGGAATGACACCATGGGACGATGCCATCGCGCAGTGGAGTTTTGATAAAGGCCTGCCTGCGGGTGCGGGCACCGACACGTTAACCGGCGTGCCGTACCAGATTTTGCCGTTAAAAAGCGGCGAGAAAACCTACGGACTGGTGGTGGTGGAACCGGGGAATCTGCGTCAGTTGATGCGATCCCGGAACAGCAGCGCCTGCTGGAGACGTTTACGCTGTTAGTCGCCAATGCGTTTGAGCGGCTGACGCTGACCGCCAGCGAAGAACAGGCGCGGATGGCAAGCGAACGTGAACAGATCCGCAACGCCCTGCTGGCGGCGCTTTCGCACGATTTACGCACTCCGCTTACAGTGCTGTTTGGTCAGGCTGAAATCTTAACGCTCGATCTGGCAAGCGAAGGATCGCCCCACGCCCGTCAGGCCAGCGAGATTCGTCAGCATGTGCTGAACACTACCCGACTTGTGAATAATCTACTGGATATGGCGCGAATTCAGTCCGGCGGCTTTAATTTGAAGAAAGAGTGGTTAACGCTGGAAGAAGTGGTCGGTAGCGCGCTGCAAATGCTGGAACCGGGTTTATCGTCGCCCATCAATCTTTCTCTGCCAGAACCGCTGACCTTAATCCACGTTGACGGGCCACTCTTTGAACGGGTGCTGATTAATCTGCTGGAGAACGCGGTGAAATACGCGGGTCCGCAGGCTGAAATTGGTATCGATGCCCACGTTGAGGGCGAAAATCTACAACTGGATGTCTGGGATAACGGCCCCGGTCTTCCGCCAGGCCAGGAGCAGACGATATTTGATAAGTTTGCTCGCGGGAATAAAGAGTCGGCGGTGCCAGGTGTAGGGCTTGGGCTAGCAATTTGTCGGGCGATTGTGGATGTACACGGCGGCACCATTACCGCGTTCAACCGACCGGAAGGTGGTGCCTGTTTTCGTGTTACACTTCCCCAGCAAACTGCCCCTGAACTTGAAGAATTTCATGAGGATATGTGACAAACGTTCTGATTGTTGAAGATGAACAGGCTATTCGTCGCTTTCTGCGCACGGCGCTGGAAGGCGACGGTATGCGCGTCTTTGAGGCCGAAACGCTGCAACGCGGTTTGCTGGAAGCGGCAACCCGTAAGCCAGATTTGATTATTCTCGATCTCGGCCTGCCCGATGGCGATGGGATTGAGTTTATCCGCGACCTACGCCAGTGGAGCGCGGTGCCGGTGATTGTGCTTTCCGCACGTAGCGAAGAGAGCGACAAAATCGCCGCGCTGGATGCCGGAGCGGATGATTATCTGAGTAAGCCGTTTGGCATTGGCGAATTGCAGGCCCGTCTGCGCGTCGCGTTACGCCGCCACTCTGCCACCACGGCGCCCGATCCGCTGGTGAAATTTTCCGATGTTACCGTCGATTTAGCCGCCCGGGTGATCCATCGGGGCGAGGAAGAGGTGCATCTCACGCCGATTGAGTTCCGTCTGCTGGCCGTGCTGCTCAACAATGCCGGAAAAGTGCTCACCCAGCGCCAGTTACTCAACCAGGTATGGGGACCAAACGCGGTCGAACACAGCCACTATTTGCGGATTTATATGGGGCATCTGCGACAAAAACTGGAACAGGATCCCGCTCGCCCCCGTCATTTCATTACTGAAACCGGTATTGGGTATCGGTTTATGCTTTAGGGGTTGAAATGCCGGATGCGGCGTGAACTGAACTGAACCCCAAAACCTGGACAGTTTCATTTAACCGGCTTTTTGATACTCAGTCCGGTATTCTACCGGGCTGAGTCCCCCAAGACTGAGTTTTATTCTTTTTTGATTCCAGTAAGTTATGTATTCGCTAACGGCATTTTCCAGTTCTTCCACACTCCTGTAGTTCCGGCGATAGTACATTTCTTCTTTCAGGTGACCAAAGAAGTTCTCCATTACCGCATTATCAAGGCAGTTGCCCTTGCGCGACATGCTCTGCACTAACCCTTTGTCTGCCAGGGCAGACTGATAACTTTTCATCCGGTAATGCCAC
>NZ_PDIG01000040.1:0-52435 GCF_004745185.1 Escherichia sp. E2661
CAAATGGCGCGCACACTTTTAGGTATGCGCCGGAGTGGTTAGCCAACCGTTATTGCCAGGCCGTTGTCGCTATCGATGCCATTGCAGAGGGGGAATAGTCGCCTCTGATGCCGTGTTTAACTTCTTCGATAACCTGTTACCCGATAGCCCGGTTGTACGCGACCGGATCGTTAAACGTTATCATGCTAAATCCAGACAACCGTTTGATTTATTGTCAGAAATAGGGCGAGACAGCGTTGGCGCCGTGACGTTATTACCAGAAGATGAAACCGTAACGCACCCGATAATGGCATGGGAAAAGCTTACTGACGCCAGACTTGAAGAAGTATTAACGGCCTATAAAGCAGATATTCCGCTAGGCATGATTAGAGAAGAAAATGACTTTCGTATCTCGGTTGCTGGCGCGCAGGAGAAGACCGCGCTGCTCAGAATGGGCAATGACTGGTGCATTCCGAAAGGAATAACGCCGACGACGCATATCATTAAATTACCGATTGGTGAAATCAGGCAGCCCAACGCGACGCTCGATCTCAGTCAAAGCGTGGATAATGAATATTACTGTCTGCTGCTGGCGAAAGAACTCGGGTTGAATGTTCCGGACGCAGAAATCATAAAAGCGGGTAGAGTGCGCGCGTTAGCGGTCGAACGCTTTGACAGGCGCTGGAATACTGAACGAACGGTTTTACTTCGCTTGCCACAGGAGGATATGTGTCAGACATTCGGTTTACCTTCATCGGTGAAATATGAATCTGACGGAGGCCCAGGCATCGCGCGGATCATGGCGTTTTTAATGGGGTCCAGCGAGGCGCTTCGCGATCGTTATGATTTTATGAAATTCCAGGTATTCCAGTGGTTGATTGGCGCGACGGACGGCCATGCGAAAAATTTTTCGGTTTTTATCCAGGCCGGTGGCAGTTATCGACTCACGCCATTTTACGACATCATTTCAGCATTTCCGGTATTGGGTGGCGCGGGAATACACATCAGCGATCTCAAACTGGCAATGGGGCTTAACGCATCCAAAGGCAGAAAAACGGCAATCGATAAAATTTATCCGCGACATTTTTTGGCGACAGCAAAGGCGCTGAAATTCCCGGAAGTGCTGATGCATGAAATCCTGAGTGACTTTGCCAGAATGATTCCCGCAGCACTGGATAACGTGAAGACTTCATTACCGGCAGATTTTTCGGAGAATGTGGTGACGGCAATTGAAACCAATGTGTTGAGGTTGCACGGTCGGTTAAGCCGAGAATACGGAATTAAGTGAGATGAGGGTTTTGATCGTGGCTAATGAGCAGGACAATCATGACCGCTAAAGACTGGATTTTCCCTTTGTTTATGTTGGTGCGCATAATGTATATTATGTTAAATAGCGAATTGGATTGGATAAGCAACGTCTTACACCCACGTCTCGCCTCGTAGAGTCAGCAAATTACTACCCTATTGTCGGAATCTTGATTCCCCAGAATGCTGGAGCTCTCTTTCGATTTTTTAACTACCTTATCATGGCGATCATGCGTCGGTGTTCTATCAAATACCGGAGAATCCGCATAAATATCCCATAGTTATGCTGCATGGCGCGGGCCAGTCTTCTCGTACCTGGGAAAGTACGCCAGATGGTCGTGAAGGGTTCCAGAACATATTCCTGCGCCGCGGATTCTCCACGTATATTGTCGATCAGCCGCGTCGGGGTGATGCCGGACGTACCACTGTAGAAGGTACGGTTACACCAAAACCTGATGAGCAGATGTGGTTTAACCAGTTCCGTGTTGGCGTGTGGCCAGAGTATTTTAAAGGCGTCCAGTTTTCCCACGACAAAGAGGCACTAAATCAGTATTTCCGCCAGATGACTCCGAATACAGGACCATTTGATGTCAATGTCATCTCTGATGCAATGTCTGCCGTAGTGGATAAATCAGGCCCGGCAATCCTCTTTACTCACTCTCAGGGTGGTGGACCAGGCTGGTATGCCGCGATGAAAAACAACAAGGTCAAAGCCATTGTCGCCTTCGAGCCAGGCAGCGGTTTTGTGTTCCCGGAAAAAGAGCTCCCTGCCCCTATGCCAAGTGCGTTCGACACGCTGAAGGGTGAACCCGTGCCAATGGAACAGTTTATAGCGCTGACTAAAATCCCGATTTTGATTATTTACGGCGATAACATACCGGATAAACCTGTAGCCATGCCCGCACAGGACAGCTGGCGAGTACGGCTGGCAATGGCGCGTAAGTGGCGTGATGTGGTTAACAAGCATGGTGGGGATGTGACGGTGACGCATCTGCCTGAGGCTGGAATCAGAGGTAATACCCACTTCCCGTTCTCTGAGCTGAATAATGTGCAAATCGCTGATTTGGTGAGTCGGTTTTTGAAAGAGAAAAATCTGCAATAGCCATACCAGGCATGCGTATGCCGTTAATACCTGAACGGGCCCACAGCAAAAAGCGGGCCCTTTACTCTGAATAGCGAAGTGCATCAATCAACAGCGCAAAAGCAGGCGGATGCTGCTTACGGCTGGGATAGTAAAGGTAATATCCGGGAAAAGTTGGACACCACTCCTGTAAAACCTGAATAAGCTCGCCTGACTTTACATAATCCTGAACCTCGTTTTCGGGAACACAGGCGATACCAAATCCTGATAATGCGGCATCAATTCTTTCTGGCAGCAAATTAAACGTCAGTTGCCCATCAACTCTGACCCGAAACGGTTTTCCTTCGCGTTCAAACTCCCAGTGATAAAGTCCACCGGCAGTTGGCAGACGCATATTGATGCAGCGATGATTTTGTAGTTCGTGAGGCGTTTCAGGCGCAGGGTTTGCAGCAAAATACGCCGGCGATCCCACCATGGCCATCCGCATCTCCGGCCCAATTCGCACTGCAATCATATCCTTATCCACACTTTCACCCAGCCGGATCCCAGCATCAAAACGACCTTCAACAATATCGACAAAACCGTTATCCACCACCAGTTCGACATTGATTTCGGGATATTCCCTGAGGAACGGTTTTAGCTTCGGCCAGACCAGACTGCGCGCAGCATGTTCCCCGGCTGATAAACGAATATTCCCGGTGGGCGTGCCATTCAGTTGGATAAGTGATTCCAGCTCGCGCTCAAGCTCATCTATACGTGGCTCAAGACAGGCAATTATTCTCTCCCCTGCTTCCGTGGGAGCCACGCTACGGGTAGTTCGGGTTAAGAGACGGATATTTAACCTTTCCTCCAGTGCCTTCATTGCATGGCTAAGTGCAGACTGAGAGACGCCGAGTTTGCTCGCTGCTTTGGTAAAACTTCGCTCTCTTGCCACCACAAGAAAGATTTGCAGTTCGTTGAAGTTTTCTTTAAGCATTGACGATTTCCTTGTAGAAGCATTCCCTTCAAAGCGCATTCATGAAGGGTGTTCATAGACACAATCATTTTAGCCTCGTTACTGGCAATAATGATAATTGATATTCTCTGGCTGTATCAAATATAAGGCTGAATTATCAGAAGGTTTATCATGAAAATACTCGTTGCTGGCGCAACAGGAAGCATTGGTATTCATGTTGTGAATACTGCTATTGCAATGGGCCATCAGCCCGTGGCTCTGGTCAGGAATCGGCGGAAAATCAAGTTACTCCCTCGTGGAACAGATATTTTCTATGGCGATGTTTCAATACCTGAAACACTCACCGATTTACCGAAAGATATTGATGCCATCATTTTTACACTCGGCTCCGATGGTCAGGGACGTATTGGTGCCAGAGCGATAGATTACGGCGGTGTACGTAACATTTTGCGAATATTCAGGGATACACCTGTTCGCATCGCCCTGATGACAACGATTGGCGTTACTGAGCGGCTCAGTAGCTGGAATCAACGTACTGAAGTTCATGACTGGAAGAGACGCTCTGAACGCCTGGTCAGAGCCAGTGGGCATATCTACACTATCGTCAGACCCGGCTGGTTTGATTACAACAATGATGATGAGCACAGAATCGTCATGCTTCAGGGGGATAGACGCCATGCGGGAACGCCGGAAGATGGTGTTATCTCCCGGGAACAAATCGCCCGGGTACTGGTAACGGCCTTGAGCAATGATGCGGCTAAAAATAAAACGTTCGAACTGGTCGCAGAGCAAGGAGAAGCACAGCAGGATCTCACCCCTCTGTTTGCAGAGCTGCAGAGTGATAACCCCCAAAAAAATGATGGGGTTTTCGATATAGACAATATGCCCCTTACTGAAGAACCTGAGTGCGTTATTAACGACCTGAATCTGTACTCAAAAATCTGACAACGTTGTCATATGACAGTCAGTCTTATGACAGCTTAGAACTGTATATTTACAGATCAAGAAGGAGGAAGCTCCTTCTGATATTTGTCAACTCCCAAATATGTCGTTTAAAACAGGTATCAGATATGAAAGCACTACTAATTACTGCATTATTCATGGGATTCATTTCGGTAAATACTGCATCTGCTGCTGAGGAGATTCGTCATGCAGATGGCAAAGAAAAGATTGGTGTAGTCTCAGCCAGTAATGCCCTGACGCTTGATGAATTATCGAATGCGCTTTCTCGTAAAGCTGATGAGCAAGGAGCAATATCATACAAAATTCTGTCAACCACGGGGAATAACCGATTGCACGGGGTTGCTGAAATCTATAAGTAAATAATTAGCATTTTGAACAATATATGTCACAGCCCTCTTATAGTTAGCGTCGTCTTATGTCCAGAACAGAAGATATTATCAATGAGGTAACTCAATGGATTGATTCAAACATACATAAACCGCTGAAGATAGACGATGTTGCTGCGCGGGCTGGATACTCTAAGTGGCATCTTCAGCGGATTTTTGTACAGATAAAAAAAGTTAGCCTTGGGAAATATATCAAAGATAAAAAACTTGGTCTTGCAGCTAAAGATCTTGTCGAGACTAATGAGTCTGTGATGAGCATCGCCTATAAATATGGGTTCGATTCTCAACAGACTTTTACTCGGATTTTCTCTAAAAAATACAAATTACCACCATTAAAATATAGAAACACCGAAAGGATAAAAAACATTAATATTTTAAATATTTTCACACTTACGTAGTATCACTTAAATGGTAATTTATTCTGCATCGAGAGATGAATATCTTTTGAGCCCATAGTTCTAATGGACATGGAAACCTGTTTACCCTTGTTTTATCCCCTCAGATATTACTTTGCATCGCTACAGGCCGTGAAGTTTTTTACGAATTCTGGCAGCAAGTATTTAAACGCGGGCGGAAGCCTTTTAACTTCCGCCCGCACCGCATGGTTTAATCCCTGCTGTGTTCAGGACACGTCTCAGAAATTAAAACGGAACCCGACACTGCCCGTGATCGGAGACTCAGTATGTTTACCGTTTTCATAACGAGCTTCAGCCCAGACGCCAGCATTTGGGGTCAGTTGCGCACTGACACCCAGTCCGTATTTCCCGGTCGTCCCGGAGATGTCGTTCCTGAAGTCGTAGGTGTCATTGATACGGACTTTGTTGTTGTCCGAAAATTCATGATTCACCGCCGCCGACAGGTACGGCTTGACCTCTTTTCCTGCAACGTCCAGGGTCATCCCCAGCTTCACGCCAGCCTCAGCCTGCAGAGATTTGGTCGCACCGATATTGGCTTTCATGCCGTTATTCAGGCTGATATCTTTCGCATCCGCCCTGAATGCAGTTGTCCGCACGTATGGCTGCGCCCATGCATTCTCATTCAGACTGAAGGTTCTGCCCGCTTCGAGACTACCGCCGAAACCGTTCTGGCTGTAATCGCCCTTCACCGCCGTGCCGTCACTCATCCAGGTACGCAGCTCATTATTAAAGCGGTTGTATTTCAGCACACCGTCCACGTAGTAGCCGTCATTATCAAACCAGGTCGCGTACAGACCACCACCGGTGCTGTCGACTTTACTCTTTCCTCCACGGGCATGTTTAATGCTGTTGTCGCTGTAAGAGAAGAAAGTACCTACCGCTAAACTGCTGTCACTCAGGTCAAAGACCATATCGGCGCCGGTTTCGAAACCGTTCTGGGTCAGGGTATAGCCCGAGCTGGCCCCGCCGCTAATGCGGTTGTCTGACCCGGTATAACGGCCCCATACGCCCCCTGGTGCACGGGTATTCTGCATCACATCACCATGACGGAAACGCAGATTATCCAGCTCGCTGTTGAAGACGTATGCCGGTGCTGTCGCCATGCCCAGTACTGCGTCGGCCGATTTTGTTGTGCGACGCACCGGAGACGACGATGTACCTGCATCTGGCTTACCTGCGTCAGGGTTAGTCGGCGGAGTAACCGGAGGCGGAGTATCAACCTTCAAATACCAGTTGGTATTTTCCTTGCTCAGGCCGTATTCCCAGGTACCGGCATCGACTTTCCCGCCTTTCAGGGTAAACGCAGCATCACCGCCACCTGTTTGCACCACCTGAAGCGGCGCACCTGCAGATACTGGCTCCAGACCGGTGTTTTTGATATCCAGCACAAAGTTACCGCTGGCATTACCCGCGACATTCAGCATATCTCCGGTATGCGATGCAATATCCGTGTTCATCCGGAACGTCCCGCTACCTGACAGACTCCCGAGCGCCAGCGACACCGCCTGGAAGGCTGGCGTCAGACGCGTGGTTGCTGACGGACGGAAATCAACGGTCCCGTTATCCAGCGTTAATGCGCCAACAGTGGAGTCACCATCGAGATGCCAGACAGAAGCACCTTTAACCGCCATATCACCTGCGCCGGTGTTGTCTCCCGCAACGTTCCCCGTCAGGATGGTCCCGTTATCCAGCGTCAGGGTGGTGCCTGACTGTGTTGTCACATTAGCCTTAGCCTGAAGGGCATCCATCGTCATGGCCCCGCCACTCTGAAGGACAATCCCACCGTCCTGAGACAACAGACCGCTGAAGCGGGTGCTACCGCCTTCCTGTGTCAGGGTACCGGTACCCGTCAGGGTGCCTGCGAAGGTCGCAGCACTGTTGTTAAGGTAATACAGGTTCCCTTCATTTGTGACAACGTCACCGACGAGAGTCCCTTTATCAGTCAAGGTGGTGGTACCAAGGAGCACACCGCCGCTGCGGACATCCAGCGTACCGTCACTGCCAACCATCGTATCGCTGGCCTGATGACCGTCAAACACCGTCAGGTATCCGCCGTTTTCCAGCAGCATATTGGCTGCACTGCCGCCAGCGATACTGAAACTGCCTTTATCGTTGGTACCACTCACGGCTGCACTGGTATTGGTGACGACAGCCCCGCCACTGTTCTGGGTAACTTTAGATGCTGAGCCACCGGCCTCCACCTGTAGCATGCCGCCGCTTGTGATAGTCGTTTCTGTGACATTACCGTCGATGTAAACATGCTGACGTCCACCACTGTTAACGATTGTGTCAGTGGCACTGCCGCCACTGGAGACATACTGGCGTCCGCCGTTGTTAACTGTAGTTTTCGTGGCATTTCCGGCGTAGAGATACTGCCCCCCACCGGAATTAATTGTAGTGTTAGTGGTACTGCCGCCGCTGGAGATAAACTGGCGCCCAGTATTGTTAATTACGGTGTCCGTGGCACTGCCGCCGATACGGACATACTGGCGACCGCCGCTATTAATAGAAGTAGCAATGGCGATACCGCCTTTGGAGACAAACTGACGCCCACCGTCATTAACAGAGGCGTTCAACGCATTGCCGCCGCTGTAGACATATTGGCTCCCTCCGTTGTTAACGAGGGTGCTCGTAGCAACACCGCCGCTGGAGACAGCCTGGATACCACCACTGTTAAGGGTAGTGCTCGTGGCACTGCCGCCTGAATTGATATTCTCGCGGCCACCGTTATTAACGATGGTGCCAGTGACACTCCCGCCGCTGGATACATGCAGTAAGCCATTGTCGTTGATGGTGGTGTCAGTAGCGCTGCCCTTGACCATCATATCTCCACCACTGTTAATAGTGGTACCTGTGGCCTGATGCCCATTGAGTACAGTTAATGAGCCACCATTCTCCAGAAGCATATTGGAAGCACTGCCGCCAGCGATGCTGAAATTGCCTTTAGCGTTGGTACCACTCAGGTCTGCACTGGTATTAGTAACGACAGCACCGCCACTGTTCTGAGTAACCTTAGAGGCTGAGCCACCGGCTTCCACCTGCAGCATGCCGCCGCTGATAATCGTCGTTTCTATGGCATTTCCGCCGCTGCGGACTTTCAGCGTCCCGCTGCTGCCAACGGTTGTATCGCTGGCCTGATGACCACTGTAAACCGTCAGGTAGCCATCGTTCTCCAGCAGCATATTGACTGCACTGCCGCCACCTATACTGAAGCTGCCTTTAGCGTTGGTACCACTCAGGTCTGCACTGGTATTAGTAACGACAGCACCGCCACTTTTCTGAGTAACCTTAGAGGCTGAGCCACCGGCTTCCACCTGCAGCCTGCCGCCGTCCATAATGATCGTTTCTGTCACATTTCCGTTTTTATAAACATGCTGACGCCCGCCACTGTTAACGGTTGTTTTAGTGGCACTGCCACCACTGGAGATATATTGGCGTCCATTCCTGTTAATAGTGGTGTCCGTGGCACTTCCGCCGCTGACATGCTGCTTCCCGAAGTCAACAATGGTTGTATTTGTGGCACTTGCTCCGCTGGATACAATCTGAAGCCCATCTTTATTAATACTGGTGTCCGTAGCACTACCGCCACTGGATACTAGTTGGCTCCCACCACTATTAATGACGGTACTCGTGGCACTACCGCCGCTGTTGACATTCTGAAACCCTCCATCGTTAATGGTGGTATTTGTCGCCGTATCACCCGTACCCAGGGACATGGATGGGCTTGTTCCACCACTTCCAATTGTCTGATTGTCATAGGCTGCCGCCAGTACAGGCTGTGACGGCAAAAGCAAACCAGCAATCAGCCCTGCCAGCACGGTACGCTTGATTTGCCGGGGGCGCTGACCTCCTTTACGGGTCAGTTCTGAGGTAACGACCCACATCCCTGTGGATTCATTCCAGACAGTGTTATAAACCTTATTCATTGCTTACTCCTTTCTCCAGAGTGTCCTCAACACCCTGTTCAGTTAAAGAACGGTGAAGTTTATTGATGACGCCCTTGACCTGGGCGCCGGTTATCAGCCGGGTACATTCAAATTGCCGGTCAGTATTCTTATGTCTCGGGCACCACAAAAAATCGTGGTGGTCAAAATTCAGCGATGTATCGTCCCAGCACCCATAACAGCCATGGGAGTTGAATACCCGCCACGGGGTATAAAACTCACTGTTGGGCAGGCTGAAGCCACTTATCAGCACCACCGGAATACCGGTAGCCCAGGCCAGCCATGACAAGCCGCTTGGCAGGCCAATGAAGAAGCTGGCATGCCGCAGCAGGTTCACCCTCTCCTGCAGCGGAAGCTTGCCGGTAAAGTCCTCTGCGCCCCACGGGATGTGATTCCAGACAAAGCCCTGGCCATAATGGGCATCCCTGTCAATGCACAGCACCCGGTAACCCAGTGATTTCAGGTGTGCGACAACCTCACTCCAGCCAGTGCCGTTGTTCCAGTATTTCGCCTGACAAGTGGACTGTGTGGCGATGCACACATAAGGCTCCTGGATAATCCGGGGGGCAGACAGGTCAAGCCGGACGGGGGCTTCACGCGGGTCAACGCCCAGAATGTAGCCCGCAGAGCGGTGGAAACCGACCTTGCGGAAATCCACCGGCTGATTGTTTGTATCGCCACCGAAATAGAGCCCCACGCGATAGGTGGCATAAGGCGCCACCGTGCGCGGCTTATCCGGCGTGGAAAACTGTATCTGCGGATACTGAGGCGCCAGCAGATCAATAATGTCCTGCGCCATCGTGCATTCCAGACGGCACTTATGCAGGGACTGGAAGCGTTCCGCATAAGGAAACCAGCCGAGCAAATCGCCCAGCGTCCCGGTCGGGAATGAAATCAGTACAGGCCGGTCTTTTAATTTCAGGGTTTCATCCAGCAGAGGCGTTTCTTCCCCCTGACGGAATACCTGAATACGAAAGCGCACGAAATATTTCTTACTGCTGGTTACCCAGCCTTTATCCACATCGCAGCAGAAAAGAATATTTTCTGAATCCGCATCCAGCAAACGCACGTGCCATTTCCCTTCAGGAAGCAATACACGTGCACCATCATTAAAGTCATAAAAAATATTTTCAGGCCCTGCCTGCGTTGGCGTGTCAGGCGGAGGGATAAAAAATGTATTCTTCAGCGTTGACATATTTTCACCTTCAAAAATATATAAGCGTTGAAAAGCACGATGAGTACGCTAAAAATATAACTGAAGTGTCTTTCTTATGATGAGTAACACCCATCGCACGGTTTTGATATTCTTCTGTAATAGCAGAGATGAGTTCACATATGACATTCTCACGATGTCACACCTCGCGCATTCCATTATAGTTAAAACGACTTTAGTCGTTGCCGATGAAATGCACCCTGCATTACTTCCGGCTACGCGCAGGAGTTAGTTTACAGTTTACGTGCAGAAAGACTTATCAATTTCGGAAGTGTATCCGGTCAGTACGTACCGTTACAGCGCTTACAAAAACTTCCTGTTCATAATCCATGCAATATCATTCCGGTTTCTCAGACCGATTTTAAATATCGCCTTTTGTCGGTAGTAACACACATTGCTGTAATGTATCTGCATACGCTTTGCAATATCCCTTACAGTTTCACCGCCAAGAAGTGCATTTATCACATGTCGCTCATTAGCACTTAAACGCTGAAATCTATACCCACTACTTATATAGCGAGAAGGCACTGCCAGAATGCGCAGAAAAATATTTTTCAAGTGATGAAAGCTTTGTGACGGAGAAATCCAGGTAAAAGGATATCTGATATTATTCTGCCCTCCCTGATGGCCAATTAAAATGCATGGAGTCCCTCTCAGTTCGTGGCGTTCAGAATAAAGGACTGACAGATTCCACAAAAACCACAGCGCCCTCACAGTCACTGATGACTCATGGCAGGTGAGATCTACCACAATGACACGCTGTTTCCCGGGGAGGTGTCTGTCAGACAGAATATGCGACACAATCTGCTCCGGTGTTTCCACGGAAATAACCTGAACAGCATGTTGCCCGGCACTTTCCATCACTGCAAAAAGCCCGAGGCGGGTGTACTGACACTGACTCATCAAAAATATCTGTTTCATCCGTATTCTGTCAGCTCCTGAGGAGCCTGTTCATTCTGTTTTCTCGATACCATCCACTGACGTAGTTTCTGAAATTTTGTCTGTGGCCTGAGTAACTGCTTTGCTGCGGGGGCAACAGGTTCCAACTGAACATCCAGTTTTGCTCCTGAACTGGCCGGGATTTCCTGCGGATCCTGTATATCCAGGATCCGCAGGGCGCGTCTTCGTCCCGTTGTCGGTTCGTTCTGTATAAAGCGCCTGCAGCGGATATGGTTTCGCCCCTCGTGCTCAATGTAATACAGAATATCTTTTGCTGTTCTCTGGGGAATATGAAACTCTCGGCTGACCGCCTCAACTGTCAGTAACCTGCCGGTTCGCATCCCCCAGAAGGTCACGATGATATACAGTGGTCGAGCCTGCATGTCCTGAACACACTCAGGACAGAAAAAATGTCTCTTTATTCGTCTGCGTCTCTCAGGCATACCCGCCACCTGAATATCTCTCCGTCAGAAGTATGAATTAAGAAGCACTGACATCCCTCCCCCCAATAATGACAACAGACATCTGTTGCCGCATGTGTCGGGTTATCAGTGCTGAGTAACGCGCAATACAGGTGCACAAGAAGAGGATCTGTTGTTGTCAAAATGACCCATTTTGACAACATTGGATTAAAAAACTAAATTTTTGTTTTTATCTGGTTTTATTTTCTTAGTTATGTGATGTTTTTGGCAATTTATACTGTTAATGGAGTTTTGGAAAATTCAGAAAACTGACAGACATCAATGCCATATTGTTACAGAAGGGAATTGATTCGGGGGTTTTATTGATTTAAATCAAATGATCTTTAATTAATTGTTGTTTGCATAACATGTGTTTTTTAACATTTGCAACCGCAATACAGGCAGTTTACAGTTTGGGTCAAAAAGTTGCTTTTTCGCCCTTTTTGACGGCTTCCATAACCGTTCAAAGCGGGCCGAATTTGAAGCTGTATAAATCACCGTATGCCGGATATTCCGGTGTCCCAGGTAATCCTGAATCAGGCGTGTATCGATGCCGTTATCAGCCAACGCGTAACCACACCCATGTCTCAGCATATGTGGATGGACAGCAACAGCCAGCCCGGCATTTCTTCCTGCTTCAGCCAGCAAGTTATAAAATCGTTGACGGGTAAGCGGACGCCCTGATCTGGAAATAAACAGCCAGTCCCTCTCTTCTTCTGTTGTAGGTAATTTCATAGTTTCCCGGGCTTTGAGCCAGTTCCTGATACATTGTACTTCTTCAGTCAGTAAGGGATGCACGGTGCTGAAGCCGTTTTTCAGGCGCTGGACGCACAGTTTTCGGGACTCGAGCTCAAGGTCAGCAAGACGTAACGAAAGCATTTCGCTGACCCTGAGTCCGTGGATAAAAGCAAGAAGAATCATGCAGGCATCACGTTCCGGGTGGCGCCCCTTCAGCACCGCCTGTATCAAAAGGCTGACTTCATGGTGAGTAAGAAATTTTCGGGAAGACATTAATGGCTCCGGTCAGATGAAACAGAGCATTCAAGAGTGACACGATGACCCCATCAGGCTATGGCTAAACGTGCTAAAGTCAGGAAAGCAGAATAAAACACCGATTGCTCTTAAGAACAGTCAACTGGCATGGACCCACAGGTATAGCAAATGAATTTAATCCAGCAACTGGCGGGAATTATCGAAGGGAATCTGAACAGTTCACTGTCAGTAAAAGTTCTTGCTGAACGTTCAGGCTATTCAGAACGCTGGTTGTACAAACTGTTTCAGGATGTAACGGGGATCAGTGTGGCGCAATACATACGTCGCAGAAAACTAACACTTGCCGCTTTACTTTTGCGTCATACCAGTCGCCGGATAACAGACATATCACTAATGTATGAGTTCAGTTCGCCCCAGGCTTTTTCCCGTGCTTTCAGGCAACAGTTCAAGGTGTCACCAGTGCAGTATCGCAATGCGGATGCCTGGGATATGCAGTATGCCCAGCCCGTATTGTACAGAACCACACCGTGCACAAAATTCAGAAGGATTGAGATAGCTGAGGGCAATCATCCTTCTGTTCCAAACCTTAAAATGCCTGTGAATCTGGGAATGGACTTTATCCATACCCAGAGCGGCGATCATTTTATTTATAACCGTAACCTTTTTGAGTCCATAATATCAATTTATGGTCCTGTTGATGAAATGTCTGATTTTATGATTTCAGGCGAAATGATACCCTCCAGAGAAACAGATTCTGAACTAATTTATACTTTTAAAGAAATAAACAGTTTTTCCCTACCAGAGACGCTTCTTCCTGATGGTTTATATGCCAGCCAGGAATTTACTGGGACATACAAAGAGATTTTTGATTTTCATATATATGATGCCATGGGGGCACTGTGTATTAATAAATGTGTTATAAAAAGAGGACCTATATATACACTATTTCACAGAACAGATAATAAAAATATTATGGATATGCAATTCCTCATTCCTTGCGTAAAAATTTAACTTCGCCAGACCCGATGAAAACGTCCTGGATTACTGGCTGTATACAGTACAGTATGATGAATGTTCCTGTGTCCCAGATAATCCTGAATCAGACGAGTATCCAGTCCCTGATTAGCAAGAGCATAACCACAGGCGTGACGCAACATGTGCGGATGAACCTTAATTCTCAGACCCGCACGCTGACTATATCGTGCGCAGAGTTTATAAATCCATTGCCTGGAAATTTTTTTTTCCATGGCTTGACAGAAAAAGATAATCATCCTGACTACCCTTAGCGTATCTTTTTCTAATCAGGAACCAGCGTTGCAATAATTCTATTGTTTCTGGCTGTAATGGATGTGAAGTTGATAATCCATTTTTCAGACGCCTAATAAAAACAATTTTTTCAGTCATATCAAGATCTCCTAGTCTAAGGTCTATCAACTCACTGACGCGAAGTCCATGAATGTAAGTTATATGTAGCAATGCTTTATCACGGATTTCATTTCGCGTACCCGTTATAGCATTAAAAAAAAAGCGCCCATTCGCTGCTGGTGATGTATTTACGCATATTTCCTCCTGTCAGAGTTATACCTGAATTTTACACTATTAATTAAAAGGAAGACTTATCAGTTTCGGAAGTTGGCGTGTAAACGATCCCCAACGCCGTATTGACGTTATCTTGCCTGGCCTTCAAAGATAATAAGTGAACGTCCATATGACACGTAGGGTAAAAATCAGTTTACATCCAGGGCAACAACTCCTTCACGCAGTTACCTATATCGTAGTATTACTGCCGAAATAACAAATTACCCCACTAACAATGTTGGCGGGGATTCTGGTAATTATCTCTTTTTTATTCGATAATCTTTAAAAACGTTCAAAAAATTAACCACTAACTAATAATGATATTTTATTGGCTAATTTTTACGTGATAATAACGGCAGGTAAAAAAACACATTAAAATAACGCTAAAAAGATCGAAATTATCATTAGTATATTGCTCATCCTTTTGTTTTTACTTAAAAAAACATAATGCAATTATTGTCAAAAACCAAACAAGATTAGGATTTTGTTATTTAAAACCCAGACCATTGAGCTTGCTTACTTTATCGATAAATCCTACTTTTTTATTGCGATCCAATCATTTTAAGGAGTTTGAAATGGATAAGAAGCAAGTAACGGATTTAAGGTCGGAACTACTCGATTCACGTTTTGGTACAAAATCTATTTCCACCATCGCTGAATCTAAACATTTTCCGCTGCATGAAATGCGTGATGATGTCGCATTTCAAATTATCAATGATGAATTATTTCTCGACGGTAACGCGCGTCAGAACCTGGCAACTTTTTGCCAGACCTGGGACGACGAAAATGTCCATAAATTGATGGATCTGTCGATCAACAAAAACTGGATCGACAAAGAAGAATATCCGCAATCCGCAGCCATCGATCTGCGCTGTGTAAATATGGTTGCTGACCTGTGGCACGCGCCTGCACCGAAAAACGGCCAGGCCGTTGGCACCAACACCATTGGTTCTTCCGAGGCCTGTATGCTCGGCGGGATGGCGATGAAATGGCGTTGGCGCAAGCGTATGGAAGCCGCAGGTAAGCCGACCGATAAACCAAACCTGGTCTGCGGCCCGGTGCAAATCTGCTGGCATAAATTTGCCCGCTACTGGGATGTCGAGCTGCGTGAGATCCCTATGCGTCCCGGTCAGCTATTCATGGATCCGAAACGCATGATTGAGGCCTGCGACGAAAACACCATCGGCGTGGTGCCGACTTTCGGCGTGACCTATACCGGTAACTATGAGTTCCCGCAACCGCTGCACGATGCACTGGATAAATTCCAGGCCGACACCGGTATCGACATCGACATGCACATCGACGCCGCCAGCGGTGGTTTCCTTGCGCCGTTCGTGGCGCCGGATATTGTCTGGGACTTCCGCCTGCCGCGCGTGAAATCGATCAGTGCTTCAGGCCATAAATTCGGTCTGGCTCCGCTGGGCTGCGGCTGGGTTATCTGGCGTGACGAAGAAGCGCTGCCGAAAGAACTGGTATTCAACGTTGACTATCTCGGCGGTCAGATTGGTACTTTCGCCATCAACTTCTCCCGTCCGGCAGGTCAGGTGATTGCCCAGTACTATGAATTCCTGCGCCTCGGTCGTGAAGGCTATACCAAAGTACAGAACGCCTCTTACCAGGTTGCTGCTTATCTGGCGGATGAAATCGCCAAACTGGGGCCGTATGAGTTCATCTGTACGGGGCGCCCGGATGAAGGTATCCCGGCGGTGTGCTTCAAACTGAAAGACGGGGAAAATCCAGGATATACCCTGTATGACCTCTCTGAACGTCTGCGCCTGCGCGGCTGGCAGGTTCCGGCATTTACCCTCGGTGGTGAAGCCACCGACATCGTGGTAATGCGCATTATGTGCCGCCGTGGCTTCGAAATGGACTTCGCTGAACTGTTACTGGAAGACTACAAAGCCTCCCTGAAATACCTCAGCGATCACCCGAAACTGCAGGGCATTGCCCAGCAGAACAGCTTTAAACATACCTGATAACGTTTAAGCGGTAACGGTGTCCCGAAACGAACCCGTTTCGGGACAATTTCCGAAGTCTGTTCACTGGCATTAGCAACGGAAAAAATTGTTCTGAAGGCACTTCAGAGCAAAACAGGTGCGGTTCCACAGGACAACCGTTTTAGGGGGATAATATGGCTACATCAGTACAGACAGGTAAAGCTAAGCAGCTAACATTACTCGGGTTCTTCGCCATCACGGCGTCGATGGTAATGGCTGTTTATGAATACCCTACCTTCGCAACATCTGGCTTTTCATTGGTCTTCTTCCTGCTCTTAGGCGGGATTTTATGGTTTATTCCCGTTGGTCTTTGTGCTGCGGAAATGGCCACCGTGGACGGCTGGGAAGAAGGTGGCGTGTTCGCCTGGGTATCAAATACCCTGGGGCCGAAATGGGGATTCGCTGCAATCTCATTTGGCTATCTGCAAATCGCTATTGGCTTTATTCCAATGCTCTATTTCGTGTTAGGGGCGCTGTCCTACATTCTGAAATGGCCAGCACTGAATGAAGACCCGGTAACGAAAACTATCGCGGCGCTGATTATTCTTTGGGCGCTGGCATTAACTCAGTTTGGCGGTACTAAATATACTGCGCGAATTGCGAAAGTGGGTTTCTTCGCGGGTATTCTACTGCCTGCATTTATTTTGATTGCATTAGCAGCGATTTATCTGCACTCCGGAGCACCGGTTGCTATCGAAATGGATGCCAAAACCTTCTTCCCTGATTTCTCGAAAGTTGGCACTTTGGTTGTGTTTGTTGCCTTCATTTTGAGTTATATGGGGGTAGAAGCTTCCGCGACCCACGTTAATGAAATGAGCAACCCCGGGCGCGACTATCCGCTGGCAATGTTACTGCTGATGGTAGCAGCAATTTGCTTAAGTTCAGTAGGCGGTTTGTCCATTGCGATGGTGATTCCGGGTAATGAAATCAACCTGTCCGCAGGTGTAATGCAAACATTCACCGTGCTGATGTCTCATGTGGCACCGGAAATTGAGTGGACGGTTCGCGTTATCTCTGCCCTGCTGCTGCTGGGTGTTCTGGCGGAAATCGCCTCATGGATTGTTGGCCCTTCTCGTGGGATGTATGTCACCGCGCAGAAAAATCTACTGCCCGCCGCGTTCGCTAAAATGAACAAAAATGGTGTGCCGGTAACTCTGGTAATTTCCCAGCTGGTGATTACCTCTATCGCGTTGATCATCCTCACCAACACCGGTGGTGGTAACAACATGTCCTTCCTGATCGCACTGGCGCTGACGGTGGTGATTTATCTGTGTGCTTATTTCATGCTGTTTATTGGCTACATTGTGTTGGTTCTTAAACATCCTGACTTAAAACGCACATTTAATATCCCTGGTGGTAAAGGGGTGAAACTGGTCGTGGCTATTGTCGGTCTGCTGACTTCAATTATGGCGTTTATTGTTTCCTTCCTGCCGCCGGATAACATCCAGGGTGACTCTACCGATATGTATGTCGAATTACTGGTCGTTAGTTTCCTGGTGGTACTTGCCCTACCCTTTATTCTCTATGCCATTCATGACCGTAAAGGCAAAGCGAATACAGGTGTTACACTGGAGCCAATTAACAGCCAGAACGCGCCGAAAGGTCACTTCTTCCTGCATCCACGTGCTCGTTCACCGCACTATATTGTGATGAACGATAAGAAACACTAACCGTGTCTGAGTGGTAATAACACAAGGGAGCGAAAATTAATCGCTCCCTTTTGCGTACTTATTGCCGTATTGACTTGCCCCAGATAAGTACGAGAATAAGCGCACATCTGTTTACCGGAAATAAGCATATATGGATATCTGCTCCCGAACTGTGAAATCCGCGATTAAAAGGCCAGCGGCACTGGTTGCACTGGCTCTTTTACTGTGTAGTTGTAAAAGCACGCCTCCAGATTCAATGACGACACCACCAGCAGGCTCAAAACCACCAGCGACCGCACAACAGTCGTCGCAACCTATGCGCGGTATCTGGTTGGCCACGGTGTCCCGCCTCGACTGGCCTCCCGTCTCCTCGGTTAACATCAGCAACCCCACCAGCCGGGTCCGCGTGCAACAGCAGGCGATGATCGACAAACTGGAAAACTTGCAACGACTGGGAATTAACACGGTCTTTTTCCAGGTGAAGCCCGACGGCACTGCCCTTTGGCCGTCGAAGATTTTGCCGTGGTCCGATCTAATGACCGGCAAGATTGGTGAATATCCTGGTTACGATCCGCTGCAATTTATTCTCGACGAAGCCCATAAGCGTGGGATGAAAGTACATGCCTGGTTTAACCCCTACCGCGTGTCGGTTAATACGAAGCCCGGAACTATCAGAGAACTGAATAGCACACTGTCTCAACAACCGGCCAGCGTCTATGTTCAACATCGCGACTGGATCAGGACGTCAGGTGACCGTTTTGTTCTCGACCCTGGGATCCCTGAAGTTCAGGACTGGATCACATCGATAGTTGCTGAAGTGGTTTCTCGTTATCCGGTAGATGGCGTGCAGTTTGACGACTATTTTTATACTGAATCGCCGGATTCACGGCTTAACGATAACGAGACATACCGCAAATACGGTGGTGCATTTGCGTCAAAAGCTGACTGGCGGCGCAACAATACCCAGCAGTTAATTGCTAAGGTGTCGCACACCATTAAAAGTATTAAGCCGGAAGTCGAATTTGGTGTAAGCCCTGCGGGCGTCTGGCGCAATCGCTCACACGATCCGCTCGGTTCTGATACGCGCGGGGCCGCAGCTTATGATGAATCCTACGCAGACACTCGTCGTTGGGTCGAACAAGGCTTACTGGATTATATAGCCCCGCAAATTTACTGGCCGTTCTCGCGTAGCGCCGCACGTTATGACGTGCTGGCAAAATGGTGGGCAGATGTCGTCAAACCAACCAAAACCCGTCTTTATATTGGTATCGCCTTCTATAAAGTCGGCGAACCTTCAAAGATAGAGCCAGACTGGATGGTTAACGGCGGCGTGCCAGAACTGAAAAAGCAGCTCGATCTTAACGACGCCGTGCCAGAAATTAGCGGCACAATTTTGTTCCGCGAAGACTATCTGAACAAGCCGCAAACTCAACAGGCAGTTAGCTATCTGCAAAGCCGTTGGGGAAGCTAAACGCCCTTTCTTACTTTGTGACACTGCCGGTGCTTTAAACACCGGCTTGTCATCAACAAAACACTCTCAACTAATAATCAAATCAACTTAAGTCGAATTGTTATAATTCCCCTGATAAAAACGTATGAATATGAAAAACCATACGATATTAACCATCACCGAAAAATAATCACGATGGGCTATACTCTTCAGAAGACCAGTAACGTAGATTAAAACGGTCATAAGTCATTTATTTCGTTTCGGTATATCTTCATATTTCAGGAGAATATGGTGCCATAAACCTGTCCAAACGAGTTGCGTTTTTCGATTCCGTCTGCCTTTCCAGCCGTATAAGGGTATGAATTATGGAGATGTACTTTAAAAGAATGAAAGATGAGTGGACCGGATTAGTTGCCCAGGTCGACCCCCTCATTCGTAACAAAGCGGCAGAAATTGCCGTAACGCATGCTCATTACTTAAGTGTTGAGTTTTATCGAATAGTACGCACTGACCCGCATGCCGAAGAGTTTTTGAGTAACGAACAGGTCGAAAGGCAACTTAAAAGTGCGATGGAAACGTGGATTATCAATGTGCTCTCTGCACAAACAGATGATGTTGAAAGACTTATACAAATCCAACATACCGTAGCCGAAGTCCATGCTCGTATTGGCATTCCGGTAGAAATTGTCGAGATGGGTTTTCGCGTGCTGAAAAAAATCCTCTACCCGGTAATATTTTCCTCTGATTATTCACCTTCTGAAAAACTTCAGGTTTATCACTTTTCGATTAACAGTATCGACATAGCCATGGAAGTGATGACCAGAGCATTTACCTTTAGCGACAGTAGCGCGGCTAAAGAAGACGAGAATTATCGTATCTTCTCATTACTGGAAAACGCCGAAGAAGAAAAAGAACGGCAAATAGCCTCATTACTTTCATGGGAAATAGATATTATTTATAAAGTTCTGTTGGATTCTGATTTAGGCAGCAGCTTACCGTTAAGTCAGGCTGATTTTGGCCTGTGGTTTAACCATAAAGGTCGCCATTATTTTAGTGGCATTGCTGAAGTTGGTCATATCTCTCGCCTTATTCAGGATTTCGACGGGGTTTTTCATCAGACAATGCTCAATGCCAAAAATTTGAGTAACAAAAGTCTGCGCGTGAAGTTTTTATTACAGATACGAAATACCGTATCGCAGATTATCACCTTACTGCGTGAACTCTTTGAAGAAGTCTCGCGTCATGAAGTGGGTATGGATGTACTGACGAAATTACTTAACCGCCGTTTCTTGCCGACTATCTTTAAACGTGAAATTGCCCATGCCAATCGGGCCGGTACACCATTGTCTGTTCTGATCATCGATGTAGATAAATTCAAAGAGATCAACGATACATGGGGACATAACACAGGCGATGAGATTTTACGTAAAGTCTCACAGGCGTTTTTACGACAACGTACGTAGCAGTGACTATGTTTTTCGCTACGGTGGCGATGAATTTATCATAGTGCTGACTGAAGCTTCAGAAAATGACACTTTGCGTACCGCAGAGCGGATCCGCAGCCGGGTGGAAAAAACCAAACTGAAAGCCGCAAATGGCGAAGACATAACCCTTTCTTTGTCCATTGGCGCTGCCATGTTTAATGGGCATCCTGATTATGAACGCTTAATTCAAATAGCCGATGAAGCTCTGTATATCGCGAAAAGACGAGGTAGAAACCGTGTTGAACTCTGGAAAGCCAGTCTTTAGATGCTCCCGGATGCAGAGGTAATCATGAAGCTAACCGATGCAGAAAATGCCGCCGACGGCATTTTTTTTCCCGCCCTTGAGCAAAATATGATGGGCGCGGTGTTAATTAACGAAAATGACGAAGTAATGTTTTTTAATCCTGCGGCGGAAAAGCTCTGGGGGTATAAGCGCGAAGAAGTGATAGGCAATAACATTGATATGCTGATTCCCCATAATTTGCGCCCTGCGCATCCAGAATATATTCGCCATAACCGCGAAGGCGGTAAAGCGCGGGTCGAAGGTATGAGCCGGGAATTGCAGCTGGAGAAAAAAGACGGCAGTAAAATCTGGACCCGTTTCGCGCTATCCAAAGTCACTGCCGAAGGGAAAATTTATTACCTGGCGCTGGTACGTGATGCCAGCGTAGAAATGGCACAGAAAGAACAGACCCGGCAGTTAATTATTGCCGTTGACCATCTCGACCGCCCGGTCATTGTGCTGGACCCGGAACGCCATATCGTGCAGTGCAATCGCGCGTTTACTGAAATGTTTGGTTACTGCATCAGCGAAGCCAGCGGTATGCAGCCCGATACTTTGCTTAACATCCCTGAATACCCGGCAGATAATCGTATTCGCTTACAGCAACTGCTATGGAAAACAGCGCGTGATCAGGATGAATTTCTGTTGTTAACGCGCACGGGGGAAAAAATCTGGATTAAAGCCTCTATTAGCCCAGTTTATGATGTGCTGGCTAATCTGCAAAACCTGGTGATGACCTTCTCCGATATCACCGAAGAACGACAAATTCGTGAGCTTGAAGGCAATATTCTCGCCGCGATGTGTAGCAGCCCGCCATTTCATGAAATGGGCGAAATCATCTGCCGGAATATTGAATCCATTCTTCATGAATCCCATGTGTCGTTGTATGCATTGCGTAATGGTATGCCGGTGCATTGGGCGTCGTCCTCTCATGGGACGGAAGTAAAGAATGCGCAAAGTTGGTCAGTCACCATTCGCCAGCGCGATGGCGCGCCTGCCGGGATTCTGAAAATCAAAACAGCGTCCGGGGCGGTAACCAGCGCGTTTATCGAACGAGTGGCGGATATCAGCCAGCATATGGCCGCCCTGGCGCTGGAACAGGAAAAAAAGTCGCCAGCATATTGAGCAGCTCATTCAGTTTGATCCGATGACCGGTTTGCCAAACCGCAATAACCTACACAATTATCTCGATGACCTGGTAGAAAATGCCGTCTCTCCGGTGGTGTATCTTATTGGCATTGACCATATTCAGGATGTCATCGACAGCCTTGGCTATGCGTGGGCCGATCAGGCATTGCTGGAAGTGGTCAATCGCTTTCGCGAAAAGATCAAACCTGACCAGTATCTCTGTCGTATTGAAGGTACACAGTTTGTCCTCATCAGTCCGGAAAACGACGTCAGTAACATTACCCAAATAGCCGATGAACTTCGCAACGTCGTGAATAAACCGGTCATGATTGACGATAAACCATTCCCGCTAACCTTAAGCATTGGTATCAGTTACGACGTTGGTAAAAACCGGGACTACCTGCTTTCGACTGCCCACAATGCGATGGATTTTATTCGCAAAAACGGCGGTAACGGCTGGCAATTCTTTAGCCCGGTAATGAACGAAATGGTGAAAGAGCGTCTGATTCTTGGTGCGGCGCTGAAAGAAGCTATCAGCAACAACAAACTAAAACTGGTTTATCAGCCGCAGATCTTTGCGGAAACCGGTGAGCTGTATGGTATCGAAGCCCTCGCTCGCTGGTATGACCCACAGCATGGTCATGTTCCCCCTTCACGATTTATCCCCCTTGCTGAAGAGATTGGCGAAATCGAAAACATTGGTCGCTGGGTTATTGCTGAAGCCTGCCGCCAGCTAGCAGAGTGGCGTAGCCAGAATATTCATATCCCGGCGCTTTCCGTTAACTTGTCTGCGCTGCACTTTCGTAGCAATCAGCTACCCAATCAGGTGTCTGATGCAATGCAAGCCTGGGGTATTGACGGCCACCAGCTGACGGTGGAAATCACGGAAAGCATGATGATGGAACACGATACCGAAATCTTTAAGCGCATTCAGATCCTGCGCGATATGGGCGTAGGTTTATCTGTCGATGATTTCGGCACTGGATTTTCTGGTTTATCCCGTTTAGTCAGTCTTCCGGTAACGGAAATCAAAATCGACAAAAGCTTTGTCGATCGTTGTCTGACCGAAAAACGCATCCGTGCCTTACTTGAAGCCATTACCAGCATTGGGCAAAGCCTCAATTTAACCGTCGTGGCGGAAGGCGTCGAAACCAAAGAACAATTTGAGATGCTACGCAAGATCCACTGTCGCGTTATTCAGGGATATTTATTCTCACGTCCTTTGCCCGCCGAAGAGATCTCTGTCTGGATGTCTACTGCGCTACCGCTTCAAATCGACGCTTAGTACATCTTGCCCGTGCAGACGGGCAAGATTTCATGTATTCATATTCAGCCATTCACCCGACGCTATATTAAAATCGATACTGAATGCCCGCGCCAATAATGTAATTATAGTTTTGCATCCCTGGCGAATCTTTCTCTTTTACACTTTCACCATTTTCTTTATGATAAATTATAGTATTTCCAATATCATTAGAGAATCTACTCCATGACATTTCTGTGAAAATACGCGTCTGTGAATTAATGTTATACCCCACATTAATAAGACCTGAATAATATTTTTGGTTGGATACTTCATCTTTAAATGTAATGTTGCGCAAATAATGCTGATCCGTACCTTTCCCTTCTCCCCAGGCGCTATATTTAAATTGAGCAATAATATCAAAATCATGATAGATATATTTACCAGAGAGACCTAAATAGGGAGCACTGAATTTTTGTTGGTAGCCAATAACTCTTTCGTTATGAGGGATATCTCCAGTGTCGGCACCATTATCATAACTATAGTAACCTCCTTTCGCGATCCAACTGAAACGCGTCTCCTGATAGCCTAACATGGCGCCAAGTTGGTAGTTTTGCTCCTTTAAAAACCAACCTGTCATATTGAGATCAAACTGATTTGCAAAATTCAACCGCGTTGCTGGGTGATGTGACCAATCGCTCCAGTGGTGCTGCCCCGGCTCCAGCCAGTCATAATCATCCATCAGCGTGCCGGCAGACGCAATCGTCGTCCAGCCTTTAGCATTAAGTGTCAGCCATGAGATTGCATCCCAGGTTACCCCCATTTTAACAATGGGGGTATTTTGGATTTTCCAGTCCAGTTGGCTAAGTTTGCCACCATTGCTATAAACAAACTCACCTGACTCACCATTCAGAAATGAAAGAGAAGCATCAACAAAAACATTGTCAGATAAGAAATTAAATTCTGAAGACGCACTTGCATACTGACTAAGGGAAATTAAAACAATGGCAAAAGAGACCTTTTTCATCAACATAGTTTCATCCTTATTAAACAATGTTAATTAGCTCATTAATTAAATTTAATTAATTCAGGTTAATTAAATCAACTGAATCTTACAATGCCATAAATGTTTCTCACCATCAAACAGAGAACATAAATAAACAAAATTTTACTGTTATTCTGAACGAAACAGGAGTTTACAATCTAATGCAATAATGATTGTTCGAGAACAGGCAGGAATAACGAAAAAAAATGAAGATGCAGTTTAAATGCGAGGTTTCATTGGGATAAGCAGAAATATCTGTGTAAATGCTTGCCGGATGACAACATCATCCGGCGAGTACTTATGCTTTCAACTGATAATCCAACGTAATTTCCGCTTTCAGTACCTGAGAAACCGGGCATCCTGCTTTTGCTTTCTGGATAATGCCGTCAAAAGTGGACGCATCAATACCCGGCACGGCAACTTCGCTCTTCAGTGCGATTTTGGTTATCGCAAAACCAGCATCCACTTTATCCAGCGACACATCGGCGGTGGTATCAATCGATGTTGGCGTGAATCCCGCTTCCCCCAGCATTAATGAAAGCGCCATTGAGAAACATGCGGCATGCGCTGCGCCAATCAGTTCTTCAGGGTTAGTTCCTTTTTCTCCTTCAAAACGCGTGTTAAACCCATACGGCTGTTGGTTCAGCACGCCGCTCTCGGTGGATACTGTCCCCTTCCCGCGTTTGATATCGCCTTCCCAGTGTGCCTGACCTTTCTTATGGATTGTCATTCTTGCTCTCCTGTGGGCTTAAAAAGGAAATTATAGACTACGTGAGAATCAGCACGAGGATAAGCAGGATATTCCGAATAAAATCCGGCGAAAATATTTCTCCTGCACTTAAATTACATTCCCACAATAGGTAGCCGGAAATATATAACTCAAGAGATATTGCCTCAATACAAATCAACTCATTACAATAACAATCCCCATCAATATCATGCAGTTAAAATATAAAAATCATCAACCAGGACTAATCTTAACAACGAAGCGGTAAATATTTGTCATGCTGAATGTGCTTTATAAATCTGCAATCCGTAGCAGACACCATAAATACACAGACACGGAGAATCACTATGTTTACTTATTATCAGGCAAAAAATTCAACAGCAGAACCCGCTCTGGTTAATGCCATTGAGCAAGGCCTTCGGGCAGAGCACGGTGTTGTCACTGAAGATGACATTCTCATGGAGCTGACCAAATGGGTCGAAGCCTCTGATAACGACATCCTCAGTGACATCTACCAGCAAACGATAAATTATGTGATCAGCGGCCAGCACCCTACGCTTTAAGCTGCTATGCTTGATCGGCAACCTAATTTAGGGGTTTAGCACGTGTTTCTTCGCTACGGCGATGTTGTCCTTAAAACTAGCTACAGGATTGAGGAGTACAAATGAAATCGAACCGTCAGGCACGTCATATTCTTGGACTGGATCATAAAATTTCTAACCAGCGCAAAATAGTTACCGAAGGTGACAAATCCAGCGTGGTAAATACCCCAACCGGCAGAAAACGCCCCGCTGAAAAGTAATTCATAACCATCAGTCCTCAATGACGATTAAACACCATTGCCTGCGCAATGGTGTTTTTGTTTTATCTGCTTTATACTTGGGGCCGACGCCCTGGCGGTAAAGCAAAGAAGATAAAAGCACCCCAGGGATGGATATTCAAAAAAGAGTGAGTGACATGGAACCAAAAACAAAAAAACAGCGTTCGCTTTATATTCCTTACGCTGGCCCTGTACTGCTGGAATTTCCGTTGTTGAATAAAGGCAGCGCCTTCAGCATGGAAGAACGCCGTAACTTCAACCTGCTGGGGTTACTGCCGGAAGTGGTCGAAACCATCGAAGAACAAGCGGAACGTGCGTGGATCCAGTATCAGGGATTCAAAACCGAAATCGACAAGCACATCTACCTGCGTAATATCCAGGACACCAACGAAACCCTCTTCTACCGTCTGGTAAACAATCATCTTGATGAGATGATGCCTGTTATTTATACCCCAACCGTCGGCGCAGCCTGTGAGCGTTTTTCTGAGATCTACCGCCGTTCACGCGGCGTGTTTATCTCTTACCAGAACCGCCACAATATGGACGATATTCTGCAAAACGTGCCGAACCATAATATCAAAGTGATTGTGGTGACCGACGGCGAACGTATTCTGGGCCTCGGCGACCAGGGTATTGGCGGGATGGGCATTCCGATCGGTAAACTGTCGCTCTATACCGCCTGTGGCGGGATCAGCCCGGCGTATACGCTCCCGGTGGTGTTGGACGTTGGGACTAACAACCAGCAACTGCTTAACGATCCGCTGTATATGGGCTGGCGTAACCCACGTATTACAGACGACGAATACTATGAATTTGTTGACGAATTTATCCAGGCTGTGAAACAACGCTGGCCGGACGTGCTGTTACAGTTTGAAGACTTCGCGCAAAAAAATGCGATGCCACTGCTTAACCGCTATCGCAATGAAATTTGTTCCTTTAATGATGATATTCAGGGAACCGCGGCGGTAACGGTAGGCACACTGATCGCAGCCAGCCGCGCGGCAGGTGGCCAACTGAGCGAGAAAAAGATTGTCTTCCTCGGTGCAGGTTCAGCGGGATGCGGCATTGCCGAAATGATCATCGCCCAGACCCAGCGCGAAGGATTAAGCGAGGAAGCGGCGCGGCAGAAAGTCTTTATGGTCGATCGCTTTGGCTTGCTGACTGACAAGATGCCGAACCTGCTGCCTTTCCAGACCAAACTGGTGCAGAAGCGCGAAAACCTCAGTGACTGGGATACCGACAGCGATGTGCTGTCACTGCTGGATGTGGTGCGCAATGTCAAACCGGATATTCTGATTGGTGTCTCCGGACAGGCCGGGCTTTTCACCGAAGAAATCATCCGTGAGATGCACAAACACTGTCCGCGTCCGATCGTGATGCCGCTGTCTAACCCGACATCACGCGTGGAAGCCACACCGCAGGACATTATCGCCTGGACCGAAGGTAACGCGCTGGTCGCCACTGGCAGTCCGTTTAACCCAGTGGTATGGAAAGATAAAATCTACCCTATCGCCCAGTGTAACAACGCCTTTATTTTCCCGGGCATCGGGCTGGGCGTTATTGCTTCCGGCGCGTCACGTATCACCGATGAGATGCTGATGTCGGCAAGTGAAACGCTTGCTCAGTATTCGCCGCTGGTCCTGAACGGCGAAGGTCTGGTACTACCGGAACTGAAAGATATTCAGAAAGTCTCCCGCGCAATTGCGTTTGCGGTTGGCAAAATGGCGCAGCAGCAAGGCGTGGCGGTGAAAACGTCTGCCGAAGCTTTGCAACAGGCCATTGATGATAATTTCTGGCAAGCCGAATACCGCGACTACCGCCGTACCTCCATCTAAGCCTGCGCCCGGTAGTGAAGGCTACCGGGCAATTTTTCTCTCCCTTTTTCAGATCTCATCCATACTGGGTAGTGGCGAATAAATCTCATTTGCCTCACCTGCTATGCAGAACATCATCCGAAAAGGAGGAACTATGAAGGCTGCGGTTGTTACGAAGGATCATCATGTTGACGTTACGGATAAAACACTGCGCTCACTGAAACATGGCGAAGCCCTGCTGAAAATGGAGTGTTGTGGTGTATGTCATACCGATCTTCATGTTAAGAATGGCGATTTTGGTGATAAGACCGGTGTGATTTTGGGTCATGAAGGTATTGGTGTGGTGGCAGAAGTTGGCCCAGGTGTCACCTCATTAAAACCAGGCGATCGTGCCAGCGTGGCATGGTTCTACGAAGGATGCGGTCATTGCGAATACTGTAACAGCGGTAACGAAACCCTCTGTCGTTCGGTAAAAAAATGCCGGATACAGCGTTGATGGCGGGATGGCGGAAGAGTGTATCGTGGTGGCGGATTACGCGGTAAAAGTGCCAGATGGCCTGGACTCGGCGGCGGCCAGCAGTATTACCTGCGCGGGCGTCACCACCTACAAAGCCGTTAAACTGTCAAAAATTCGTCCAGGACAGTGGATTGCTATCTACGGTCTTGGCGGTCTGGGTAACCTCGCCCTGCAATACGCGAAGAATGTCTTTAACGCCAAAGTGATCGCCATTGATGTCAATGATGAGCAGTTAAAACTGGCAACCGAAATGGGTGCAGATTTAGCGATTAACTCACGCACCGAAGACGCCGCCAAAATTGTGCAGGAGAAAACCGGTGGCGCTCACGCTGCGGTGGTAACAGCGGTAGCTAAAGCTGCGTTTAACTCGGCGGTTGATGCTGTACGAGCAGGCGGTCGTGTTGTGGCTGTCGGTCTGCCGCCGGAGTCTATGAGCCTGGATATCCCACGCCTTGTGCTGGATGGTATTGAAGTGGTCGGTTCGCTGGTCGGCACGCGCCAGGATCTAACCGAAGCCTTCCAGTTTGCCGCTGAAGGCAAAGTGGTGCCGAAAGTCGCCCTGCGTCCGTTAGCGGACATCAACACCATCTTTACCGAGATGGAAGAAGGCAAAATCCGTGGCCGTATGGTGATTGATTTCCGTCGCTAAGAGGCCTTTGCTGCGACTGCCATGTTCGGGTCGCAGCCTGTTTTGCGAGACGCTTTCCGCAATTTCACTCTTCTTCTTTTCCTCCCCCATCTTTCCCCTCACAATTCGCGAAAACGTAGCGAAATTTGTTGCGCTGCACGGAACAATAGTGATAGTGTTCCTTTCGAGGGAACAAGGATGAAGAGATGATAATGAATTTCAGACACAAGGGATTGCGTGACTTGTTTCTTCTCGGCAAAACCTCCGGCGTTATACCGACGCAAGTCAAACGATTACGCCACCGACTCGCTGTGATTGATGCAGCAAGCTGTCTTGCTGATATCGATATGCCCGGTTACCGACTACACCCGTTAAGCGGCGATCGCGATGGAATTTGGGCGATATCTGTCTCGGGCAACTGGCGAATCACATTTGAATTCGTCAATGGCGATGCATACATACTGGATTACGAGGACTATCACTGATGAAAATGGCCAATCATCCCCGCCCGGGGGACATTATTCAGGAATCACTGGACGAACTTAATGTCAGCCTGCGCGAGTTTGCCAGAGCAATGGAAATTGCGCCCTCAACGGCAAGCCGATTGCTGACCGGAAAAGCAGCGTTGACGCCAGAAATGGCAATTAAACTTTCTGTAGTGATCGGCAGTTCGCCGCAAATGTGGCTGAATCTGCAAAACGCCTGGAGTCTGGCAGAGGCGGAAAAAACGGTGGATGTGTCGCGACTGCGCCGTCTGGTTACGCAATAAAAAAAAGCACCTTATAAAGCGCCATTTGAAACTGATAACAAACGCAACATTGCCCGATGCGCTACGCTTATCAGGCCTACACGTTCACTGCAATCTATTGGATTTGAACGGTTTGTAGGCCGGATAAGGCGTTCACGCCGCATCCGGCATGAACAAAGCCTACGTTGTCTACAATATGAAAATGGCGCCTTTTACAGCGCCATTTTCAGCTTAAAGTTCAAAAGAGATTATATCCCTTCTTCACTCTCTTTTTTCGCTTCTGCCTTCTCGATTTCACGATACCAGCGCGGATGGTGTTTCTTCGCCCAGCGACGGCTCACCTTCCCTTCGATCATCCCTTTAATCGACCCTTTCACCCAGAACGCCATATACATATGGATCAGGATGGCGTGGATCAGGATGATACCCGCAGCCGCGTGGATCAGCAGACTGTAACGGACAACCTGCATCGGGAAGTACTGCGCAAAGTACGGACGCCAGATAATCACCCCGGTCACCAACAGCACGAAAATCATGCTCATGATCGACCAGAACATCATCTTTTGCCCGGCGTTGTACTTACCAACATCCGCCACTTTATGCTCATTGCCTTTTAATACTTCGACAATGTTCAACAGCCACGGAATATCTTTCTTATCCGGGATGTTGTGATGCACAAAACGCACAAACATAAACATCAGCGCGACGAAAATCGCAATGCCGAAGAACGGGTGCAAAATGCGTCCCATCTGCGGCGTACCGAAGGTTTGCGTCAGCCATTGCAGCGTCGGGAAGAAGAACGAAATCCCGGACAGCGCCACCAGGAAGAAGCAAATCACCACGGTCCAGTGACAGGCGCGATCAATAAATTTGGTGCGCACAATCATTTTCGACTTACTCATGATGCTCCTCCTCGTCATCGTCCACTTCCTTATTCGGGCCAATACCGATGTAGTGGAAAATCAACCCGGCAAAAGTGGCGATAAAGCCAGCCGCTGCCAGCGGTTTCAACGCGCCTTTCCACAGGCTTACCGAGGTGTCGATCTTCGGATCTTTCGGCAGACCGTGATACAGCTCCGGCTGATCGGCATGATGCAGCACGTACATGACGTGCGTACCACCGACCCCTTCCGGGTTGTAGACGCCAGCATGTTCGTAACCACGCGCTTTCAGTTTCGCCACGCGCTGTTCCGCCAGCTCCAGCATCTCCTTTTTGGTGCCGAAGTGGATAGCCCCGGTCGGACAAGTTTTCACACAAGCCGGTTCCTGGCCGACGCTGACGCGATCGACGCAGAGCGTGCATTTATATACCCGGTTATCCTCTTTGTTGAGGCGCGGAATATTAAACGGACACCCGGCAATGCAGTAACCACAGCCGATGCAGTTTTCCGACTGGAAATCGACAATCCCGTTAGCGTACTGAATGATTGCACCAGCAGACGGGCATGCCTTCAGGCAGCCCGGATCTTCACAGTGCATACAGCCGTCTTTACGGATCAGCCACTCCAGCTTGCCGTTCTGTTCGGTTTCGCTAAAGCGCATCACCGTCCAGGATTTGGCGCTCAGATCGGCGGGGTTATCGTAAACCCCGACGCAATGCCCCACTTCATCACGGATGTCGTTCCACTCCGAACACGCCACCTGACAGGCTTTACAACCGATACAGGTGGAAACGTCGATAAGTTTCGCGACTTCTGCTTTGTAATCACGCACCTGAGAAGGCGGCGTGATGGAGTTAGTTGCGGACCTTTTGATAATGTCCTGCGTTTCCATAGCCATCTGTTCGCCCCCTTACGCCTTCTCGATGTTGACTAAGAACGCTTTATATTCCGGCGTTTGCGAGTTTGCATCACCGACATTCGGCGTCAGAGTGTTAGCGATATAACCTTTACGCGCGACACCCTCAAAGCCCCAGTGGATTGGAATACCCACCGTTTCAACCTGCTGGCCGTTTACATTCAGCGGTTTCAGACGACGCGTTACCACAGCCACCGCGCGGATAAAGCCACGCTTGCTGGAGACAGTGACACGATCGCCATTGGCAATGCCTTTCGCCGCCGCCAGCGTTTCGCTGATTTCCACAAACTGTTCCGGCTGAGCAATTGCGTTGAGCAATGCGTGCTTGGTCCAGGTGTGGAAGTGCTCGGTCAGACGATAGGTCGTACCCACATACGGGAACTGCTCTTTTTTACCCATCCGCAGCGCGTCTTGTTCATACAGACGAACCACCGGGTTAGACACCACGTTCGGATGCAGCGGGTTAGTGCCCAGCGGCGTTTCAATTGGCTCGTAGTGTTCCGGGAACGGACCTTCCGCCATTTTGTTGATGGCAAACAGGCGTCCCATCCCTTCCGGCTGCATGATAAACGGCCCAGTTGGCGTACCTGGTGCGGCATTGCCGAAGTCCGGAATATCGTTACCCGTCCACTTGCTGCCGTTCCACTGGATCAGCATCCGTTTCGGATCCCACGGTTTACCGTTGATATCCGCCGAAGCACGGTTGTAGAGTACGCGACGGTTGAGCGGCCACGCCCAGGCCCATCCCAGCGTATTCCCCAGACCGGATGGGTCGGAGTTATCGCGGTTGGCCATCTGGTTGCCCTGCTCTGTCCAGCTACCGGTGTAGATCCAGCAAGAAGATGCGGTCGTACCGTCATCACGCAGATGCGCGAAGCTACTCAGCAACTGACCTTTCTTCGCAATCAGTACGCCATTGGCATCATAGAGATCTTCCAGCGCATAGCCGTTGTTCTCTTTTGCCACTTCGTCAGATTGCGGTTCGTGCGGCTGCTTGTAGTTCCAGCTCATCTTCATCAGCGGTTCTACGCCTTTACCACCTTCGGCTTTGTACAGCTCGCGCAGATGATGGTAGATGCCAGCCAGAATTTCGCCGTCGTTACGCGCTTCGCCCGGCGCGTCCTGACCTTTCCAGTGCCACTGCAACCAGCGACCGGAGTTAGCGATAGAACCATCTTCTTCAGCAAAGCAGGTCGAAGGCAGACGGAATACTTCAGTCTGAATAGACGCCGGATCGACATCGTTCGACTCGCCGTGGTTCTGCCAGAAGGTAGAGGTTTCAGTCACCAGCGGATCGATAACCACCATGTACTTCAGCTTGCTCAGGCAGCTCACCACTTTGTTTTTGTCCGGGAAGGACGCAACCGGGTTGAAGCCCTGGCAGAAATAACCGGTGACTTTGCCTTCGTCCATCATGTTGAAATACTTGATGACGTCGTAGGTCTGATCCCACTTCGGCAGCCAGTCGTAGCCCCAGTTATTCTCTTTCTGCGCGGCATCGCCGTAGAAAGATTTCATCAGGCTAACGAAGAACTTCGGATAGTTGCTCCAGTAGTTCACCTGATCAGCCAGCGTCGCTTTCGGCGTGTTCGCTTCCAGATACGACTGCAAATCAACCTGTTTTTCTGACGGCAGCGTCAGATAACCCGGCAGGCTGGTAGAGAGCAGGCCTAAGTCGGTCAGACCCTGAATGTTGGAGTGACCACGCAATGCGTTCACGCCGCCACCGGCCATACCCATGTTACCGAGCAGTAACTGGATCATCGCCATCGTACGGATGTTCTGCGCACCCACGGTGTGCTGCGTCCAGCCCAGCGCGTACAGGAAGGTGGTTGTGCGATCCGGCGCGCTGGTGGAGGCCAGCACTTCACACACTTTCAGGAAGTCGGCTTTTGGCGTACCGCAGATGTTTTCAACAACGTCCGGCGTGTAGCGGGAAACGTGCGCTTTCAGCAGGTTCCACACACAGCGCGGATGAGTCAGTGTTTCATCGCGTTTCGCATAGCCGTTTTCATCGAACTGATAGTTCCAGGACGACTTATCGTATTGACGTTTTTCAGCGTCGTAGCCGCTGAACAGACCGTCTTCGAAAGCAAAATCATCACGCACCAGCAGGCTGGCGTTGGTGTAATGCTTAACGTATTCGGCGTTGATTTTGTTGTTTTCGATCAGGTAGCGCAAAACGCCAGACAGGAACGTAATGTCCGTACCGGAACGAATAGGTGCGTAAATATCCGCTACAGAAGCGGTACGCGTAAAACGGGGATCGACAACGATCAAGGTTGCATCGTTGTTGTTTTTCGCTTCCATCGCCCAGCGGAAACCGACGGGATGCGCTTCAGCAGCGTTACCGCCCATCACCATTACGACGTTAGCGTTTTTGATATCCACCCAGTGGTTGGTCATCGCACCGCGACCAAATGTTGGAGCAAGACTTGCTACCGTTGGTCCGTGTCAGACGCGCGCCTGGTTGTCTACCGCCAGCATCCCGAGGGAGCGGGCAAATTTCTGGGTCAGCATCCCGGTTTCATTGCTGGCACCGGAGGCACACAGCATACCGGTAGAAAGCCAACGGTTTACCGTTACGCCCTGCTCGTTCTTTTCAATAAAGTTAGCGTCACGGTCAGCTTTCATCAGCTTCGCAATACGCGAGAATGCTTCTTCCCAGCTAATGCGCTGCCATTTGTCAGAACCTGGCGCACGATATTCCGGGTAGCGCAGACGGTTTTCGCTGTTGACGTAATCCAGCAAACCGGCCCCTTTCGGGCATAACGCACCACGCTTACCGGATGATCCGGGTCACCTTCAATGTGATAAATCGCTTCTCTGGCGTTTTTCGCGCCATCACCCAGGCTATACATCAATAGCCCGCAACCTACGGAACAGTATGTGCAGGTGTTACGGATCTCTTTCGCGCGTAATAATTTATAGTTTCGCGCCTGAGCCAGTGCTTGCTTCGGGGCAAAGCCCAATGCTGCTACTGTTGTTCCCGCCATACCGCCCGCGCAGATTTTAAAAAATTGTCTGCGACTGACGTCCATTGCTTTCCTCTTTTTTCAGGGGTATTACTGCGCGAGGAAACTAACAGTAAAATTCTGAATCTTTTTGCGCGAAATCAAAAAGAACACGTGTTTGCCACAAAATAATCCGCCTGCGCAAATTGACCTACCTCAATAGCGGTAGAAAAACGCACCACTGCCTGACAGGCCAGTTAAAAAAAATGCTATAAAATTCAGCTTAATTTTTAACGGCAAGAGAGACAAAACAGCGAGCATGACACGACAAAAAGCAACGCTCATAGGGCTAATAGCGATCGTCCTGTGGAGCACGATGGTAGGATTGATTCGCGGTGTCAGCGAGGGGCTCGGCCCGGTCGGCGGCGCAGCAGCTATTTATTCACTAAGCGGGCTGCTGTTAATATTCACCGTTGGATTCCCGCGCATTCGGCAGATCCCCAAAGGTTATTTACTTGCGGGGAGTTTCTTATTCGTCAGCTATGAAATCTGTCTGGCACTTTCCTTAGGGTATGCAGCAACCCGTCATCAGGCAATTGAAGTAGGCATGGTGAACTATTTATGGCCCAGTCTGACGATACTTTTTGCCATTCTGTTTAATGGCCAGAAAACCAACTGGCTGATTGTACCAGGATTATTATTAGCCCTTGGTGGCGTCTGCTGGGTATTAGGGGGTGAAAATGGCCTCAAGCCGGATGAAATTATCAACAATATCACCACCAGCCCGTTGAGTTATTGCCTGGCTTTTATTGGTGCTTTTATCTGGGCCGCTTATTGCACCGTCACCAATAAATATGCCCGTGGATTTAACGGTATTACCGTATTCGTCCTACTGACAGGAGCAAGTTTGTGGGTTTACTATTTTTTAACGCCGCAACCGGAGATGGTATTTAGCACGCCCGTCATTATAAAACTTATCTCAGCGGCATTTACCTTAGGATTTGCTTACGCGGCGTGGAACATCGGAATTTTACATGGCAACGTCACCATTATGGCAGTCGGTTCGTATTTTACGCCCGTACTTTCCTCAGCGCTTGCAGCCGTGCTGCTCAGTGCTCCGCTATCATTCTCTTTCTGGCAAGGCGCATTGATGGTCTGCGGCGGTTCCCTGCTCTGCTGGCTGGCAACGCGTCAACGATAAGCAAAGGCTACGACAATAAAGCCACGATTCATACGGCAACAAATACGTTTGCCGTATGTTAGTCTAAGAATAAGTAACAAATATGATGCATCACTGTTACATTCAGTAACACATATCCATTCAGATAATCAGCTTTCTCCCCCCGCAGTTTCGCTTTGTTATCTATTCTTTCAATCAGCACTTCACTCTATTTACTCTTAATTCTAATAACGGACCATTGCGTCCAATGTCCTGCCTTGTCTTTTTTTCATTAACAATGTGTGCATGTGAGGAAGAATATGGCACTACAAAATGAGAAAAATAATCGTTACCTTTTGCGCGACTGGAAGCCAGAAAATCCGGCCTTCTGGGAAAATAAAGGAAAACACATTGCCAGAAGAAACCTCTGGATATCAGTAAGTTGTTTACTCCTTGCCTTCTGTGTCTGGATGTTATTTAGCGCAGTTGCCGTTAATCTCAATAAAATCGGCTTTAATTTCACTACCGATCAGCTTTTTTTATTAACCGCCTTACCTTCGTTTCCGGCGCATTATTGCGTGTTCCCTACTCCTTTATGGTGCCTATATTCGGCGGACGCCGTTGGACAGTTTTTAGTACCGCGATTCTGATTATTCCTTGCGTCTGGCTCGGTATTGCTGTGCAAAATCCGAATACCCCTTTTGGGATATTTATTGTTATTGCTTTGCTCTGTGGTTTTGCTGGCGCGAACTTTGCTTCGAGTATGGGAAATATCAGTTTTTTCTTCCCGAAAGCCAAACAAGGCAGTGCATTAGGGATTAATGGCGGGTTGGGGAATTTAGGCGTCAGCGTGATGCAACTGGTTGCGCCGCTGGTGATTTTTGTACCGGTATTTGCTTTTCTTGGCGTCAATGGCGTACCGCAGGCCGATGGTTCTGTGATGTCGCTGGCGAATGCCGCATGGATTTGGGTACCGCTACTGGCGATTGCCACTATCGCCGCCTGGTCAGGGATGAATGATATTGCCAGTTCACGTGCGTCAATTGCTGACCAGTTGCCCGTTTTGCAACGGTTGCATCTGTGGCTGCTGAGTCTGCTCTATCTCGCTACCTTTGGCTCGTTTATCGGTTTTTCCGCCGGATTTGCCATGCTGGCAAAAACACAGTTCCCGGATGTGAATATTCTGCGTCTGGCGTTCTTTGGCCCGTTTATCGGTGCCATCGCGCGGTCGGTGGGTGGTGCTATTTCCGATAAATTTGGCGGCGTGCGGGTGACGCTTATCAACTTCATTTTTATGGCGATTTTCAGCGCCCTGCTGTTCCTTACCCTACCTGGCACGGGTTCCGGCAATTTCATCGCATTTTACGCTGTGTTTATGGGGTTATTCCTTACCGCTGGTTTGGGGAGTGGTTCTACTTTCCAGATGATTGCCGTCATCTTTCGCCAGATAACGGTTTATCGCGTGAAGATGAAAGGCGGCAGCGATGAACAGGCCCAGCGAGAAGCAATCACTGAAACGGCGGCGGCGCTGGGCTTTATTTCGGCCATCGGCGCGGTGGGCGGCTTCTTTATTCCACAAGCATTTGGCATGTCGCTCAATATGACCGGCTCGCCAGTGGGCGCAATGAAAGTGTTTTTAATCTTTTACATCATCTGTGTGCTGCTGACCTGGCTGGTTTATGGTCGGCGGAAGTTCAGCCAAAAATAAGAGATCGATGCCTGGTGTACAACCGTGTCGCATCCGACAAGGCATCAGATCCCAAATCATTCCTGGAGCAGGAGTCATGTCATGAGTAAACTTTTGGATCGCTTTCGCTACTTCAAACAAAAGGGCGAAACCTTTGCCGATGGTCACGGACAGGTGATGCATAGCAACCGCGACTGGGAAGATAGCTATCGCCAGCGTTGGCAATTCGACAAAATCGTGCGTTCCACCCACGGCGTTAACTGCACTGGCTCCTGTAGCTGGAAAATCTACGTTAAAAATGGCCTGGTGACCTGGGAAATCCAGCAGACCGACTACCCGCGCACTCGCCCTGACCTGCCCAATCATGAACCCCGCGGCTGCCCACGCGGCGCAAGTTACTCCTGGTATCTTTACAGCGCTAATCGCCTGAAATACCCGCTAATTCGTAAACGACTGATTGAACTGTGGCGCGAAGCCCTTAAACAGCACAGCGATCCGGTACTGGCGTGGGCATCGATTATGAACGATCCGCAAAAGTGCCTGAGCTACAAACAAGTGCGTGGGCGCGGCGGCTTTATCCGCTCCAACTGGCAGGAACTAAACCAGCTGATTGCCGCTGCTAACGTCTGGACCATCAAAACCTATGGCCCGGATCGCGTTGCCGGATTCTCACCGATTCCGGCGATGTCGATGGTATCTTACGCCGCCGGAACGCGTTATCTGTCGCTGCTTGGCGGCACCTGTTTAAGTTTCTACGACTGGTATTGCGACCTGCCTCCCGCCTCGCCAATGACCTGGGGCGAGCAAACCGACGTGCCGGAATCCGCAGACTGGTATAACTCCAGCTACATCATCGCCTGGGGATCTAACGTACCGCAGACGCGCACGCCAGACGCTCACTTCTTTACCGAAGTGCGTTACAAAGGCACCAAAACTATCGCCATTACCCCTGACTACTCGGAAGTAGCAAAACTGTGCGACCAGTGGCTGGCGCCAAAGCAAGGCACTGATAGCGCGCTGGCGATGGCAATGGGCCATGTGATTTTAAAAGAGTTTCATCTCGATAATCCCAGCGACTACTTTATCAACTACTGCCGCCGCTACAGCGACATGCCGATGCTGGTAATGCTGGAACCACGTGAAGATGGCAGCTATGTTCCCGGGCGTATGATCCGCGCGTCTGACCTGGTGGATGGACTGGGCGAAAGCAACAATCCGCAGTGGAAAACCGTGGCGGTTAATACCGCAGGTGAACTGGTGGTGCCGAACGGTTCGATTGGTTTCCGCTGGGGCGAAAAAGGCAAATGGAATCTGGAATCCATTGCCGCCGGTACGGAAACCGAATTGTCGTTAACCCTGCTCGGTCAACACGACACCGTTGCAGGCGTGGCCTTCCCCTACTTTGGCGGCATTGAAAATCCGCACTTTCGCAGCGTAAAACACGATCCGGTACTGGTGCGTCAATTACCCGTTAAAAACCTGACATTAGCCGATGGCAGCAACTGTCCGGTCGTCAGCGTTTATGATTTGGTACTGGCGAATTACGGCCTCGATCGCGGGCTGGAAGATGAAAACAGCGCGAAAGATTACGCTGAAATCAAACCGTACACCCCAGCCTGGGGTGAGCAAATTACCGGCGTACCGCGCCAGTATATTGAAACCATCGCCCGCGAATTTGCCGATACCGCCCATAAAACGCATGGGCGCTCGATGATTATCCTCGGTGCAGGCGTCAACCACTGGTATCACATGGATATGAACTACCGTGGGATGATCAATATGCTGATCTTCTGCGGTTGTGTCGGGCAAAGCGGCGGCGGCTGGGCGCACTATGTCGGTCAGGAAAAACTGCGCCCACAAACCGGCTGGTTGCCGCTGGCCTTTGCGCTCGACTGGAACCGTCCACCGCGCCAGATGAACAGCACCTCGTTTTTCTACAATCACTCCAGTCAGTGGCGCTATGAAAAAGTCACCGCGCAGGAATTGCTCTCACCGCTCGCCGATGCCAGTAAATACAGCGGTCATCTGATTGATTTCAACGTTCGCGCCGAACGTATGGGCTGGCTACCTTCTGCGCCGCAGCTGGGGCGTAACCCGCTCTCCCTGAAAGCCGAAGCCGACAAGGCCGGATTATCACCCGCCGAATTTACCGCCCAGGCGCTGAAGTCAGGTGAGTTACGCATGGCCTGCGAACAGCCGGACAACGGCAGCAACCATCCGCGTAACCTGTTTGTCTGGCGTTCAAACCTGCTTGGCTCTTCTGGCAAGGGCCACGAGTATATGCAGAAGTATCTGCTGGGTACGGAAAGTGGCATTCAGGGGGAAGAACTTGGACCGACGGAGGGAATCCAACCGGAAGAAGTTGAGTGGCAAACTGCAGCGATTGAAGGCAAGCTGGACCTGCTGGTGACGCTCGACTTCCGTATGTCCAGCACCTGTCTTTTCTCCGATATTGTTCTGCCCACCGCCACCTGGTACGAAAAAGACGATATGAATACCTCGGATATGCATCCGTTTATTCATCCACTTTCTGCGGCGGTCGATCCGGCCTGGGAATCACGCAGCGACTGGGAAATCTACAAAGGTATCGCCAAAGCCTTTTCGCAAGTGTGCGTGGGACATCTCGGCAAAGAAACGGATGTTGTGCTGCAACCGTTGTTACACGACTCTCCGGCAGAGCTCTCCCAGCCGTGTGAAGTGCTCGACTGGCGCAAAGGCGAATGCGACCTGATCCCGGGTAAAACCGCGCCGAATATTGTGGCGGTGGAACGCGACTACCCTGCTACCTATGAACGCTTTACCTCGCTCGGGCCACTGATGGATAAACTTGGCAACGGCGGTAAAGGGATTTCGTGGAATACCCAGGATGAAATCGATTTCCTCGGCAAACTCAATTACACCAAACGCGATGGCCCGGCGCAGGGGCGTCCGCTGATTGACACCGCCATTGATGCATCAGAAGTCATTCTGGCGCTGGCACCGGAAACCAACGGCCATGTGGCGGTCAAAGCGTGGCAGGCGCTGGGCGAAATCACCGGACGCGAACATACCCATCTGGCGCTGCACAAAGAGGACGAGAAGATTCGCTTTCGCGATATTCAGGCGCAGCCGCGTAAAATTATCTCCAGCCCCACCTGGTCCGGTCTGGAAAGCGATCACGTCTCCTACAACGCCGGATACACCAACGTCCACGAGTTAATTCCGTGGCGCACGCTGTCGGGCCGTCAGCAGCTGTATCAGGATCATCCGTGGATGCGTGCCTTCGGTGAAAGTCTGGTGGCTTATCGCCCGCCTATCGACACCCGCAGCGTCAGTGAAATGCGCCAGATCCCACCAAACGGCTTCCCGGAAAAAGCACTTAACTTCCTGACGCCGCACCAGAAATGGGGCATTCACTCTACCTACAGTGAAAACCTGCTGATGCTGACGCTCTCGCGCGGCGGGCCGATTGTCTGGATCAGCGAAACCGATGCCCGTGAACTGACCATTGTCGATAACGACTGGGTGGAAGTGTTTAACGCCAACGGCGCGCTGACAGCTCGTGCGGTTGTTAGCCAGCGCGTACCGCCGGGCATGACCATGATGTATCACGCCCAGGAACGCATTATGAATATCCCCGGCTCGGAAGTAACCGGCATGCGCGGCGGCATTCATAACTCGGTCACCCGCGTTTGCCCGAAACCGACGCATATGATTGGCGGTTACGCGCAGCTGGCCTGGGGCTTCAACTACTACGGCACCGTCGGCTCGAACCGCGACGAATTTATCATGATCCGCAAGATGAAGAACGTTAACTGGCTGGATGATGAAGGTCGCGATCAGGTACAGGAGGCGAAAAAATGAAAATACGTTCGCAAGTCGGCATGGTGCTTAACCTCGATAAATGTATCGGCTGCCATACCTGTTCGGTGACCTGCAAAAACGTCTGGACCGGACGCGAGGGCATGGAGTACGCATGGTTTAACAACGTCGAAACCAAACCGGGCATTGGTTACCCGAAAAACTGGGAAGATCAGGAAGAGTGGCAAGGCGGCTGGGTCCGCGATGTCAACGGTAAGATCCGTCCGCGTCGTGGGCAGCAAGATGGGCGTGATTACCAAAATTTTCGCCAACCCGGTCGTCCCGCAGATTGACGATTACTACGAACCTTTCACCTTCGACTACGAACATTTGCATAGCGCGCCGGAAGGTAAACATATTCCTACTGCTCGCCCGCGTTCACTGATTGACGGCAAACGGATGGACAAAGTGATCTGGGGGCCAAACTGGGAAGAACTGCTGGGCGGCGAGTTTGAAAAACGCGCCCGCGACCGCAACTTCGAGGCCATGCAAAAGGAGATGTACGGGCAGTTTGAAAACACTTTCATGATGTACCTGCCTCGCCTGTGCGAACACTGCCTCAATCCCAGCTGCGTGGCGACCTGCCCAAGCGGCGCTATCTACAAACGCGAAGAAGACGGCATTGTGCTGATCGATCAGGATAAATGCCGTGGCTGGCGTTTGTGCATTAGCGGTTGTCCGTACAAAAAAATCTACTTCAACTGGAAAAGCGGTAAGTCAGAAAAATGTATCTTCTGTTACCCACGAATTGAGTCAGGCCAACCCACCGTGTGCTCAGAAACCTGCGTGGGTCGCATCCGGTATCTTGGCGTGCTGCTTTACGACGCCGACCGCATTGAGGAAGCGGCGAGCACCGAGCGTGAAGTTGATCTCTATGAGCGCCAGTGCGAAGTATTCCTCGATCCGCACGATCCCTCAGTGATCGAGGAAGCCCTGAAACAAGGTATCCCGCAAAATGTGATTGAAGCTGCCCAGCGTTCGCCAGTCTACAAAATGGCGATGGACTGGAAACTGGCGCTACCGCTGCACCCTGAATATCGCACCCTGCCGATGGTCTGGTACGTTCCTCCGTTGTCGCCGATTCAGTCCTACGCTGATGCGGGCGGTTTGCCGAAAAGCGAAGGCGTGCTCCCCGCCATCGAAAGCCTGCGTATTCCGGTGCAATATCTCGCCAATATGTTGAGTGCCGGCGATACCGGCCCGGTACTGCGGGCGCTAAAAAGGATGATGGCGATGCGCCACTATATGCGCTCACAAACCGTGGAAGGCGTAACGGATACCCGTGCCATCGACGAAGTGGGTTTGAGCGTCGCTCAGGTCGAAGATATGTATCGCTATCTCGCTATCGCCAACTATGAAGATCGTTTTGTCATTCCGACCAGCCATCGTGAAATGGCGGGCGATGCCTTCGCAGAACGCAACGGCTGCGGCTTTACTTTTGGCGACGGTTGCCACGGCTCGGACAGCAAATTCAACCTGTTCAATAGTAGCCGGATTGATGCCATCGACATTACCGAAGTACGCAATAAAGCGGAGGGCGAATAATGCAGATCCTCAAGGTGATCGGCCTGTTGATGGAGTATCCGGACGAGCTGTTATGGGAATGCAAGGAGGACGCGCTGGTGTTGATCCGCCGCGACGCGCCGATGCTTACGGATTTCACCCGTAACCTGCTTAACGCGCCGCTGCTGGATAAACAGGCCGAATGGTGCGAAGTGTTTGACCGTGGACGTACCACATCGCTGCTGCTGTTCGAACATGTTCATGCCGAGTCCCGCGATCGAGGCCAGGCAATGGTGAACCTGCTGGCGGAGTATGAAAAGGTCGGTCTGCAACTGGATTGTCGGGAACTGCCTGATTATCTGCCGCTGTATCTGGAGTATTTAAGCGTACTGCCGGACGACCAGGCGAAAGAAGGGTTACTCAACGTTGCGCCGATCCTCACCCTGCTTGGCGGACGCTTAAAACAACGCGAGGCACCGTGGTATTCGTTGTTTGACGCCCTGTTGCATCTGGCGGGAAGTACACTTTCAAGTGACAGTGTCACTAAACAGATTCGCAGCGAAGAGCGCGATGACACCCGTCAGGCGCTGGATGCGGTGTGGGAAGAGGAACAGGTGAAGTTTATTGAAGATAACGCCACGGCGTGTGACAGCTCGCCGCTCAATCAATATCAGCGACGCTTTAGCCAGGATGTCGCGCCGCAGTATGTCGACATCAGCGCGGGAGGTGGGAAATGATTCAGTATCTGAACGTCTTTTTTTACGATATCTACCCGTACTTGTGTGGCACGGTTTTTATCCTTGGAAGCTGGCTGCGCTACGATTACGGGCAGTATAGCTGGCGCGCCGCCTCCAGCCAGATGCTGGATAAACGCGGGATGGTGCTGTGGTCGAACTTGTTCCATATCGGCATTCTGGGGATCTTCTTCGGTCATCTGTTTGGCATGTTAACGCCGCACTGGATGTACGCGTGGTTTCTGCCGGTGGCGGTAAAACAACAGATGGCGATGGTGCTCGGTGGTATTTGCGGTGTATTAACGTTGATTGGCGGTGCGGGGCTGCTGGTGCGTCGTTTAACAAATCCGCGTATCAGGGCGACGTCTTCTGGTGCGGATATCCTGATCCTCGCCATCTTGTTAATTCAGTGCATTCTTGGGTTAACCACCATTCCCTTTTCAGCACAACATCCGGACGGCAGTGAAATGATGAAGCTGGTGGGATGGGCACAAAGCATCGTCACTTTCCAGGGCGGTGCATCGACGCATCTTGATGGCGTAGCTTATATCTTTCGCGTTCATCTGGTATTGGGAATGACTATCTTCCTGCTCTTCCCGTTCACCCGACTGGTGCATGTCTGGAGCGCGCCGTTTGAGTACTTTACTCGTCGGTATCAGATTGTGCGTTCGCGGCGATAATCATTACCCTGGCCGGATAGCCCTTCGCTCTCCGGCCTGTTGCAGGCTATGATAGTTCTCCAGCCACAGGAGAACGTTAATGAAACCGCAGGTTTACCACGTCGATGCTTTTACCTCTCAACCGTTTCGCGGCAATTCTGCCGGTGTTGTTTTCCCTGCCGATAATCTTAGCGAAGCGCAAATGCAACTTATCGCCCGCGAGTTAGGGCATTCGGAAACTGCGTTTCTGCTGCACAGCGACGACAGCGATGTGCACATCCGCTACTTTACGCCAACAGTTGAAGTGCCGATTTGCGGTCACGCGACCGTGGCAGCACATTATGTACGTTCGAAGGTATTAGGTTTGGGAAATTGCACGGTCTGGCAAACGTCGCTGGCAGGAAAACACCGCGTGACTATCGAAAAGCACAACGATGATTATCGTATTTCGCTGGAACAAGGTTCTCCTGGCTTTGAGCCACCGCTGGAAGGTGAAACACGTGCGGCGATTATCAACGCGCTTCATCTCACTGAAGACGATATTCTGCCAGGCTTGCCAATTCAGGTCGCAACAACAGGACACTCAAAAGTGATGATTCCGCTGAAACCAGAAGTGGATATCGACGCCCTTTCGCCTGACCTTGCTGCGCTGACCGCTATCAGCAAACAGATTGGCTGCAATGGTTTCTTTCCCTTCCAGATCCGTCCGGGCAAAAACGAAACCGATGGTCGCATGTTCTCGCCTGCGATTGGTATTGTGGAAGATCCGGTGACCGGCAATGCCAATGGTCCGATGGGTGCATGGTTGGTACATCACAACGTATTGCCCCACGATGGCAGCATGTTGCGTGTTAAAGGCCATCAGGGGCGCGCATTGGGTCGTGATGGAGTGATTGATGTAACGGTGACAATTCGCGATAACCAGCCGGAGAATGTCACCATTTCTGGCTCGGCGGTGATTCTTTTCCATGCTGAATGGGCAATTGAACTCTGAAACCGTTGCAATAGATGGCAGAAAAACAAATTGCCTGATGCGCTTCGCTTATCAGCCTACAACCGCCGGATAAGGCGTTTACGCCGCATCCGGCACTCTGGCACAAACTATTTCCCCGCCTCCGGATGTGTATCAAACGCCGCCATCACCAACGCTAACTCATCCACAGTAAATCCATGTTTCGCATCATCCACGCCCAGTCCAAACTGCTCCTGCATCACCGCATACAACGACACCACATCCGGTAGATTTAGCTGCTCCACTGCATGTCCATTTTCATAATGGGTGAAATGAAAATTGGTCAGTGTCAGCTTGCCACCGTCCGGCAAATGGCGGCACATTAACAAATGATGGCGAAAATGCGATTGCGGCCAGTGCGCCGACCAGAAATTACCCATCACATAATCGCTTTGTTGCTGCTCGCAGAGATCAAAACGGTACATCGACTGCCAGTGCTGATGATGATTAAACTGCAAAACCCAGTCGTCCCCTTCCTGTAACAGCCGATATTCGCCATGTGGCGTTGTTTGCGCGATATCCGGCACTAAACGGATTGGCGCGGTCAGCGTCTGACCACCAAAACCAACGTCGGCAATCCATTGTTCACCTTCCAGTTCTACCAACAGCAAACGATGCGTGCGCGGCGGTAAGGATGGTGGATTAGATAACACTACGCGCCCTAACAGACTACGTACATGAAAACCCAGCTCGCGTAATACCCGCTCAAACACGCCATTCTGTTCAAAGCAATAACCGCCACGCCGGGCGAACACCAATTTCTCTTCCAGAGATTGATCATCAAGCTGCATTTCCCTCGGCAGCAGAACATCAAGATTTTCAAATGGAATGGTGCAATTGTGTTTCAGGTGTAATGCACGAAGCGTATCGATATTGACCGCAGCAGCTCCCGACCAGTTAATGCGGGCAAAATAATGATTCAGAATGGGCGTCATCAGGCGTTTCCGTTAGTGGTTTTATCAACTTATAACCTGGAATAGGCGCCGCACAGGCTATTTTGTGCGATCGCGGACATGCATCACGTTCGCAAATCGCCGATCCCGTTAATTTCGTTGCTTATTGCGTTACGAGCTACGCTTTTAAAACAACCTTCTTAGCGAGGCGATACCGTGAGCCGATTCATCCCCGTAGAATTACACCATGCCAGCCGTCTGTTAAATCATGGCCCTACTGTCCTGATCACCAGTTTAGATGAGCAATCCCAGCGGCGTAACATTATGGCTGCGGCCTGGTCGATGCCGGTGGAGTTTGAACCGCCACGCGTGGCGATTGTGGTAGATAAATCGACATGGACGAGGGAGTTGATTGAGCGTAACGGTAAATTTGGCATCGTTATCCCAGGCGTTGCAGCGACTAACTGGACGTGGGCAGTGGGAAGTGTATCTGGGCGTGAAGAAGATAAATTTAATTGCTATGGCATTCCGGTGGTGAAAGGTCCGGTGCTTGGTTTGCCTCTGGTTGAAGAAAAATGTCTGGCGTGGATGGAGTGCCGATTGCTACCAGCGACTTCCGCGCAAGAGAAATACGACACGCTGTTCGGCGAAGTGGTATCAGCAGCGGCAGACGCACGGGTATTTGTCGAAGGCCGCTGGCAGTTTGATGATGATAAGCTCAATACACTACATCATTTAGGTGCTGGCACGTTTGTTACCAGCGGCAAGCGTGTTACGGCTGGTTAAGCATTACATGCTGTAACCAGGTTTCTTTATCAAGGCATCCATTTGGGGCGCAATTTCGGCGTCCCAGATAGCTTGCCATGATTCTGGTTGAATCTGCTGTAGCGCAATGCTTATCGAACTGTCTTTACTGTTCAGATGGCGAATAATAACGTCGGTAATATCTGCAGCAAGCGCAGCTTTTTGTTGCTCGTCCAGTTCACGCGGAAAACATTTAATGTCTATGTGCGGCATGATTGTGCTCCTTTTGAAAGATGTCAGTAAAATTAACACACGTTGTGAATGTCGTGTGTCCGGTAATGCGTTTTTACAGCAATAATGCCTACTTGAAATTGTACATATTTGTACTACACACTTTTAAATAAAGCGCCAATGAAAACGTTAACTTACAGAATATATTCTTCGCCAACATGCCATTAAGAAAACATCAAGTTCCCGGCTTGCCAATTTGTTAACGCCCATTATAGTTATTCTTGCCCTCACTAAAAATTTTCATCCGTAATTACCCCCAATAAAAATCCATTCTGGAGACACTTAAGATGCAGCTTAATCATATTGTTAAAAGTCTGCTAATAACGGGATTATTCACCACCAGTTCCTTACCTCTCCTCGCGGCGGAAGCCCCTAAAAACGCCACCGCAGCCACGCAGCAAGCAAACAATTTACTCTATAACCAGTTGCCGTTTTCCGATAACACTGACTTTACTGATGCCCATAAAGGTTTTATTGCCCCTATTCCTCAGGACGTGATTAAGGGCGAACAAGGAAATGTTATCTGGGATCCACAACAATACGCTTTTATCAAAGAAGGCGATAAAGCCCCTGATACGGTGAATCCAAGTTTATGGCGTCAGGCGCAACTGATAAATATCAGCGGATTATTTGAAGTGACTGAAGGTGTCTATCAGATTCGTAACCTTGATTTATCAAATATGACCATCATTGAAGGCAAAGAGGGTATTACCGTCGTTGATCCACTTGTTTCAGCAGAAACAGCCAAAGTTGGGATGGATCTCTATTACAAAAATCGCGGCCAGAAACCGGTAGTGGCGGTTATCTACACACACAGTCATGTCGATCACTACGGTGGTGTTCGCGGCGTAATTGATGAAGCTGACGTTAAATCAGGCAAAGTTAAAATCTATGCGCCAGCCGGATTTTTGGAGGAGGCCGTTTCCGAAAATATTATGGCTGGCAATGTGATGAGCCGACGAGCCAGTTATATGTATGGCAACTTATTGAAACCTGATGTTAAAGGCCAGGTCGGCGCGGGACTGGGAACAACCACTTCAGCAGGAACGGTCACGTTGATTGCTCCTACTGACTACATCACCAAAACCGGGCAAAAAGAAACTATTGACGGGTTGACCTATGATTTTCTGATGGCGCCAGGTTCCGAAGCGCCTTCTGAAATGCTGTGGTTTATTGAAGAAAAGAAACTGATCGAAACAGCAGAAGATGTCACGCACACCCTTCACAACACTTATTCGCTGCGTGGTGCCAAAATTCGCCAACCGCTGCCGTGGTCAAAATATATTAACGAAGCGCTCAATTTATGGGGTGATAAAGCCGAGATTATTCTCGCTCAACATCACTGGCCAACCTGGGGCAATGATAACGTGGTCAAACTGCTTAAAAGCCAGCGTGATTTGTATCGCTACATCAATGATCAAACTCTGCGTATGGCAAATCAGGGGATGACCCGTGATGAAATTGCCGCAAACTTTAAACTGCCCTCTTCACTGGCTAACACCTGGGCGAATCGCGGCTATTACGGTTCGGTGAGCCATGATGTGAAAGCAACTTATGTGCTTTATCTCGGCTGGTTTGATGGTAACCCCGCAACGCTTGATGAACTGCCGCCAGAAGAAGGCGCAAAGAAATTTGTCGAGTATATGGGCGGTGCTGATGCCATTTTACAAAAAGCCAAACAGGATTATGACCAGGGTAATTTCCGCTGGGTTGCTCAGGTTGTCAGTAAGGTGGTGTTTGCGGATCCAAACAACCAGGCAGCGAGAAATCTGGAAGCTGATGCGCTTGAGCAGTTAGGCTATCAGGCTGAATCTGGGCCGTGGCGTAATTTCTATCTCACTGGCGCACAGGAATTGCGTAACGGCGTACAAAAATTACCAACACCAAATACTGCCAGCCCTGACACTGTGCGTGCAATGACGCCAGAGATGTTCTTTGATTATCTTGCCGTCCATATTAATGGTGAGAAAGCGGCAGACGCCAAAGCCGTGTTGAATTTCGATTTTGGTGAAGATGGCGGCACCTATAAAGTGGAGCTTGAAAATGGTGTTCTCAATCATAGCGCTGGTGTAGAGGCTTCGGATGCTGATGCCACTATCACTCTGTCTCGTGATGTATTGAACAAAATTGTATTGAAAGAAGAGACGCTGAAAGAAGCCACAGACAAAGGAGATGTCAAAATTACCGGCAATGCGGAAAAACTCAACGAGCTGTTAGATTATATGGATAATTTTGAGTTTTGGTTCAATATAGTGACACCATAAACTCAGTATAAATTGGGCAGGTTTCCTGCCCTTTTCTGGTTATAAGAAATGGTTTCTGATAAAAGAAAAAAACGCCCATTGTTCGTGGAAAAATCGCCAGGATATGGTTATTCGCGGAATGTCGATTAGCCTGCCGTGGTTTGCCTTGATTAACATCTGTTTTTCATCGATGATTTTGCTGCGTGGTATTTTGTTTAATGAAGACATGACTTCAGGGTTTAATGAGAAAAACCTTGTACATACTATTGATATTTCATCTTTCGGCATTCTACTGATTAGTGGCCTTTTATTGCTCATCTCCCGAAAAAAAAGTGCTGTATATTCAGCAACTATTGGTCATTCTCAGCCTGTTATGGTCATGGTGTTGCTTTTATTTCATTGCACACTGGACGTTACCTTTTGCTTATCCTCTGTGTGTATTATTAATGCTTAGTGCCGTTGTTGCGCTGTATTTTCACACGCCATCATTACTCGCATTTATCACTCCATTATGGTTTAGCATCCCGTTAGCCAGTCTTGTTCTCAATCAGCATGTGAATGTTCATTTCGCTGTTATCTGGAGCCTTTTTTCACTGGCGCTATATGGTGGGCGACTTATTTTGTTACGTTGGTTTGAAGAAGCATGGCAACAAAACAAGTACAACAACCAGTTAATTAATCGCCTCGATGCATTAGCACATCGTGATCCTTTAACTGGGATAGCAAACCGACGTGCAATGAACAGTATCTTACACGACGCGATAGATAACGGCGGGTCATTTGCTCTCATTATGTTGGATGTCGATTTTTTTAAACGCTACAACGACACCTACGGGCACCCAGCGGGTGATAAATGTTTGATACAAGTTGCCGACGCCCTGCAACGCGCAATACGCCAGCCTGAAGATATAGTCGCTCGTTATGGTGGCGAAGAGTTTGCCATCCTACTTTTTAATGCAACGTTGCCGGAAGCTGAGGCGGTAGCAGCCAGAGTGAAGCAAGAACTTAAACTGGCAGCTATCCCGCATCAGGCATCTGCTGTTAGTGCATTTGTTACGGTTAGTCAGGGGATTGCCTGTTCTGCTCCCTCAAAAACGGCTGAACAAATTGTTTCAGATGCCGACGCCGCGTTATACCGGGCGAAAGAAAATGGGCGAAATCGATGGGCTTTATAAGCATTAGGGGACTGGACAGATTACGTCTCTCCGCTCTTAACAAGGGCTGACGGGTGGTAATATTTGTCCAGAGCTATCTTCTCTGCGATGTCTTTCTGGCATTCATTGGAGCGGTGGTGATTATTTTTCCTTTAATGCCCATCATGTTAAGACGTTCAGAAATCACATAATCTCATTGGATTTTTCATCCGTCTTGATCTTCCCGAAGACCAGACTGTGCATTGTTGAGAATGCAATAATAACGAGAGTCGCTCCCCTGCGACGACTTTTATCCTAAGAGTGCCGAAGTGTTTTTCCATCAATTGCGATGACGTCTTTATCATCTGAAGAGTGACATTCACGCATCCAGTTAATAAAACACTCGCGAAATTTTACAGGACTGATACAGGATACAACTCTGGCAATGGTATCGTGAACAGGAATACCATTTTCAAAATCACCATATTGCTTCAAAAAATCGAGATGTGTTTCCCCAAAATCCTCTATATCTTCCCATCCTTCTGCACCAGAAATAACGGCGCAAATAGTCAACAGTAGAATATCAGACAATTTATGTTCCACTTTCCAGACTTGTCTGTAATCGGGGATAATAGAAATATGTCCCATCAACTTTTTAAGTTCTATTTTGTTCTCCTTAATTATGTAAGGAGTATTTGATCATGTATAAGCAATGAAAAACAGCTTTAGGTAATAAGGAATATCTCAATTTTTAAACATAAAATGCGAATTATTTAGTACAAAAAGTGTACTTCTGATGATCTTTCCCTGGGATACGCAATCTACCCATTTAGCGAATTGTACCATCAACGTCAACTATAAATGTTCAAAATCATAGTGTTATACCATTATGACTTGTTGTCATCTATTAATAAATTCATTAGGAGATAATTTATCTTATCTATTTATTATAAGCAATTATCTGGTTACAATAAAAAAGCACTCCTCATAAGAGAAAAGAAAATACTTATTTTGAGGTGTGATAATTATAGTTGTCTCATCTGATGGTAAAAAATAATAATTCCAATATTTCTGTAAAAGAGAATATGGAGTTATACATAGATGTTTCTCACCAAAGAATAAAAAAACAGATTGAGGACAGTCAGATAATTCATTAAATCTCGAGAATAAATCATCAGCCGATTCCTTTATGTCGAAATCGACATCGCAATATTCTATATTCGAGAATACTTTCATATCCATTCTCATCAGATGTTTCACATTTGGTGAGACAAACATAGACCAAAGAATTTTACTCTGTTCTTTATTAAAGAATATTATATCTCCGCACTGAACAGCTTGCATTAGTTCAGAGCAATTCTCAAAACGCCATATTTCAAAAAATTCTTCATATTCAGAAAAAGACATGGCCTCTTCCTCCGCTAGATTTTCCCGATTCCCAATCTTTCCATTTGACATGGGGTATGTCATCTTCAGGTGCATTTTGCGTATTTGATTCATTTGGATGAACTTCATATCCTTTCTTGTAAGACTCACCCATCTCATTATAGGGATCGCTAGGAGCACCTTGTCTTTGCATACGTCCACGGCCCTGACTAATAAGATCTACCAGGGCAAGATTACGAAAGCCCGCTCCCCGCAAGGACTGACGCCAGGTAGTTTCTGTCCATGGCTGCTTTTCGCATCTTACGTCTTAACCCTGCCTTGAATACCTTATCATTCGTCAAAATATTAATAGCAATGTGCCGTATCCCTGAAAATAATTCTGCTGCATTTCCTCTTCTTATTTTGCAGTCGTCTTCATTCATTACCACGTCCAGACGCCAGTGCAGCTTATTCTCCACGTGCCAGTGATTTCGGATCGCTGTGGCGAACTTCTCAGCGGTTAAATCAGCAGAACTGATATAATATCTGACCGTCATTTCTGCTCTTTCTTTTGTTCTGCTATTATGGACCGAAAAGAGTCACGGCAGAGAAGAGATCCGTCTTCATATTGTTTGCGATGTCCCTGATGAACTTATTGATTTCACGTTTGAATGG
>NZ_PDIG01000041.1:0-12714 GCF_004745185.1 Escherichia sp. E2661
AGTCGTCTTCATTCATTACCACGTCCAGACGCCAGTGCAGCNTATTCTCCACGTGCCAGTGATTTCGGATCGCTGTGGCGAACTTCTCAGCGGTTAAATCAGCAGAACTGATATAATATCTGACCGTCATTTCTGGCTCTTTCTTTTGTTCTGCTATTATGGACCGAAAGGAGACTGCCACGCATAATTTCTTCAGCCCTTTCCATTCAAACGTGAAATCAATAAGTTCATCAGGGACATCGCAAACAATATGAAGACGGATCTCTTCTCTGCCGTGACTCTTTTCACTAATTGCGTAACTGTCATGCTCTGGATTATTTAATTCTTTCAGCGGAAATTTTTCCTCAAAGGCTTTATTTAGCCGCCCCTGGTTTCCTTTTACAGCGAATAAATAATCACCTCCCTGTTTTTGTATCTTCTCTGCAATATCTTTCTGGCAACCCATCGCATCAGTTGTGATAATTTTTCCTTTAATATCCAACATGTTAAGAAGTTCAGGGATAGCTGTGATCTCATTAGATTTCTCATCTGTCTTGATCTGTCCGATGACCAGACTGTGCATTGTTGAGAACGCACTAATGACATGAATCGCTCCCTTGCGGCGACTCTTGTCATAAGAATGCCGGAGCGTTTTTCCATCAATTGCAATGACGTCTTTATCATTTGATGAATGGCAGTCACGCATCCAGTTAATAAAGCACTCGTGAAATTTTGCAGGACTGATACAGGATACAACTCTGGCAATGGTATCGTGAACAGGAATACCATTTTCAAAATCACCATATTGCTTCAAAAAATCGAGATGTGTTTCCCCAAAATCCTCTATATCTTCCCATCCTTCTGCACCAGAAATAACGGCACAAATAGTCAACAGTAGAATATCCGATAATTTATGTTCCACTTTCCAGGCTTGTCTGTAATCGGGAATAATAGAAATATGTTCCATCAGTTTTTTAAGTTCCATTTTGCTCTCCTTAATTATGTAAGGAGTATTTGATCATGTATAAGTAATAAAAAACAGCTTCAGGTAATGAGGAATATCTCAATTTTTAAACATAAAATGCGAATTATTTAGTACAAAAAGTGTACTTCTGATGATCTTTCCCTGTGATGATCTTTCCCTGGTTAAACAGGTGGTTAAGGGGATGCGTAATGGGATGTTTAGTGTGCTGAATGAGAGTTAAATAATAAAACGGGAAGGCTACATGCCTTCCCGTTTTATATTAATCACCCGGCTTCTCCCAACATTTTATCTTTTCTATTTCTCTCTCAATATCATCCATATCATCATCTCCAAGATCGGTATTAAAATTTTCAGTAATAACCCTTCTTATTTCAGCCAATCGATGTGTAATATTTTTATCATCAATAAATTTAGTGGTTTCCTTAAAATAAGAACTCAACAATTTATCATCAATAACGTTCTGTTCTATACCATTGAAATAATACCTTGCAATATTCTTAAGTGATATCAATATGTACTCTACCTCACTTAGAATATAAAGGGCATCCTTCCCGGGTATATTAATTACATCATTGTTTTTATTCATATTATTTACGCCGAGTTATTTTTGCATTATCAGAAAGAATAATATCACCTTTCACAGTCAATTCATCTATATGGTATCGAGGGTTTGTTACCCACTCTAATTGCTCGTTAGGTACATCCGTTTCCACATAATCTCTACCTTTCCCACGACCTATTTGATATTTCGCCTCTATGTCTACTTGACTGAGTGGTTTTTTATTCGCAGGTTCCAAATATACACGACCGTTATCATGCGCCTTAATTATCCCACTTTCAGCAATCGCATTTGAACCTTTACGATTAGTATAATGCCGCACACGAGTAGTTCCATTACAGAGCTCTTTTTTTAATCCGAGTGGATCAATATATTTCAACGGATTAGGCGCATAAGCATACAGGTTCAGCCCGCCTCTCAGCCCTATCGGATCCGTAACCAGGAACCGCCCGACATCCGGATCATAGTACCTGTGCAGATTGTAGTGCAGCCCCGTCTCCCTGTCGAGGTACTGTCCCTGGTAACGCAGGTTCTGTTCCACCCTGCCGTGGTCCTTCTCCTGTATCGTGTTACCCCAGACCTGATACCCCGTCTCCCACACGATTCTCCCGTCACTGTCCGTCATCTCTTCCGGCGCGCCGTTCACATCTGTGTGAAAATACAGTATCCGGTTCGGTCCCTCTTTGCCCGCCTTATCCACCCGCGCCAGCGGTTCATAACTTCCCTGGTCCCTGTAGATATACAGGCTGCCTGTTCCCTCCGGCCTGCTCTCCTGCGCCAGTCGCATTCCGTCCCATAAAAATTTTGTCCGGTTGTACGCTTTACCGTCAGGGCTGATGTGCTGTTTTTCCGTCCGCCTCCCCAGCGCATCGTACACATACCGGTACGTTCCCCGCACTGTCGTCACTTCCACCATCCGGTGTTCCGCATCATAACGGTAACTCTGCGTTCCGCTCCGGCTCTGCTTTTCCACCGCACGGCCAAATTCGTCATAACGGTAGTGCACACCACGGTAAGACATCAGCCGGTTGAACGGCACCACGCTGTTTTCTGCCGTGGCCCTTTCCCCCGCGCGCCTCCCCAGCAGGTTTCCCGCCGCGTCGTACTGCCAGCTCGCCAGATACCCCTCATCCTCCGAGCGGCACGCCGTGATGTGGCCCGTAGGGTCATAGAAGTAATCCGTTTCCCCCCGCCGGCTGTGCCGCGTCTTCAGCAGTTCATCCTCGCCGCTGTAGCTGTACTGCCGGTCCGTGAACGTCTCCGGTACCACCCCGCCGCATCCCGCTGTATGTTTCCCTGCGCTTCAGCCGCCCGCCGGGGTCGTAAAGCTGCCGCGTGCTCAGTCGCCCCTGACTTCTGAGCACCTCCCGGTGCAGGGCGTCACGTGTGAACTCGCTGATGACCTCCCGGTCCAGATTTATCTGCTGGAGATGTCCGCTCCCGTAGTACAGATGGCGCTGCGTTCTGCCGTCCGGAAAGGTGGTGGCAGTCCGGTTGCTGAGTTCATCGTACTGATGGGTTAAGACGCCCTGTGCCGTCTCCTCAGTCAGCATCCGCCCCAGTCTGTCGTAACTGAAACGGATAATCTCCGGTGCGTCCGTTTCCCCGGCATCCGACCTCCGGCGGCGGATTTCCAGTAACTGGTCTGCCGCATCATAGACGTATTCCGTACGGCTATCGGCTGTCTCCTTTGCCGTGAGCCGGCCCACCGCATCACGCGCCAGCCGGTGACGGATTTCACCGCCCCGGTCCCCGGTGAACACCACTTCCGTGACCGCGTTCAGCGCGTTGTAACGGTACGCCTGGCGGCAACCGTCCGGGTTTATCTGCTCCGCCAGACGGTCCAGCACATCGTGTCGGAACTGATAGCGTTCTCCGTTCTCGTTTGTCAGCCGGGTCAGCCGCCCGTAAGCGTCGTACCCGAACGCCGTCCTGCGCCCCATCGCGTCCGTCCGGCTGCGCACCCGGCCCTGCCCGTCGCGTTGCCAGCGCGTTATCCTCCCCATCGGGCTGGTGTACTTCACCAGCCTGCCCGCCGCGTCTGACTGGTAATTCACCGTGCGGCCGTCCGCCAGTATCACCTCCACCAGGTGACCGCTGTCGTCATATCCGTAGCGCGTGCTGTGGCTCTGCGCGTCAGTCATCCGTATCAGCCGCGTGCGTTCGTCGTAGAACCAGGCCGTCTGCGAGCCGGAACAGTCCGTATGTCGCATGAGCTGCCCGTCTTCGTTCCACTGAAGGTATTTATTCCCCCCACGGGCATCGGTTATCTGTACCACCTGGCCGTGGCGGTCATACTGATACCGGGTGTTCTGTTGCAGCGGGTCGGTCACGGCAAGAAGATTGCCGCGTTCATCGTACTCACACCGCCAGCTGTTCCCCGCTGCATCCACTTCCGTTTCCGGTTCGTGCCACACCGGGTGCCACTGTGTCTGTGCCACCCGCCCCAGCGGGTCGTGCGTCTCCGAGATATGCCCCAGGCGGTCATACACATAGCGCCATTTGCCGCCCTGAGCGTCGGTCATCCCCAGCAACAGTCGTTCTTCGTCGCTCCAGCGGAACGTCATCACCTGCCCGGCTTCGTCCTGGTACGCCGTCACCTGATTCTGTGCATCCCACTGATGAAAGCGGGTCCGGCCCATCCCGTCTGTCACACATACCACACGTTCAGCCATCCGCCAGTCCAGACGGTATCGCGCACCACTGTCGGTATGGTGGCCCGTCACGCGCCAGCCTGCATCATCCGGCCCTTCATACCAGCCCCACTGGTAATAATATCCTTCACCACCGGGCTGGCGGTGCAGCGTCATGCAGTGGTTTTCGTCGTAAGCAAACTCACGCAGCAGCTGCCCCGTGCTGTCGTACACGCCGTTCAGGTCGCCGGCCTCGTCATAGCTGTAACGACGCAGCAGTAAAGGAGCAGCCTCAGGGAAATGCTGATAAATCTGTGTCACCCGCCGGGGATGCGCCGCCAGTTCGTAATACAGACGGATGCACGGACGCTGCTGTTCGCCGCTGATTTCAGTGATGCGTCCCCGGTCGTCGTAGTACAGATTCAGACAGTTGCTGTTACGGTCGCCCAGCATTTTCAGCCGCTGGCGCTGCGGGTGATGCGGGTCGGCTTCAAACAGAAAAAAATGTCCATCATCGCTGCTGATAAGCCAGTGCCCCTGCTCACCACGCCGTACTGCCAGTCCTTCGCCGGGGCTGTAAAAGCCACTCCCCGGCAGCACGGCTTCCATATCCAGGCGTCGCCCCATACCCGACACAAAGGTCATGCAGTTTTCGTCCGCGTTACCCGGTGTGCGCACGAGGCTGACTTCATACATCACACTCCAGCCCTGACCAAACATCCCTTCCGTGCGTTCGTCACGACTGCTGTACACGCGCTGCCAGTCCAGCGGAAAGTGGCCCGGCAGGCTGAAGTCGAAGTCATCGTCATCGGCCAGGTATTTGGCCCCGGTGGCGGCATTGACCGGATGCGGAAGGGCTGTGGTGGCCTTCTGCGTCAGCATGCTCATCCCGATACTGGCAGCAAAACAGGCGATTTTAGAAAGCATTTTGCCCGGGCGAAGAAACATCAGCGCCACGGTTGCCACCAGGGTTATCTGCGACCTGCCGCTTCTGATATCCCTGACCACCAGTAACGGACCGCCAATGCGCACATCCGGTGACACAAACGCCCCGTCCCCCGGCTCATTCACCACCCTGGCCTCGCAGGTGCAGCGTGCCCCGCTGCGTGCCGCCGGCTGGCTGTTGATACGCACATCCCGCGCGCCTTCCGCGATATATTCCGCCGCGGGCGGCTCGTCATCGCCTTTGAACAGATTACTGATGCTGCCAATAACCGCATTCACTCCCTGAAAGGCGGTTTCCAGCATACCGTCCGGACTCAGCAGGTTAAGGGCCGTTCCCAGAGGGTCATCCAGAAAGGCGGCTTTTTTTTGTGCGAGAAACTGCGTCAGTGAGGAAGGATGTTTATGGCAGTCGATTTTATCGTCAGGGGTCGGGGTGGAGCCCGGGGCCGCACTGGCCACAGTGGGCTGCCATAGTTCCGACACAAAATGTGTCACGCCATCCACCATTTCAGAACGCCCTTCTTCCGTACTGAGCTGGTCGTGCAGCGCACGGGACATCAGCACAGGCCCTGTCACCGGGTTAACCGCCAGGGCTATTGCCCCCGCCATTTCCAGATATTCCCCGGCGACATCCCAGAACGTTCTGGCATCCTCCTGACGCTGCGCTTCTTCCTGTTCCGCCTTCGCCTGCGCTTCCTGCGCCTCAATGTCCTGCCGCGATGCCGCAGTCGCCGCTGCCCGCGCGGCAGGTTTGCTGTTGATCCATGTGTCGCCAGAGCCGGTGAGGATGTAACCTTCAGTCTGAGGAGGGAAAAGCATATTTGCGAGGTCTGAACAGGCTTCGCTGACCGTTTCTGTCACGCCGGTGTACACCATCGCCACACCCACCACAAAACCGGTCAGCACGACGGCCGTGCATCCCATCGTGAACCCCACTGACGCCGCCAGTAACGAGGTTGCGCCGACAATGAGGGCATCAATAACGACATTTGCGGCCACCTCCAGCACCGCCCCCAGCACATCTGCCATAAACGACGTATGCAGCAGGGCATCACCCTGTCTTGCCGCCCAGAATGCATCTTCCATGTCCCGTTCCCTGTGTGATTAATTCGTCCTGGCTTCCTGCCGTATCCTGAAGCGCAGATTCTTTTTAATTTCAGCCCAGCGCGTCATATCAGCCGGGGTCAGCGGTGTGGTTCTGGCGTAGGTGAAGGCCATCATGACCCGCTCACCCGGCAATACAAATGCCACCTGACACTGGTACACATGCTCGTTACCCCTGAGAAACTGGCTCTGTATCTCCAGCCCTTCCTCTGCGTCATTAACCCCCACGCGGGTCACCTGCACGGGCGTGTAGCGCAGTTCTTTTACCTGCTTTTCCAGCTTTTTCATTTGCTGTTCAACCTGAGATGCTAATTCGTCTCCTTCCTGCATCTGGCCCCGGCTGATAATTAGTGCGGCGTCGGGATTGCTGAGCCGCAGCATATTAATGGTACTATCCTGAATAATATTTCCAGGAAAAGTTACAACAGTTTCATTAAGATAATACTCCGTCATAATGGCATGAGTCCTTTTTAATAAATGAATTGTTTATGGATTGGTTTTTATTTATTTTTTAGTCATGAAGGTAACGTCTATTGCCGTCTGAAGGGCTGTTTTCTCTAATGCTCCAGGCGGAGGTATATCTGCCGCTCTGTTATTCATATTTAAATCAAGCTGCCCTGATTGTGTATTTATTTTCCCATTTTCTGTTGCAGTAATATTAAAATTCTTACAGGTTATATTAAATATCCCGTCACTGGTCATTTGCAGGATAGTTTCTCCGCAGCTAAGAATAATGGAATCTCCCGCAGCAAGGCGTAAATTCTGCACTGTCTGAATTGTTTTATCCCCTCCGGCGAGAGAGATATCATCTGTCTGGACTGTTAGAGAACGTTTCTCACCAATAATCGCAGTTTCTGTTTTATCAATGACTTTAAGGCGATTATTGCCCACCCAATGGCTTTCATTATTATTTACTTCAATGCGTTGATCTTTCTCGGCATGCAACCAGATTTCTTCTCCGCCAGTTTTATCCTCAAAACGCAGGGCGTTAGCATTGGTTGGGCCGCCGCCGATGGTGTGGCTGTAAAACCCGCTTTGCGTCGCTGCGCCCGGTAGTCCCCACGGTGGCATGGTGTCCTGGTTGTATGTCCGCCCTACGATAATGGGTAAATCCGGATCACCATTTTTGAAATCCACCAGAACTTCCTGACCAATGCGCGGGATCTGAATGCCACCGAATCCTTTACCCGCCCACGGATAACTGACACGGACCCAGCAGGAACTGTTTTCATCATTCTTACCGTAACGATCCCAGCCAAACTGAACTTTCACCCGGCCATATTTATCTGTCCAGATTTCCTGTCCCGCCGGGCCGGTCACGATGGCGCTCTGTGGGCCTTTGGTGTGGGGTTTGCTCAGGGTTCGCTGCGGACGGTAAACTTCATTGGTGGGATGTAACTCAAAGCTGGTTGAGTAAGAGAAGTGCTGCTCCTGGCCGCTGTGTTGCGCATTGTCCTGTATAAATAGCGTGGTCTGTGCCAGCAGATATTCCCGGTTCACTTCGGCTGTCGGATAGTTTTCCAGGGTGAAGGTAAAACCTGTCATCAGGGTACGAATATTGCCGCTGCCCTGTACCCGACTACCGGGGCTCCGCTGTTCTTCCATGCGGATGCGTGTCAGCATTTCACCTTCACTCTTTGTGAAGTAGTCTCCCGGCCATTCATAGTGCTCATATTCAGCAAGGCCGGTTTCACGCGGATTAGCCACGGTGCTCTTCAGCAGTGAACGCGGCTTCATAAAGTCGAAATCATTCAGCACCCACTGTCCGCTGCGCAGGCTTTCATTTGCTGTGATGGTATGGATAAACTCCTTGTCCAGTTTCAGCCCTTTCTGGTAATAACACACCAGCGGCGAATCTGCGCATGCCTTGTGGACATTAATGGCATCAGCCAGCACTAACGTGTGACTGTTCTCGCTGTGCTCAAACCACCAGTAGATACCCCACTCCTGCATCAGGCGCTGAATAAAATCGAAATCTGTTTCACCGTACTGCACCTGCCAGGCGCGAGTCGGATAATTTTCCACCAGTCGTTTTTCGACTGGCCAGGGGTACTCATCCAGTACCTCATCCAGAATGTCCACCACGTTTTTATTCTGAAACGCTTTGTAGTCACTGGTGTGGGTCAGTATTTTTAACCACGGTTCGATCCGCAGTTCATACACCACCGAACGTCCTTGGTGACCAGCCACGCGTGCTGCCGTCACCAGCCCGCTGATATAACGTTTTCCGCCGCCATCCAATTCGATATGGACGCACAGATCTTTGCCCACCATCGGTTTGAGCTGCAGGTTGGCTGCGGGGGAAACATAGCCCAGGTTCAGGGTGTCAGGCGTTTTTAATTTAATAGAATAAGTAAATAGTTCCCCTACTGTTTCTGTACCCCCCAAGCTTGCAAACAGTAACATTCCATCAGGAACTGCGCTGCCGCTCAAAGTCACGTTATGTGTACCCGCTCCAACTAGTGCGCCGGATGGATAATCTGTAGCTGTAAAACTCATAATTAATCCTTTTAACTAGAAATGGTTCACTGCTAATAAGAAATCTTACAGAAAAGAAAATATGCAATATATTCGCCTGGCATAAAATACTTCAATACTTATGAGTGCTACTAAGAAACTATCAACCATATATACCATGAAGAATGCACCGTTATGTTAACCTGGTGAAAACATTCATCTGAAACACATTAATAAAACTAATGAAATTATTTAATTTGTCATTTGATATGATTATCATCAAGTCTTAAAATACGTTCCCCTGATCTAATTATGCTAAAACCATAGTATTCTTTTTTACTTCCGGAAGAGAGCATGTATTTTCCGATATAAATGACATCTGAAGATAGCTCACTTATGTCAATACATACGGGATCGAACTGACCAGTCACTCTTTTCAGTTTTATTGCATTGCCATATTTACCTTCATATAAAATGTAATTTGAAATCATATTCCCATCGTCTGGTTTTGAACAAACCCGTCCGTCTTGTAAATATATATTACCAGGCAACAATGGGCGAACATAATCACCAACAGTACATCCCGACAAAAAGAGCAACAAAAAAAATCTCTTCATATGACGCCCGCAGGAAATAAACCAAGCACATTTTTGTATTTTTCCGATAGAGTATTCACTGATTCAGTTGTATCACCTACATACTTAACATTTGCCAAATCAGCTACCAGTCCATAGTTAATCAACAGCCAATAATCAGCAACTATAGATGCTTGTTGTTCCATGGAATAAGAAGCAATTGACTGTAAACTAAGATCGTAATGATAATTTGCTGCCCAGGAAAATAAACCACGCAACTTAACTGAATACCCTTTCTGATATTGCCAAACATGCATCATTTCATGAATAAACAAGTGAGAAGCACCTGCTACTGTTTCACGACCACCAGGCATTGCTTGCGATGAAAAATCTGAACTATAAACAGCATCAGGATAATACATTTCCCCGTTTGGGGTCATCGCGGTTCTTTCCCCTTGACCTGGCAAATATTTTTCATTGTGGATCCATACTTTGTTATAATCAATTGTATTCTCAAAAATCGATCTGGCTAATGTTAATTCACCAGATGTCATTCTCCTTAATGACATATCCTTCCTCCTGGAGATAATATTTTTCAGATAAAAAACAAACGCTATTTTATTATTTATTAAATAGGGTTCTATTTGATGCTCAATATTTCCACCTTATGAAGTGTTGATGGCATCGTCTTCATAGACAACGAAATCAAAGCAAGTTCTCAACGTTTTCCATTACGATTTCTTAACATTAATTCTCAGCATTTTTATTTATCTATCTTCGATATCAATTGTTGATGTAAATGATTTTACGGATAACATAACTTTCATCAATCAATTAATATCTATAAACGCTACCGCCCCACCCTGATATCTTAATCTGCACATAGCCATCTTAACGTTATGCCCCATACATTAGTAATGTAAATTAAGAATTCGGAATATATCAAATTCACTTCATAAATTAATATCGAGAATGATATACACATTAATTATATTGAAGTAATGTTTTAAGGGTTGTAATGTCCCTGGAACGGGACTAATTCAAGAAGTTTCTGTTGGGCAATAGCGCGTTTATCACCCTATATCCCTCTTACATTTTTTGGCATTTTCTGTAGCGTCGGTAACTGGCATTTCTAATCAGCAATTGTATTGGTCTTTGGCGTATTACCCCTGAAACCAGTCATACGCTAGTCCTTCACTATTCAATGATAATCAGCGACGACCAACCACACCAGTGTCCACTGCAACCACTGGCGTTCAGAGCAACGAACGAGTGGTGAAAAAAGTCGGCGACCGTCGAGTACCATCGAACCAAAAGTGGTTTTTCCGTCATAATTTCATCAGGTTGCGACTTTGTCGCTAGCCGCCATTATCCCCACACATTTATAGCGGGATTATTTTGCATCGTTACACGATAAAAGGTAGGATTCTGCGCCGACAGTTATACCCATAAAGAATAATGGTGAATTTTGTCATCGCCAGGATGAATAAACATTGTTCATGGCAAGTTATATGACGTTTTTATTAAAGCAATCAGGGAGAGCAATGAGTAAACACGACACCGACACTTCAGATCAACACGCCGCGAAACGCCGCTGGCTTAATGCCCACGAAGAGGGGTATCACAAAGCGATGGGCAATCGTCAGGTGCAGATGATCGCCATTGGCGGCGCGATTGGTACTGGTTTGTTTTTAGGCGCGGGAGCCCGACTGCAAATGGCAGGGCCAGCGCTGGCACTGGTCTATTTAATCTGCGGCCTGTTTTCGTTTTTTATTCTGCGCGCGCTGGGTGAGTTGGTATTACATCGCCCTTCCAGTGGCAGCTTTGTCTCCTATGCCCGTGAGTTTTTAGGAGAGAAAGCCGCTTATGTTGCCGGTTGGATGTACTTCATCAACTGGGCGATGACGGGGATTGTCGATATCACCGCCGTCGCACTGTATATGCATTACTGGGGCGCATTTGGTGGCGTGCCGCAGTGGGTCTTTGCACTTGGCGCACTGACTATCGTTGGCACCATGAACATGATCGGTGTGAAATGGTTTGCGGAGATGGAGTTCTGGTTTGCGCTTATTAAAGTGCTCGCCATTGTGACCTTTTTGGTCGTGGGTACAGTGTTCCTCGGTAGCGGTCAGCCGCTGGATGGCAACACCACTGGCTTTCATTTGATTACCGATAACGGTGGTTTCTTCCCCCACGGTCTGCTGCATGCTTTGGTGTTGATTCAGGGCGTAGTGTTTGCTTTTGCCTCCATTGAAATGGTGGGTACAGCGGCCGGAGAATGTAAAGATCCGCAGACCATGGTGCCTAAAGCGATTAACAGTGTGATTTGGCGTATTGGCCTGTTTTACGTCGGCTCCGTGGTGTTGCTGGTTATGTTATTGCCGTGGAGCGCGTATCAGGCGGGGCAAAGTCCGTTCGTGACGTTTTTTCTCTAAACTGGGTGTGCCATATATCGGCAGCATTATGAACATTGTGGTGCTGACCGCTGCCCTCTCCAGCCTGAACTCTGGTCTGTACTGCACCGGGCGTATTCTGCGCTCGATGGCGATGGGCGGTTCCGCACCGAGTTTTATGGCGAAAATGAGCCGTCAGCATGTGCCGTATGCCGGGATTCTGGCGACGCTGGTCGTTTATGTTGTTGGCGTATTCCTCAACTATCTGGTGCCGTCTCGCGTATTTGAGATTGTCCTGAACTTCGCGTCGCTGGGAATTATCGCCTCGTGGGCGTTTATCATCGTGTGCCAGATGCGCCTGCGTAAAGCGATTAAAGAAGGCAAAGCAGCGGATGTCAGTTTTAAACTGCCTGGCGCGCCCTTCACATCCTGGCTGACGCTACTGTTTTTGCTGTGCGTGCTGGTGCTGATGGCGTTCGATTACCCGAACGGGACTTATACCATCGCGGCGCTGCCGATTATCGGTATTTTGCTGGTTGTGGGTTGGTTTGGTGTGCGCAAACGCGTTGCCGAAATTCACAGCACTGCGCCAGTCATCGAGGAAGATGAAGAAAAACAGGAAATTGTGTTTAAGCCTGAAACGGCGAGTTAATTGCAAAAATTCCCGGTTTAAAGCCGGATGCGGCGTAATGAACTGCACCCCAAATGTTGGACACAATCTGACATCTGAAGGTGCAGTTTATGAAACATTCATTTGAAGTAAAACTTGCCGCTGTAAATCATTACCTGGCTGGTCATGCAGGCATCATTTCTACGGCAAAGCTATTTCAGCTTTCTCACACCAGCCTCTCACACTGGATTAATCTTTTTCTTCTTCACGGTCCTCTGGCACTGGATTGCAGGCACAAGCGATAGCTATTCTCCTGAAGATAAACTTCGCGTAGTTCTTTATGCTCTCGGGCCATTCTGATGNCTCTACCCCGGGTGGCCTGTCCCGGTTTAAACCATTCCCCAGCCAACAACATGGTTAAAAACTGGATAAAAGGCTACCGCAAATCTGGTGATGAGCCTTTATCAGGCGCAG
>NZ_PDIG01000042.1:0-166934 GCF_004745185.1 Escherichia sp. E2661
ATAGGCTCATTGCGGAAAAAGGCCATGGCCACCACCATCCAGATAACCATGTCCCCCGGTAAACGACGGCGGCGAACGGTCGCATGCGCAGAAAGCGTCAGACAGTGCTGTATCCACTCGACGGGAAGGTGCTCTGCAAACAGTTGTGCAGAGGGCGGGTGGCATAAGCGGATGGTCACTGAAATCGAGCAGATCATTTAGAAGTGGCATAAGAAAACGGCTCCCTGTTGTGGAAGCCGTTATAGTGCCGCAGTTTAAGGATCGGTCAACCGATCCTTAACTGATCGGCATTAACCCGCAGGTTGGCTTTTTCTCATTCAGGCTGACTTATTTGCCTTCGTGCGCGTGCTCATCTTCGCGGCAATCGCCTTCGGCACAGTGACCGTAAAGATAGAGACTATGGTTAGTCAGGCGAATGCCATGCTTCGCGGCAATTTCACGCTGACGCGCTTCGATAGATTCATCACTAAATTCGATAACCTTTCCGCAGTCGAGGCAGATCAGGTGATCGTGGTGATGTTGTTGAGTCAGTTCAAATACGGATTTACCGCCTTCAAAATTGTGGCGGGTGACGATACCGGCGTCGTCAAACTGGTTCAGTACACGATATACCGTAGCCAGACCAATTTCTTCACCCATATCGATCAGACGTTTGTATAAATCTTCCGCACTGACGTGATGGTTGTCCGGCTCCTGAAGAACTTCCAGGATTTTTAAACGTGGAAGCGTTACTTTCAGGCCAGCTTTCTTTAGGGCGGTATTGTTATCAGTCATGCGGAATCTGTCCTGTTACTAAGCGGTTCACTTCATTAAAAGAAGTGACAGAATTTGCTCTTGAGATAATGCGTATCATTATAGATTTGCCATGCCTAAATGAAAACTACAAGTCCCTGGCAAATATTGTTAATAAAAACGTGGCTTAGCTTACATTTACATCGGTAAGGCCACTTCAATACTGGAACATTGTACAGGTACTACGGCAAAAGTTACAAATTTGTAGCAATTATTTTGATTGGCATTATCTATTAATACGGCGTAGACATGAGTCTACGCCGCAGTACATCAGGCATTGATAATTTCGTCGAGATGCAGTTCTTCAGAAATTTGTTTTACCCATTTTTCTACACGTTCGGCGGTCAGTTCTGGCTGACGGTCTTCGTCGATAGCCAGGCCGACAAAGTGGTCATCATCCGCCAGACCTTTTGATGCTTCGAAATGATAGCCCGCAGTTGGCCAGTGGCCAACAATGGTCGCACCGCGCGGTTCAATGATGTCACGAATGGTGCCTAAGGCGTCGCAGAAATATTCTGCGTAATCTTCCTGGTCGCCACAGCCAAACAGCGCAACCAGTTTACCATTGAAATCAATCTCTTCGAGAGTCGGAAAGAAGTCGTCCCAGTCACACTGTGCTTCGCCATAGTACCAGGTTGGGATGCCCAGCAGAAGAATGTCATAAGCTTCCAGATCTTCTTTGCTGCTTTTTGCAATGTCATGGACATCGGCAACGTCTTTACCAAGCTGTTTTTGAATCATTTTTGCGATATTTTCGGTATTACCGGTGTCGCTGCCGAAAAAGATGCCAGTGATAGCCATGAGTGAAATAACCTCTTGAAACTTATTGAAATAGGGGTGGCAAATTGCCCACGGATAAAGGCAATCATAGCAGAACAGGCAGTCTTGCGGAATCAGCAAACGAGCAGGACTGCACACTGTGCTACACGAAAGTGGATATTTAAACGATGCCCTGATTACGCAGCGCCGCCAGTTGCTGCATCAATATCTCTTCGATCAGTTCGCTACGGCTCATATTGCGCGACTCCGCCAGCTCGTTCAGCGCCTCGACAGCTTCCGCGTTCAGCTTCAGTTCGACACGCTTAAGGCCACGTACTTTGTCGCGTTTTAGCTGGTTGCGTTTATTAATACGCAGCTGTTCATCGCGCGAAAGCGGATTGGTTTTCGGTCGTCCCGGTCGACGCTCGTGCGCGAACAGATCTAATGTCGTACGGTCCGTTTGTTCTTTGGCCATGATCTTGGTGACTTCGGGGGAAACAATCAGCCAGGCGCCTGCCCGGATGGATAGCCCGCCATAATACAACAGCGTGAGGAATCTCGCCAACGCCCACGCGCGGAATGCCGCGCGGACGCTGGGTTTTTAATCAGTTGCGTTAATCATTAAGATAGCGACGGATAGCCCGCAGCACAGCATCCGGTTTTTCTGCGTGTACCCAATGACCCGCGCCTGCAATGACATGCGCCCGTGCTTGTGGGAATTGCGCCAGCAAATCATCACGATACTGTTCAGTAACATACGGGGAATTGCCGCCAGGAATAAACAGAGCAGGGTGGTTCCATGCCGGAATCTTCTCCCAGCCAACAATATGTGGATACTGATCCCATAATACTGGCACGTTAAAACGCCACTCACCGTCAACAAAAGATTTCAGCAGGAATTGAATCACGCCCTCTTCATTAATATATTGGCGCATCACTACAGCGGCCTGTTGGCGCGTTTGCGCGTCGGATCCACTGACCGCGTTGATAGCTGCGAAAATTTCATCATGACGGCGTACGTGATAATCCACCGGCGCGATATCGATCGCTACCAGTTTCTCGATGCGATCGGGCGCTAACGCGGTCAGTGCCATCACAGCTTTACCACCCATTGAGTGACCAATAAATGTCGCCTTATCGATCTGCAGCGCTTCCAGAGTATCAACAAGATCCTGGGCCATCGCCGGGTAATTCATATGTGGATCTCGTGGCGAAAGTCCGTGGTTACGCATATCAACCTGGATGATATTGTGATCGTTTACCAGGTCACGCGCCAGCACGCCGAGGTTGTCAAGGCTACCAAACAACCCGTGGACGAGGACGATGGGAGAATTATTATGCTGATTTTGTGCAGATTGCGCGCGGATATTCAATTTCATGGCAAAGTTCTTTTTTTCGAGTAGTTGGGTTAGGGTATTATGTTGACCATTGTGCCACAGGGCTGCAACAGATAAGGTTTAATCCGATTTTTTCTGCAAGCCAGGCTTGACGCTATCCGCTGCCGGGATTTATTCATATACTCCTGGCGACTTGTATTCAGCTAAGACACCGCACTGGATTAAGATGAAAACGATTGAAGTTGATGATGAACTCTACAGCTATATTGCCAGCCACACTAAGCATATCGGCGAGAGCGCATCCGACATTTTACGGCGTATGTTGAAATTTTCCGCCGCATCACAGCCTGCTGCTCCGGTGACGAAAGAGGTTCGCATTGCGTCGCCTGCTATCGTCGAAGCGAAGCCGATCAAAACGGTGAAAGACAAAGTGCGCGCGATGCGTGAACTTTTGCTTTCCGATGAATACGCAGAGCAAAAGCGAGCGGTCAATCGCTTTATGCTGCTGTTGTCTACACTATATTCTCTTGACGCCCAGGCGTTTGCCGAGGCAACGGAATCGTTGCACGGCCGCACGCGCGTTTACTTTGCAGTAGATGAACAGACGCTGCTGAAAAATGGTAATCAGACCAAGCCGAAGCATGTGCCAGGCACGCCGTATTGGGTGATCACCAACACTAACACTGGCCGTAAATGCAGCATGATTGAACACATCATGCAGTCGATGCAATTCCCGGCGGAATTGATTGAAAAGGTTTGCGGGACAATTTAAAACAACGTTGCAGATAAAGGACAAAGCAATGGCAATCCACAATCGTGCAGGCCAACCTGCACAGCAGAGTGATTTGATAAACGTCGCCCAACTGACGGCGCAATATTATGTACTGAAACCAGAAGCAGGGAATGCGGAGCACGCGGTGAAATTCGGTACTTCCGGTCACCGTGGCAGTGCAGCGCGCCATAGCTTTAACGAGCCGCACATTCTGGCTATTGCTCAGGCGATTGCCGAAGAACGGGCGAAAAACGGCATCACTGGCCCTTGCTATGTGGGTAAAGATACTCACGCCCTGTCCGAACCTGCGTTTATTTCTGTACTGGAAGTGCTGGCAGCGAACGGGGGTAGACGTTATTGTGCAGGAAAACAATGGCTTCACTCCGACACCTGCCGTCTCTAATGCCATTCTGGTTCACAATAAAAAAGGTGGACCGCTGGCAGATGGTATCGTGATTACGCCGTCCCATAACCCGCCGGAAGACGGTGGTATCAAGTACAACCCACCAAATGGTGGCCCGGCAGATACCAACGTCACTAAAGTGGTGGAAGACAGAGCCAACGCACTGATGGCCGATGGCCTGAAAGGCGTGAAGCGTATCTCCCTCGACGAAGCGATGGCATCTGGTCATGTGAAAGAGCAAGATCTGGTGCAACCGTTCGTAGAAGGTCTGGCCGATATCGTTGATATGGCAGCGATTCAGAAAGCTGGCCTGACGCTGGGTGTTGATCCGTTGGGCGGTTCCGGTATCGAATACTGGAAGCGCATTGGCGAGTATTACAACCTCAACCTGACCATTGTTAACGATCAGGTAGATCAAACCTTCCGCTTTATGCACCTCGATAAAGACGGCGCAATCCGTATGGACTGTTCCTCTGAGTGTGCGATGGCGGGCCTGCTGGCGCTGCGTGATAAGTTTGATCTGGCGTTTGCCAATGACCCGGATTATGACCGTCACGGTATCGTCACTCCGGCTGGTTTGATGAACCCGAACCACTACCTGGCAGTGGCGATCAACTACCTGTTCCAACATCGTCCGCAGTGGGGCAAAGATGTTGCCGTCGGTAAAACGCTGGTTTCATCTGCGATGATAGACCGTGTGGTCAATGACCTGGGCCGTAAGCTGGTAGAAGTACCGGTAGGTTTCAAATGGTTTGTTGATGGTTTGTTCGACGGCAGCTTCGGCTTTGGCGGCGAAGAGAGCGCAGGCGCTTCCTTCCTGCGTTTCGACGGCACGCCGTGGTCGACCGATAAAGACGGCATCATCATGTGTCTGCTGGCGGCGGAAATCACCGCTGTCACCGGTAAGAACCCGCAGGAACACTACAACGAACTGGCAAAACGCTTTGGTGCGCCGAGCTACAACCGTTTGCAGGCAGCTGCGACTTCCGCACAAAAAGCGGCATTGTCTAAGCTGTCTCCGGAAATGGTGAGCGCCAGCACCCTGGCAGGTGACCCGATTACCGCGCGCCTGACCGCAGCGCCTGGCAACGGTGCTTCTATCGGCGGGCTGAAAGTGATGACTGACAACGGCTGGTTCGCCGCGCGTCCGTCAGGCACCGAAGACGCATATAAGATCTACTGCGAAAGCTTCCTTGGTGAAGAACATCGTAAGCAGATTGAGAAAGAAGCGGTTGAGATTGTTAGCGAAGTTCTGAAAAACGCGTAATCACAGAAAATAAGAAAAAGGGCGGTCGGAAGATCGCCCTTTTTTACTTATGACTGCCTGATGCGCTACGCTTATCAGGCCTACGAGGATGGTGCAAGATATTGAATTTGCTCGATTTTGTAGATTCCGTAGGCCGGATAAGGCGTTCTGAACTGCACCCCAAATGTTGGACACAATCTGACATCTGAAGGTGCAGTTTATGAAACATTCATTTGAAGTAAAACTTGCCGCTGTAAATCATTACCTGGCTGGTCATGCAGGCATCATTTCTACGGCAAAGCTATTTCAGCTTTCTCACACCAGCCTCTCACACTGGATTAATCTTTTTCTTCTTCACGGTCCTCTGGCACTGGATTGCAGGCACAAGCGTAGCTATTCTCCTGAAGATAAACTTCGCGTAGTTCTTTATGCTCTCGGGCATTCTGAGTCTCTACCCCGGGTGGCTGCCCGGTTTAACATTCCCAGCCACAACATGGTTAAAAACTGGATAAAAGGCTACCGCAAATCTGGTGATGAGGCCTTTATCAGGCGCAGGAAGGAGAAAAGCATGACCCGTTCTGATGATACCCATGAAAACGAGGCGAACATGACGCCGGAAGAGATGAAGAATGAGCTGCGTTATCTTCGCGCAGAAAATGCATATCTGAAAGCCATGCAGGAGCATCTGGAAAAAAAGCGTCTGGAGCAGGAGAAAAAGCGAAAGTCATCCAGAGCCTGAGGTGCGGGCACTGCCAGTCTGACCTGTTAAAGGCCGCAGGGCTGGCCAGAAGCACGCTGTACTACCAGCTGTCACTGCAGAAGGCTAAGGACAAGTATGCTGATGTGAAACAGCTCATAGCCTCCATCTTCCATGAACACCGGGGATGTTATGGGTACCGACGGATCCACTGTGAACTTCAGAAAAGAGGTCTTAAGTTCAGTGGCAAAACGGTACGAAAACTGATGCAACAGCTCGGCCTGAAGTCTCCTGTGCGCCTGAAGAAATACCGGTCTTACCGGGGGAACATGGGACTCGCTGCAGAAAATATCCTTCAGCGACAGTTCAAAGCGGAAGCGCCCTGTGAGAAATGGGTGACAGATATCACCGAATTCAGGGCTGGCGGACAAAAACTGTACCTGTCCCCGATACTTGATTTGTTTAACGGGGAAATCGTGGCGTGGGAAACTGCCTGCAGGCCTACAAAGGATCTGGTGAAGCGCATGTTAAATAAGGGGCTGGAAAGCCTTGCAGAAGGAGAAAAACCGCTGCTCCACAGTGATCAAGGGTGGCATTACCGGATGAAAAGTTATCAGTCTGCCCTGGCAGACAAAGGGTTAGTGCAGAGCATGTCGCGCAAGGGCAACTGCCTTGATAATGCGGTAATGGAGAACTTCTTTGGTCACCTGAAAGAAGAAATGTACTATCGCCGGAACTACAGGAGTGTGGAAGAACTGGAAAATGCCGTTAGCGAATACATAACTTACTGGAATCAAAAAAGAATAAAACTCAGTCTTGGGGGACTCAGCCCGGTAGAATACCGGACTGAGTATCAAAAAGCCGGTTAAATGAAACTGTCCAGGTTTTGGGGTTCAGTTCATAAATGCCTTATCCGGCCAACAAACTCAATATAAATCAAGTGATTATGCATATTGCAGGCCGGATAAGACGCGACAGCGTTGCATCAGGAATCGTGCTCCGCTTGCCGGATGCGGCGCTAGCGCCTTATCCGGCCTACGAAAGACAAACTCCCCTGTGTCGATTACAGCGCAATACGAATCACATCGTCCGGCTGGGTAGCTTCCTGCTGTTTAGTGGATTTTTGTTTCACACTGACATACAGCGTTTTGCCATCTGCAGACAGCGCCAGGCTGTTCGGATGAGTCGGCGTATCGAACGTTTTCACCACCTTATAGCTTTTCGCATCAATCACACTAACTTTACCCGCCTGACGATGCGTCACGTAGGCTTCATTACGCGCTGGGTTAAACAGCACAGCCAGTGATTCCGGTGCCGCAACCTTCGCCAGAATATTGCCATTACGGGTATCGACCACTAACACTTCTGCCGCTTTAGAGTCGGTGATAAATGCACGCTGCCTGGCGGTATCGAGGCTGATGTTGATAAAGAAGTGCTCTTTGCCGTCATCCAGCAGCTTTTTACGGCTGAGGATTTTATTGTCTGCGGTGTCGATGGTAATCAATTCGCCGTCAGCGTTAGTGGTGTAAAGACGTTTGCCTTTGCTATCCAGCGCCAGACCAGTACTCATTTTACCGGTGTTCTGGATGGCAGTTTTCAGTTTGATGTTCTCGCCATCAACGACCCAAATCACGCTCTCTTTGCCAATACCACTGATGTAAACCGTGTTCGTGGCATCGTCAGCTACCAGCTCACGCGGCTGCAACGGGCGCACCTCTTCCGTGCGCTTACGATCATCCAGCACCAGACGCCCTTTCACTTCGCCCGTTTTGGCATCTATCGCCGTGACCGCGCTGTTTACGGTGTTACCAAACCACAACGTTTGAGTAGCGTTGTTAATGGTGGCGCCAAACGGCTTGAGATCGTTATGAATCGCCAGAGTCACTTCCAGAGTGACCGGATCAAGACGATAAACCACGCCGCCTTTATCCAGTTTGCGGCTTTGCGAAGTGGCGAGCCACAGCGCGTTCTCCTGCTGGCTATAAGCCATTTCGTAGGCACCTTTGCCTACCGCTTTACGCAGCATTTCTTCTGCGGCCTGCGTACTGAATGATGAAGCAACAAGCAATGAACCTAACAGTAATGAACCACGCAGGCGCGATGAAAACAGATGACGTAAATGCATGACGACTCCCTTTGATGAACCGATATTTTTGCTGCTTCACAATGCTTCGCTAAGCGTAATCATCGTTACGCTCTTGTTATAAATGGGAATGGTAATCATTATTTTCTCAAATGTGGAGTATTTCTTGTCGTTACGACTACAATTTTCTCAATTACTTAACGTATTGTGCCGTTTCGTTTTCCATAAATTTACAATTTTATTACCATGACGGCGTATTCCCATTCTTAACCTGGCTTTTTTCATGAAGATTTTCTCCGTCCGACAGACCGTTTTGCCCGCACTGATTGCCCTTTCCCCTTCCGCTTTTGCAACCAATGAACAAACCATGATTGTCAGTGCCGCGCCACAAGTGATTTCCGAGCTGGATACGCCAGCAGCAGTAAGCGTGGTGGATGGCGAGGAGATGCGCCTGGCAACACCGCGCATCAATTTGTCTGAATCACTGACCAGCGTGCCTGGTTTGCAGGTACAAAACCGGCAGAACTATGCGCAAGATTTACAGCTGTCGATTCGCGGATTTGGTTCCCGCTCCACTTACGGAATTCGGGGTATTCGTCTGTATGTGGACGGTATTCCCGCCACCATGCCCGACGGACAAGGGCAGACATCCAATATCGATTTAAGCAGTGTGCAAAATGTGGAAGTGCTGCGTGGCCCCTTTTCTGCCCTGTATGGCAACGCGTCTGGCGGTGTAATGAATGTCACCACCCAGACCGGACAACAGCCACCAACCATTGAAGCCAGTAGTTACTACGGCAGTTTCGGCAGCTGGCGCTATGGGCTGAAAGCAACAGGCGCAACGGGAGACGGCACACAGCCCGGCGATGTCGATTACACCGTCTCAACCACGCGTTTTACGACCCACGGCTATCGTGACCATAGTGGCGCACAGAAAAATTTAGCCAATGCCAAACTGGGCGTACGCATTGATGACGCCAGCAAAGTAAGCCTGATTTTCAATAGCGTGGATATCAAAGCAGATGACCCTGGTGGATTAACCGACGCAGAATGGAAGGCGAATCCGCAACAAGCGCCACGCGCTGAACAGTACGACACACGAAAAACCATCAAGCAAACTCAGGCTGGGTTGCGCTATGAACGTAGCCTGAGCGCGCAAGATGATATGAGTGTGATGATGTATGCCGGGGAGCGAGAAACGACCCAGTATCAGTCAATCCCGATGGCACCCCAACTTAACCCGTCGCATGCGGGCGGCGTGATTACTCTGCAACGCCATTACCAGGGGATAGACAGCCGCTGGACACACCGTGGCGAGCTGGGCGTTCCGCTCACGTTCACTACCGGCCTGAACTACGAAAACATGAGTGAAAACCGCAAAGGCTACAATAACTTTCGCCTGAATAGCGGCGTGCCGGAGTACGGGCAAAAAGGTGAGTTGCGTCGCGACGAACGCAATCTGATGTGGAACGTCGATCCCTATTTACAGACACAGTGGCAGCTGAGCGAAAAACTGTCGCTGGATGCTGGCGTGCGCTACAGCTCCGTATGGTTTGATTCCAACGATCATTACGTTACTCCGGGTAACGGCGATGATAGTGGTGATGCCAGTTATCACAAATGGCTACCAGCCGGATCGCTAAAATATGCGATGACCGATGCCTGGAATATCTATTTGGCAGCCGGGCGCGGTTTTGAAACACCGACGATTAATGAGTTGTCTTATCGCGCTGATGGGCAAAGCGGTATGAACTTTGGTTTAAAACCTTCCACCAACGATACGATTGAGATCGGCAGTAAAACGCGTATTGGTGATGGATTGCTTAGTCTCGCATTGTTCCAGACCGACACCGATGATGAAATTGTTGTCGATAGCAGTAGCGGTGGACGCACCACGTATAAAAATGCCGGAAAGACCCGTCGTCAAGGCGCTGAACTGGCATGGGATCAACGTTTCGCCGGAGATTTCCGCGTAAAAGCGTCCTGGACCTGGCTTGATGCGACCTATCGCAGCAATGTGTGCAATGATCAGAACTGTAATGGTAACCGGATGCCAGGGATCGCCCGTAATATGGGCTTTGCGTCTTTGGGGTATGTGCCGGAAGAAGGCTGGTATGCAGGCACGGAAGCGCGTTATATGGGCGATATTATGGCAGATGATGAAAATACGGCAAAAGCACCGTCTTATACTCTCGTCGGCTTGTTCACCGGCTACAAATATAATTACCACAATTTAACTGTGGATTTATTTGGTCGTATCGATAATTTATTCGATAAAGAATATGTCGGATCGGTGATTGTTAATGAATCAAATGGTCGATATTATGAACCAGCTCCCGGGCGTAATTATGGTGTCGGCGTGAATATCGCATGGCGATTTGAATAACCACATTGATGCCCGGTATTTGCCGGGCGTTTTTATTTAACGGCTGTATTGCTGGCACAACATAGCAACGTTTTTTTTGCATAATTTCAGCAAGACAATGTCTGCATCCCTCTTTGTCTTTTGCTTTTAACGCGGCGAATAGTACATGATAGCTTTCTATACGCTCACGTAATTCCGCTGGATTAATCGCTTCATAAAGATAATGTAAACCAGGTCCCATCCTGACCCATAATTGTTCAATAATTTCACACAGGATGGGCATATTTGAGCGATGGTAAATCGCTAAGCGGAATAGTCTGTTTGCATTAATGAGTTGTTCAATATCGCCATTTTCTTGCGCCTGCTGTAATTTCTCGAGCAATTCCTGTAGTTCCGCTATGTCTTGCGAGGAAATGTTTTCAACGGCCTGGGCAACTGCCATTAATTCCAGTTCGTAGCGGATCCGATTGATTTCGTCTAATTGACTTTGCCTTACTTCCGGTACTGTAAATGCTTGTGCAGGTGCGACAGAGAGCGCATTAACCGAAACCAGGCGTAATAGTGCTTCACGTACAGGTGTAATACTCATGCCTAATTGCTCCGCCAGATTTTTAGTGATCAAGCGTGCGCCAGGTTTCAGTGCGCCAATACTAAGCTGATGTTTCAGGTCGTTCTCAACCTGCATAGTCAAACTGATATGCGGTATTTTTTCCGTTCCAGGCATGTTATTTCCTTCACGTGTATTCGTTCCAACTCTGCCGGTATAGCAGAAGTCGTTTACCTGGTGTATGAAGCTGAATAATCATTATCCACTCATCTTTATTGTTATTAGCCGTCGAACAGTGATGTGGTTAGTTAATTAAAGCTGGAAATAAGATTTTTGCCTGGATTTTTGTGGCGGCTTTACGCCGCCGTCGTATCTTTAGTCATCACCCGCGACGCGAATAACAACTTTACCGAAGTTTTTGCCGTTCAGCAGGCCAATAAACGTCTGTGGGGCGTTCTCCAAACCGTTGGTAACTTGTTCACGATAGTGAATTTTTCCCTCTTTTACCCACTGCCCCATCTCTTGCTGAAACTCATGGATGCGGTGTCCATAATCCTGACTAATAATAAACCCTTGCAAGCGAATGCGTTTTTTCAGCACTGTTGCCATCAACAGGGGTAAACGATCCGGACCGGACGGTAGTTCTGTGGCGTTATAGCCGCTCACTAAGCCGCAGACGGGAATACGCGCGGATGTATTAAGTAAAGGTAGCACTGCATCAAACACCTTCCCGCCAACGTTTTCATAATAGATATCAATCCCTTTCGGACACGCTTTCGCCAGCTGCCCGGCAAAATCATCCGCGTGGTGGTCAAGGCAAACATCGAAGCCCAGCACATCGGTAGCATGGCGGCATTTTTCCGCGCCACCGGCCACCCCAACTACCCTACAACCTTTAAGTTTTCCGATTTGCCCCACCGTGGCGCCAACTGGTCCTGTCGCCGCAGCTACCACCAACGTTTCGCCCTCTTTGGGCTGACCGATATCCAGCAGGCCCATATAAGCCGTAAAGCCTGGCATCCCCAGCACACCCAGTGACCACGAAGGATTTTCCGGATGATCGCCAAGCTTCACCAGTTCATCGCCACTGGATATGTCATAGTCCTGCCATCCACTGTAGCCCAGCACCCAGTCGCCAGGCTGGTAATCAGGATGATTCGACTCCACGACACGGCTCACCGTACCGCCGACCATCACCCCGCCAATATCAACGGGCGGTGAATAAGATGGCTCATCACTCATACGTCCACGCATATACGGGTCCAGTGACAGATAAACTGTACGCAGTAACACCTGTCCTTCACCCGGCGTGGCGACATCATCTTCTTCAAGACGGAAATTCTCCGGAACCGGCGCGCCATGCGGACGCGAGGCCAGAACCCAACGGCGGTTACGCTGCTTTTGTTGCCCCATAATGCTCTCCTGTGCTTTTGGCATGAATCCATCAATAGTAGCAGGCTCACGGGATTGGTTTTGTTTGCAGCCGTCACATCCCCTCTGCGACACGTGATAATTTCATCAAGGAATCCGTTGCTTCGGGCTGTTTTCGATAGTATTGATAACATCATCATCAATATTTAATCGAGGCCAGATATGTCCATCCGTTTTGCCTGCAAAGCCGATTGTGCTGCTATTGCGGAAATTTATAACCACGCCGTGTTGTATACGGCGGCTATCTGGAATGACCAAACAGTGGATGCAGATAACCGCATTGCCTGGTTTGAAGCGCGGACTTTAGCAGGTTATCCGGTGCTGGTGAGCGAGGAAAACGGCGTAGTGACTGGATATGCCTCGTTTGGCGACTGGCGTAGTTTCGACGGTTTTCGCCATACCGTGGAACATTCGGTTTATGTCCATCCCGATCATCAGGGCAAAGGTCTTGGGCGTAAATTGTTAAGCCGATTGATTGATGAAGCGCGGGATTGCGGGAAGCATGTCATGGTCGCCGGGATCGAATCGCAAAATCAGGCCTCGCTGCATCTCCACCAGTCGCTGGGATTTGTCGTCACCGCACAAATGCCGCAGGTAGGCACTAAATTTGGTCGTTGGCTGGATCTGACATTTATGCAGTTGCAACTCGACGAGCGCACTGAACCGGACGCGATTGGATGAATCAGTCGCTCACCCTTGCCTTTTTGATTGCCGCCGGAATTGGCCTGGTGGTGCAAAACACGCTGATGGTGCGCATCACCCAGACGTCCTCAACCATTCTCATCGCCATGCTGCTGAACTCCCTGGTGGGGATTGTGCTATTCGTCTCCATTTTATGGTTTAAACAAGGGATGGCAGGGTTTGGCGAACTGGTTTCCAGCGTGCGCTGGTGGACAGTGATACCTGGCTTGCTGGGATCATTTTTTGTCTTTGCCAGTATCAGCGGATATCAAAACGTTGGCGCGGCAACGACCATTGCAGTACTGGTCGCCAGTCAGTTGATTGGAGGGCTGGTGCTGGATATTTTGCGTAGCCATGGCGTGCCATTACGGGCGTTGATCGGCCCAATTTGTGGCGCAATTTTACTTGTGGTTGGCGCCTGGTTGGTGGCCAGACGCTCGTTTTAATCACAGGATAGTGCCGCCTTTGGTTAACTGTTCGTGGCGAGCTTCCATATCTTCTTTATGCTTACGCCCGTGATGAGCGATTGCTGTACGCAAACGCTGCTGCTGAGTGTAACGTTCTTCCCGACTTAACTCTGCGTCATCGCTCAGGGCGATTAATAATTCGTTCATATGGGCAATGACGCTCTCATCAATCGCTGCATCCACGCGTGCGATGACCTCTTCCAGATGCGACATACTTTCTCCTTAGCCACTTGTGAAAATTATCGATTCTCCCAAATGATATAAGTCTGCGTTGTGCCGTCAAGCCAGTGCTCAAGATTTAAAACAGCGAAAACAGCAGCGCCACTGGAAAACTCATCGGCCAGGTCACCGCCACCAGGAAGGCGCTCAGAAAACGAATGTGCTTCTTCTCGTGAGAAAGAAACCAGGTAATAACAAACGCGATAGCTGCCATAACAGCATAAAAAACAAGCAGGTATTGATAAAGAGACATGTACGGGCGTCCAGCCAGAGGAATAAAACGCGCGCAAATATGCGTTATTTTTTGATGTACATCAAGTTTTACAACCCATTTGAGATATTTCCATAACCCGGGAGCTGCCCTTGTCCATCTTCAGAATGAGTATTATTGCGGATTTACTTAACCCGTACTATACACATAGGGGCTATGACAAAAGGTGGCAAAATATGAATGTTTCCAGTAGAACTGTAGTGCTTATAAATCTCTTTGCTGCTGTTGGATTGTTTGCTCTTATCTCTATGAGATTTGGTTGGTTTATTTGATGTAGCGATATTGCACGCAGTACACACTGTCAGAGAGATATCAACTCTCTGACAGTGCGTTAGATCTTCTCACACTCTCCCTGGCTACAATATTATCCTTAATGTTTAACCATTACGTGGCGGACAACGGTGTAATCCTCCAGCCCATAAAGTGACATATCCTTGCCGTAACCTGAAAGTTTCTGACCACCGTGCGGCATTTCACTTACCAGCATGAAATGGGTATTGACCCACGTGCAGCCATATTGCAGACGTGCACTAACGCGATGCGCCCGACCTACATCTTTCGTCCACACTGAAGAGGCTAAACCATACTGGCTGTCATTTGCCCAGTCACTACCTGTTCTTCATTATCGAAGACAGTCACGCTCACCACTGGACCAAATACCTCTCTTTGAACGATAGCATCTTCTTGCAACGCACCTGCCAGCAGCGTCGGCGCATAGTAATAACCGTTACCTTTTCGTTTCTCCCCGCCGGTGATCACTTTAATGTGTCCCGTCGCTTTCGCCTCTTCCACTGCTTTGCTGACGCGGTCGAGATGAGCCTGGGAACTCAACGGCCCCAGTTCTGTTGATTCGTCATCCGGCGCGCCCGATTTCAAGGTTGCGACAGCGGCGCCGAGTTTTTCCACCAGCGCATCGTAAATGCCTTTTTGCGCGTAGATTCGACAAGCTGCGGTGCAATCCTGCCCTGCGTTGTAATAACCAAACGTGCGTACACCTTCGACCACAGCTTCAATATCAGCATCATCAAAAACAATGACAGGCGCTTTGCCGCCTAACTCCATGTGGGTACGCTTAATGGATGGCGCGGTATGGCTGATGATGTGCTCACCGGTGGCGATAGACCCCGTCAGCGAAACCATGCGCACTTTTTGATGCCCGGTCAGCGGATCGCCCACGGTCTGGCCCCGGCCAAACAGTACGTTGATCACGCCCGGCGGGAAGATATCTTTCGCCAGCTCTGCAAGTTTTAGTGCGGTCAGCGGCGTGATTTCTGATGGTTTAAGTACCACGCAGTTCCCCGCCGCCAGTGCCGGAGCCAGTTTCCATGCGGCCATCATCAATGGGTAGTTCCAGGGTGCAATAGAAGCCACAACGCCCAACGGATCGCGGCGGATCATAGAAGTATGTCCCTCAAGATATTCACCTGCCGCCAGACCATTCAGACAGCGCGCCGCACCGGCGAAAAAGCGAAAGACATCGACAATCGCAGGGATTTCATCATTGAACGCACTATGCAGCGGTTTGCCACAGTTACGGGACTCCAGTTCGGCAAAAACCTGACCATTTTCTTCAATAACATCAGCCAGTTTCAGCAGGCATTCTGCGCGGACCTTCGGCGTGGTTTGCCCCCATTCGGCAAATGCTGCATCTGCCGCGCGCACAGCAGCATCGACCTGCTCTGCGGATGCCTCGGCAATCTCCAGTAAAACGTCCCCCGTTGCCGGATTATAGACAGGCTGTTTTTCCCCTTCGCCGCTAACCAGTTCTCCGTTAATCAGTAACTTATGTTGCATAGCATATTCCTGTATCAGTGGTTATTGACCATTGTCGCCTTCGCGGGTTAGCCACCAGGCTCCCAGGATCGGCAAGGTTGTTACCAACATAACCAGCAGTGCCACCACGTTAGTTACCGGTACATCACGTGGTCGCCCAAGCTGATTGAGCAACCACAACGGTAACGTTCGTTCATGACCTGCCGTAAAGGTCGTAACGATGATTTCATCGAACGACAAGGCAAACGCCAGCATCCCTCCTGCCAGTAGCGCCGAACTAAGATTCGGCAACACTACGTAGCGGAAGGTTTGCCAGCCATTGGCCCCAAGATCCATTGACGCCTCAACCAGACTCCACGAGGTGCGGCGAAAACGGGCGATGACATTGTTAAATACCACCACAACACAAAAAGTCGCATGCCCGACGACGATGGTGAAAAAGCCAGGCTCCAGATTGATGGTTTTAAACGCGGTTAATAGCGCCAGACCCGTGACAATGCCCGGCAGCGCAATGGGCAGCAGCAGTAACAGCGAAATGGCGTTTTTGCCGAAAAAGTCTCGTCGCCACAGCGCGGCAGCTGCCAGCGTCCCTAACACCAGCGCAATTAACGTCGCCAGCGACGCCACTTTAAGTGACAGTGTCACGGCATCAAGAATATCACTACGCTGTGCTGCCACGCTAAACCAGCGCAGCGTCAGGCCTTGCGGTGGAAAACTAAACGCCGCATCTTCAGTGTTAAACGCATAAGCGGCGATAATCAGGATGGGAAAATGTAGGAAAACCACGCCGCCCCAGGCCGCCAGTTTGAGGAAAAACGGTGCGCGTTCAGAGTGCATCGAACGCTCCCAGACGTTTCACGAACGCCAGATAGAGTGCGATAAGGACTATCGGCACCAGAGTAAAAGCCGCAGCCATCGGCATATTGCCAATCGCCCCCTGCTGGGAATAAACCATATTGCCGATAAAATATCCTGGAGGGCCAACCAGCTGCGGGACGATAAAATCGCCCAGTGTGAGTGAGAAGGTAAAGATAGAGCCAGCGGCAATACCCGGGATCGCCAGCGGCAGCACCACATAGCGAAAGGTTTGTCGTGGACGCGCACCAAGATCAGCCGACGCCTGCAACAATGACGGCGGCAAACGCTCAAGCGCTGCCTGCACGGGCAGGATCATGAACGGCAACCAGATATAGAGAAACACCAGAAAGCGCCCCAGCCCGGAAGTTGACAGCGTATTACCACCCACTGCCGGTAGTGTGAGAAATGCCGTGAGTAGTGGCTCCAGCCCCAGATGTTGTAAAAACCACTGCGCCACACCGTCTTTAGCCAGCAATAAGGTCCAGGCATAGGCTTTAACAATGTAGCTTGCCCACATGGGCAACATCACCGCAATGTAAAAGAACGCTTTCATTTTGCCGCTGGTATAGCGCGCCATATACCACGCCATCGGAAAGGCCAGAATAGCACTGGCGATAGTGACTGCCACAGCCATTGTCAGTGTGCGGAGAATGATGTCGTAATTCGCCGGATTAAACAGCGCACGGATATTCGCCAGCGTCAGTTCCGGCGTTACCGACATGGTGAAATCGTCAAAGGTATAAAAGCCCTGCCATAACAACGTCAGCAGCGAGCCGAAATAGACAATACCAAACCACATTAGAGGGCCAAGCAGCAGCAAAAACAGCCCCAGCCCCGGATTACGCCAGAAGAAACCGGACACCTTACCCAGACCTGGACGTGAAGGTGATTGCAAGACGTTCATCGCCATTCACCTCTCCTCAACCAGTGGCACCATCACATCACGCGCCCAGGAAACCATCACCTGTTGACCAGCCGTGAGCGTGTTGGGTAAGTCTTCGCCCTTTACATTTGCCTGGCTAACCAGCAGTTTTTCACCGCTGTTAAGTTTCAGTTCAAAACGTGTGGTTGCCCCCTGATATTGCACCGCCTGAATCGTGCCATTGGCCTGCACTTCACCTGGTGTATTCAGGCGAATATGTTCCGGCCGCAGGGCAAAACTGCCCATCATGCCGCAAAGATTCTCGGCCATTAGCGGATCAAAAAACGTTGGATGTCCCGACGAATCCCGCAACAAACGGCGTGCGCGGGCGCATATAGAGATCGCGCGGGGAATCGACCTGCTCAATGCGTCCATTATTGAAAACCGCCACACGATCGGACATCGACAACGCTTCGCCCTGATCGTGGGTAACGAAAATAAAAGTGATACCGAGCGACTGTTGCAGCTTTTTCAGCTCAAGCTGCATTTGCTCACGCAATTTGAGATCCAGCGCGCCGAGCGGTTCATCCAGCAACAACACGCGCGGTTCGTTCACCAGTGCTCTGGCGATGGCGACTCGCTGGCGCTGACCACCAGAAAGCTGGGACGGTTTACGTTGCTGTACAAACCCCAACGCCACTTTCTCCAGCGCCTCTTGCGCCATTGCGTAGCGCTGCTTTTTATCCACGCCTTTAACCATCAGCCCGTAGGCCACATTCTCGAGAATCGACATATGGGGAAACAGCGCATAGTCCTGGAAGACGGTATTCACGTCCCGCTCCCACGGCGGTAGATTACTGGCCGGTTTGCCGAAGATAGCAATCGCCCCGCCGGAAAGCTGTTCGAAGCCAGCAATCAGGCGCAGGCAGGTGGTTTTGCCGGAACCGGACGGTCCCAGCATAGAGAAGAACTCACCATCTTTTATCGCAATACTGACGCCATCTACCGCGCGCACGTCGCCGTACAACCGCGAGACGTTGTCAAACTCCACTGCGTACGTCATAAAACACCCCAGCGAAGTTAGCGACCGCCCATAATGGCAATGTAATCCTGCGTCCAGCGACTGTAGGGAACAAACTTGCCCCCTTCGGCTATAGGCGTTTTCCAGAAGGCGATTTTATCGAAATAGTTAAAGCCGTTGGTTTCACAGCCTTTATCGCCCAGCAACGGACTGGCTTTGCAGCCTTCCGGTACTACCGGCAGCGAACCAAACCAGGCCGCTACATCGCCCTGCACCTTCGGCGTTAATGACCAGTTCATCCATTTGTAGGCGCAAACCGGATGTTTCGCTTCGCTATGTAGCATGGTGGTGTCTGCCCAGCCGGTAACACCCTCTTTCGGGAAGACGGTGGCGATCGGTTGGCCTTCGCCTTTCAATGCGTTGGCCTGATACGGCCAGGCGCTGGAGGCCACCACGCCCTCGTTCTTGAAATCGCTCATTTGCACGCTGGTGTCATGCCAGTAGCGATGGATCAAGCCATGTTGATCGCGCAGCACTTTCAGCACCGCCTGGTACTGTTGTTCGGTGAGTTGATACGGATCGCTGATGCCCAACTGCGGCTGAGTCGCTTTGACGAACAGGGCAGCATCCGCAATGTAGATAGGGCCGTCATAAGCCTGTACGCGGCCTTTATTACTCTGACCGTCCGGTAGATTCTGCTCAACAAAAACCACTTGCCAGCTATCTGGTGGTGTCGGGAAGGTTTTGGTGTTGTACATCAACAGGTTCGGACCCCATTGATATGGCGTGCCATAGACTTTGCCGCCCACGTTAAACCAGTCGCCTTTAACCACGCGCGGATCGAGCGTTTTCCAGTTGGGAATCAACGCAGTATTAATCGGCTGCACGCGTTTACCCATAATCAAACGCAGCGAGGCATCGCCGGACGCCGTGACCAGATCGTAACCTCCTTTGGTCATCAGGCTGACCATTTCATCGGAAGTCGCCGCAGTTTTCACATTGACCGCGCAACCTGTTTCTTTTTCAAATTGCGTCACCCAGTCGTATTGTTTATCGGTTTGTCCGCGTTCGATGTATCCCGGCCAGGCGATAATATCCAGTCGTCCTTCCGGTTTATCTAAATTGGTAGGCTGTTCGGCGGCGTGGGCGGTCATTAATGTCATGGTAAGCGCACACAGGCTGCTGCGGGCAAATGTCTTGCTCATAAGGTCTTACTCCTGTCGTAATTAATTGTTCAGCCGCCGTGCCGTAAAAATATCTCCTTGTTTAACCATAGACGGCGGCTTGCAGGCGCACCCTCGCCCCCGAGAAAATTTAATCAGGATGTGAGCTAACGCGCATTATGCCGTTTGTGAGGCTATCTTCTGGAGTATAGACAAGGGGTTAGGAAATATAGCTTGTATTAGAAATTCATATTACCCAACCTGAGAGAAATTAAATGGGGATCTATTTCAGGTATTCTTTAATAAGGTGACCTAATTGTTTAACCGCCCGTTCTTCGCGCTCCCCCCACTGCCATGCAGTATTAAAAACGGAAAAAAACGTGACCAACTTTCGCCAGTAGAAAACATTTTACCCGGCGCAATGCTGATGTGATGCGCCAATGCCTGAACGCTTAATTCGCCCGCATCTAACGGTTCGGGAAGCTCCAGCCAGAGAAAATAACCGCTGTCATTATGATGAATTTTTACTTCCGCAGGCAGATAACGCAGCAGCGCCTGCCAGGCACGTTGTTTACGTTCCGCAAGCTGACGACGTAGACGACGAAGATGGGCATCGTAACGGCGAGTAGAAAGGTAATCCACCAGTGCAAGCTGCATTGGTGAACTTGTGGAAAGCGTGCTCATCAACTGCAATCGCTGGATTTTGCGTGCATGTTTTCCGGCGGCGACCCAACCAATGCGAAAACCTGGCACCAGACATTTAGAAAATGATGAGCAAAGCAGTACACCATCGTGACGATCCCACGCTTTCGCAGGCAGCGGTTTTTCCCGACCAAAGTAAAGCTCACTGTAAACGTCATCTTCAATTAACATCACGTTGTACTGATTGAGCAACGCTACCAGCCGCGCTTTTTTCTGTGGCGTTAAGGTAAATCCGAGTGGATTCTGGCTATTAGTCATCAGCCAGCAGGCTTTGACCGGATACTCCTGTAACGCCAGTTCCAGCGCCTGAAGATCGATCCCTTCTTTAACGTCCGTCGCCACCGATAACGCTTTCAACCGTAGCCGCTCCAGTGCCTGCAACGCGCCGTAGAAACAAGGATTCTCGACAATCACCCAATCGCCCGGTTCAGTGACCGCTTGCAAACTGAGGTTTAATGCCTCTAACGCCCCGGCGGTAATGACAATTTCATCAGGAGAAATAGTGATGCCTTGTAAGGCATAGCGACGAGCAATAGCCTGACGCAGTTCTGCATTCCCTGGCGGCAAGTTTTCAATCACGCTCATCGCCGTGGCGGTTTTACTCACCTGCGCCAGTGAGCGGTTCAGTTGCTGTAGCGGAAACAGGTGCGGATCGGGAAAGGCTGAAGCAAACGGTACTACCGACGGATCGCGACTGGCCTGCAACATGTCAAAAATATAGGTGTTAATATCGACCGTTTCATCACGCGTTACGGGAATAGCAGGTGCCTGCGGTGATTTCACTGTGCGCGGCGCAACGTAATAACCTGACTGCGGCCGCGCAATAATATATCCCTGACTTTCGAGCAACTGATAAGCATGACCGACTGTCATAAAGCTCATGCCAGAAAGCGCAACCTGTTCACGTAGAGAAGGCAGGCGGTCGCCGGGTTGCCAGATGCCTGACGCAATTTGCTCACGTAATAGTTCTGCGAGTTGCTGGTATTTTTTCATTAATTGGATCGTTATTATGTGCAAGTGATCCGGCAGTCTATATCAGTTGTTAAAAATGACAACTTTACGTTAACTGTAATTAAACCATTACCAGCGATAACTCTTTGCCCAGGGCTTTAGCCGCAAGCTGGACGGCGTCGATTTTTGTCGCATGATGCAAATCAAACAAGCGAGTGATCTCCTGCCTGGGTTTACCAATCCGCCTCGCCAGCTCTTGCTGGGTGATATCTGACTGTAAAAAAGCATTTAACAGCAATATCTTAGAAGCGACACTTAAAGGCACTTCAATAAAGTGATCGTTGTTATTTAATGGCGAAGGCAACGGGATTAGCTCGTTGTCTTCAAAATAAAAATCAAATGCGGTGAGTAAGGCATCTTTTGCTGCTTCCATCGCTTCAGCAACAGTTTCTCCCTGCGTTAACGCTTCAGGGATATCTACAAAAGAAACCACATAACCGCCTTCCGGCGCAGGTGTAAGAGTGACGGGATAACGCATAATTTTGACTGTCTCTCGCATGTCATTAACCTTCTGATGGCGATTAATTTAAACCGAGTTGTTTCAGGATTGCTTTACGCAATGGTTCTTTTATCTCGTCACTGGGGTGACGCGGCATGACGCTACGTCGCCCCTGAAACCTGAGTTTCAAATGGTGGCTGCCATTCGCCACATCGACGCCCTGAGATTCGAGCCAACGTCTGAACTCGCTTTGTTTCACATCGCCTCCCTGCCGCTGAGTATATCAACAAAGTAAACATTAATGTTTACATCCTTTTTTAATTTGCTCGAAAATAGCACTAATTCGCCGCAATGGTGGAAAGCAGTGCCAAATCAGGAAGGCAGGTTCCAGAAATTCTTTGCGCTAATTTGCAAAACAGAATAATAACTTAAAGAAACTATCGGCATCATAGCGGCAAAATGTAATAAACGGGTGGCGGGATGTTTACGAAAGCGTTATCGGTTGTCTTATTAACGTGTGCGCTGTTCTCAGGACAGCTCATGGCGGGACACAAAGGACATGAATTTTTGTGGGTGAAGAATGTGGATCATCAACTGCGTCATGAGGCGGACAGCGATGAATTGCGTGCTGTGGCAGAAGAGTCGGCGGAAGGTTTGCGCGAGCATTATTACTGGCAGAAATCACGCAAACCAGAAACGGGACAACGTTGAGTCGTTTGTTGCCGGATGCGGCATGAACGCCTTATCCGGCAACAATATCATGCAGATTCAATGAGTTGTGAATATCCCTGAAAGCTTGCGTTTTATCCTTTCCGCTTCGGCAATGTTTTCAGCAGATCATCCGGGCTTACAGATGCGACAACGCTTCCCGGTAACGGCATTTTCAGAATGTGATTTTTGATTTTACCGATGACGTGCATCTCACACGGGCGGCAATCAAACTTCAGCGTTAGTACTTCATCACCGTTAACCAGTTGCATCGGCGTTGCCTTCCAGCTTTTAATATTACCTTTCGCCTGTTTCGGACACAGATTGAAAGCAAAGCGCAGGCAGTGTTTGGTGATCATCACCGGGACTTCGCCCTTCTCTTCATGCGCTTCATACGCCGCATCAATCAGTTGTACGCCATAGCGATGATAGAACTCGCGGGCTTTATGGTTGTAGACGTTAGCAAGGAAGCTCAAATGCGTTTGCGGATAAACCGGCGCAGGTTCAGCAACCGGTTTACGACTGCCGCGCTGGTAGCTGGCAAGACGTGCAGCATCCAGCATTTCTACGGCTTCACGGCGGAACTGATTTAACAGACTGTTTGGCACAAACAGTGCCCCCGGCAAATTAATTTGCACATTGCGGGCGTAATAGATGGTTTGCCCCAGTTTTGCCAGGCCATCTTTCAGGTTATTCAGCGCTTTTTCGGCGTTATTCGCTTCATTGAACTGCCCATCCAGGGTATGAGTGATGCTAACACCCTCTTCGCTGGTTAACGTCAGAATGAGTTGTTCTTGCCAGCCACCCAGTTCAATGTCTACCGCTACCCGACGCTCGCTGGAGGTTTTCGTCAGTGCCTGTTGCCAGTTATGGTCAAGGTTACGGTTAAGCGGATGATGTGGGCGAATTTTATGCAAATCTGCTGGCATTTCATTTGGCCAGACGCGGTAGTGATTTTCTCCGGTTTTCTCTACCGTATTGGCGCGAAAGCCAACCACTTCACGTTTAATCATTACGTTCAGGCCATCGCCATTTGCCAGTGGCTCGGTGACAGCAACATCGAGATGATCTGTCGCCACTTTCAATACTTCACCCACCGGCAGGCCGATAAATTTCGGCGAATCGAACGCGCCAATGTCACCTTTACGCGCGTTAACAAAGTAGTCTGTGCTACCACGATGGAAGGTTTTTTCTGTCGAAGGCACAAAGAAATGTTCAGTACGACCTGATGAAGCACGAGCCAGATCGCCGCGCTCTTCAATAATGGCATCCAGCATCTGGCGATAATGGGCGGTGATATTCTTCACGTAGCTCATATCTTTGTAACGCCCTTCAATCTTGAAAGAACGCACGCCCGCATCGATCAACGCGCCCAGGTTGGCAGTCTGATCGTTATCTTTCATCGACAGCAGATGTTTTTCATAGGAAACCACCCGCCCCTGATCGTCTTTCAACGTGTATGGCAAACGGCACGCCTGGGAGCAATCACCACGGTTGGCACTACGTCCCGTTTGTGCATGAGAAATGTAGCACTGACCGGAATATGCCACACACAATGCGCCATGAATAAAGAACTCAATAGTCGCGTCCGTGGCCTGATGAATCGCACGAATCTGCTCCAGGTTAAGCTCACGCGCCAGCACAATCTGGGTAAAGCCAACGTCAGAGAGGAACTTCGCTTTCTCTACAGTACGAATATCACACTGCGTACTTGCGTGCAGTTCAATCGGCGGAATATCAAGTTCCAGAATCCCCATGTCCTGAACAATCAGCGCATCGACGCCTGTCTGGTAAAGATCGGTAATCAGTCGTTGCGCCGGTTCCAGTTCGTCGTCATGCAAAATGGTGTTAAGCGTGACGAAAATTTTTGCACCATAACGATGGGCAAATGGCACCAGTTCGGCGATATCTTTCAGACTATTACTGGCGTTATGACGGGCACCAAAACCAGGGCCGCCGATATAAACAGCATCGGCACCGTGCAAAATAGCTTCGCGGGCAATGGCAGCATCGCGTGCCGGGCTTAACAGTTCAAGACGATGAGAAGATACGGTCACTTTCTTATCCAGTAGCTGAAAAAAGGCGGTTATTTTAGCCACAAGCGCGACGTTGCGAAATAGTTTTCCTGTTCAACTACGCGGGTAATGGATAATGGAATGAAAATGCACGGTTTGCTCGCCACGGTTGCAATAGGCATGGGCAACATCTGCGGCAAAGCGTTCACCTTCTCCACTTTTAAGGCTTCGCCACTCACCACCAACGCACAGGTCAAGCTGCCCATCAATGACGACAACATGCTCGATAACACCCTTTTCGTGCGGTGTCGATTCGCTTATTGCACCGGGAGCCATCAGGATCGAGAAATGTTCAAAGCAGAGTTGCGGATCATAAGGAAATAAAGAAGTGATCACCATTGCCTGCTGTTGTGGATCATAAACGGATGGCGTAGCGGTCTGCGGCGGCGAAATAAACGTCGAAAACGGTACGTTCATTCCGGTAGCTATTTTCCATAATGTTGCGACCGTCGGGCTGGATTCATTACGTTCAATCTGCCCTAACATCGCTTTTGAAACGCCCGTCGCTTCTGCCAGTCGCGAAAGACTCCAGCCCCGCTGCTGACGAAGATGTTTAAGCGTAGTGGATAAAAAGCGAGCGAGATTTTCCATGCGACTCCTCCTGCAAAACGGGAGTTTATCACTTGTGCGTTATAACGGACAAATGCTACGGTGCCTGTCCGCTATAACGCACGAGGTAACTATGCGTCTGTTTTCCATTCCTCCTCCCACACTGCTTGCAGGGTTTCTGGCGGTCCTGATTGGCTATGCCAGCTCTGCGGCAATAATCTGGCAAGCGGCGATCGTCGCTGGAGCCACCACAGAGCAAATTTCCGGATGGATGACGGCGCTGGGACTGGCGATGGGCGTCAGTACTCTTGCCCTGACATTATGGTATCGCGTGCCTGTTCTTACCGCATGGTCAACACCCGGTGCTGCGTTGCTGGTCACCGGGTTACAGGGACTAACGCTAAACCAGGCCATCGGCGTTTTTATTGTCACGAATGCGCTAATTGTTCTCTGTGGTGTGACAGGATTATTCGCCCGTCTGATGCGTATTATTCCACACTCGCTGGCAGCGGCAATGCTGGCCGGAATTTTGTTACGCTTTGGTTTACAGGCGTTTGCCAGCCTGGATGGTCAGTTTATGTTATGCGGTAGTATGTTGCTGGCGTGGCTGGCGACAAAGGCTTTTGCGCCGCGTTATGCGGTAATTACGGCGATGATTGTTGGGATCGTGGTCGTTATCGCACAAGGTGACGTTGTCACAAAAGATATCGTTTTCAAACCCGTTCTCCCCGCTTATCTCGCCCCTGAATTTTCGCTTGCTCACAGTTTGAGCGTTGCACTCCCCCTTTTTCTGGTGACGATGGCTTCGCAAAACGCACCGGGGATTGCGGCAATGAAAGCAGCTGGGTATTCGGCTCCTGTTTCGCCATTGATTGTATTTACTGGATTACTGGCGCTTCTGTTTTCTCCTTTCGGCGTCTATTCCGTAGGTATTGCGGCTATCACTGCGGCTATTTGCCAGAGCCCGGAGGCGCACCCGGACAAAGATCAGCGTTGGCTGGCTGCCGCTGCGGCTGGCGTCTTTTATTTACTGGCGGGTCTGTTTGGCAGTGCCATTACTGGGATGATGGCTGCCCTGCCTGTAAGTTGGATCCAGATGCTGGCTGGTCTGGCGCTGTTGAGTACCATCGGAGGCAGTTTGTATCAGGCTTTGCATAATGAGCGTGAGCGCGATGCTGCTGTGGTGGCTTTTCTGGTAACGGCAAGTGGACTGACGCTGGTAGGTATTGGCTCGGCGTTTTGGGGATTAATTGCCGGTAGTGTCTGTTATGTAGTATTGAATTTGTTCGCTGACAGAAGCCGATAATCAGAAGCGCCATCTTGCGATGGCGCGACTGGCATTACTTTTTGTTAACGTCAAACATGGTCGCGTCGGTCGCCATGTCATCAATAACTTGCTTAATATTTTCGAAAGCCATTGGTGTGCTTTCGTTATTCAGGTCCTTACCTTCGCCCTGACGAACCACTTTGATAACTGGTTTGTTGGTAGCCGCATCAATCAGCTCACCTTCAAAGTACAGGCGGGTGTCCATGGTACGGTGACCCGTCGCCATTTGCGTCCCCGCTACCACTAATGCGACAGGAACAACTTCATAGAACTGTAACCCTTCTTTGCTGGTATCTACACCAGTAATAGCACCACGGAAAATCAGACTACGAGGCCCAGCGGTAGTAACCAGTGGTTTACGCTGTGAGATGGCTTCTTTCATTTCAGTATTGGTATAGCTCAAAATTCTATCCAGAACTTTTTGCCCTACCTGGGTAGAAGGTTTAGGCACCGGATAATAGGTGATTGGGTTCCAGACGATGCTGTCATATTTACTTTGATCAAAATTTGGATCAACCCAGCGTAATACCGGTTTGCCCGTTGCTGAAGTTGTTTCTTGAAGGTTGGAGTAATTGTTTAAAAAACCAGAATATTTATCTGGCTGGGTAATTTTAGAGGCACAACCTGACAGAGCCAACAAGCCGCATAAAGCCGCAACTTTCGCAATTGATGTGGTACGCATGAATAGTTTCCTGAGATGATTATATTACTTTTTAAGTTATAGCAAAAAGTACCGCTTCGTGTTGTGGCAAAAAAAGTGTTGGTGAAAATAAATTTTCCAGCCCCTTTTCTGACAATATAGTCAATGACGAAAAGGGGGCAGAGTCAATCGTCAGTTGTTAAATTTCAGGCAGTTAAGCCGATAAAAAACTTCAACCACTGTGATTTATTTCACATCACATCGATAAAAAATATGCTTATCGAAAAAAACAGCAGTTACACATCTCAACGTGGGCATTTTCATGCACCTTGCCCTTTAGCTTATTTTTTACGTGCCAGCATCGTGGCGAAACGTAGTTTAATACGATTGCCGTTAGCGTCGGTGCGGTGAAGTTCACCCACGTCTTCATTGTATTTCAGCATCTCCCAGCCTTCATAATATTGACGTAACTCCCCTTCTTTAAAGGCAAAGGGGAATCCGACGGTACATGGAAAATCAGCTGTGTCCATTGCTGCCACAATCAAGTTATAACCACCGGGTTTGGTGCAACGCTGCATATTGGCAATCAGTCCAGGAATGGTTTTCGCCTCCAGGAACATCAGCACCACGGTAGAAAGAATAAAATCGTATTGTCCATCAAAGGTCAGGCTATTTAGATCAACAACCTGGGTGCGCAAATTTTCCAGTTTTTCAATGGATTTGATGCGTTCGACGTTGGCAATGCTCATGGCATTTTTATCCCATGCTTCGACATCATAACCATTGGCTGCCAGGTAAAGGCTGTTACGGCCATTACCACAGCCCAGATCCAGCGTTTTACCCGGCTTAACCACTTTCACCGCTTCCAGAACTTCAGAGTGTGTGCGGGTTAATTCATATTTATCAGTGAAGTAGTTTTCATCACGAATGATCATTCTTTGTCCTCAGCTTTCATTAAAACGGCGCGCTCGGTTCTGATTAACAATTTTCCCTGCATCAGAAGCGCGAAAGTACGGATGAGCAGTAATGCGATAATAAAAATTGGTAAAAATAAATAACGGCACAGCCAGGGTATGGAAAAAGCCATTGTCGTTACCGCTTCCTAAATGCAAACCAGTGGTTGCCAGTGCAGATACGCCGAACGAGAAACTCCAGAATGAGGCATTAAACGGCTGGGAGAGATACCACGGCATCAGGCGTAACATAAAAAGAAGTTGCAGCAGACCGTAACCGAAAAGCATTTTCGCCAGCGTATCGCCCTCGCCACCGTTGACACTCAACCAGGCACTACATGCCACCAGCGCCGGTGCAAGCTGAATACCCAACGATGTACGCAGTGCCGTGGGCAATTCTCCCGAGCTGCGCAGACGCTGAAGGATCACCGGCTCAAGACTTAACCAGGAGAAAACACCAGCCCCTAAAAATACCAGACCGGCATCGGTGTAGCCCAATGCTCCACAGGCCATTGCACTGATGAAGTTGTTGGCAACAGTAGGTAAATAAAGTCCGGGTGTCGTAGCTTCCTCAGGATGGGAACCGCGCCATAAACCGGCTGTTTGCCAGGCGGCATAAGTCAGTTGTATCACCACACCAATACTGAACAGGCCCACCGCCAGCGGACGAAACCAGGGGACAAAACCAATTGCCACCAGCATCGTTGTTGCCGGAAACAAACTCACAAAACTGCTCATCACTGGATGACGCACTTCCGCCAGCACGCTATGCGGAAAGCGTATGAGTCGGGTAATAAATGCGCTAGTCAGTAATCCCCAAATGATCATTGCCAGAATCACCAGCCCATCGCCCAACCAGTGACTGACCTGCCAAACCTGGCTGGCATAGCGCCAGGCAAATCCCATCCCTATCGTCCCCAACACAATGCCAAAGTAACCTGCCGGTAAATTGAGCACTTTATCGCTCTGCATCTTCTTACTCATTTTGTTTAATTTATAAAGTATATTTGAAATGCATTTTATGGAAATTTGCTAAACATAGCCAGAGTCACAGAATTTGCTACGGTTATAGTAGGTCACCTGCGGGAAAACGCTATGCGCAAATATCGTCTTAGTGAAGAACAACGAGCTTTTAGTTATCAGGAAGATAGCGATAAAAAGAGTGTTTTATTGCGGCAGATTATTGCCATCGCTGATTTTAATGACGTAATAGCCGGAACGCCTGGCGGCTGGATTGATAATGAAACCGTATTGGCCCAGGACGGAAATTGTTGGATCTATGACCAGAATGCCATCGCGTTTGCCGGAACGGTGATATCCGGTAATACACGCATCACCGGAAGCAGCGAGCTATGGGGCGATGTTTGCGCGAAGGATAACGTCTGGATCGATAATAGCAAAATCAGTCAGGGCGCCCTGATAAGTGACAACGTCACAATTCATGATTCATTAATATGCGGAAATTGCAGGATTTCTGGTCATGTCTGCATTGATCAGAACTCAATGGTTGTCGCTGCGCAAGGTTTAACGCCCGACCACCATCTTCAGTTGCAAATTTATGATCGCGCAAGAGTCAGCGCCTCGCGCATTGTTCATCAGGCGCAAATATATGGTGATGCCATTGTGAAATTTGCGTTCATTGAGCATCGCGCCGAAGTTTTTGATTTTGCACGTATTGAAGGTAATGAAGAGAACAACGTCTGGCTGTGTGACTGCGCGAAAGTCTACGGACACGCACGTGTGATCGCCGGAACAGAAGAAGATGCCATTCCCACGCTTCATTACAGTTCGCAGGTAGCGGAACATGCCTCGGTGGAAGGCAATTGTGTGTTAAAACATCATGTTCTGGTGGGTGGTCATGCAATCGTACGTGGTGGCCCGATTTTACTCGACAATCACGTCACCATACAGGGGAACAGCCGCATTACAGGTGCGGTGATGATTGAAAACCATGTGGAGTTAACCGACCACGCCGTCGTTGCAGCCTTTGATGGCGACACGGTTCATGTCCGTGGTCCAAAAGTCATTAACGGTGAGGAGCGCATTACGCGAACGCCACTAGTAGGGTTATTGTGAATCGATAATACGCGCGTATAAGTTCACATCATCAAAGGCATCATTCAGGAACTCAGCCTGTTTAAGGCAACCTTCAAGGATAAAACCATTGCGCAAAGCTACCTGGTTGCTTTGCGGATTGCCCACCCGACATTTGATCACGAAGCGTCTGAGTTCACCAGACTGAGCGTAATGATGAATCAATGCCTGCAGCGCCTGAGAAATGATCCCCTGCCCCTGATGAGATTCGTCCAGCCAGTAACCGATTTCTGCGGCTTTGTTCTGCGGTTCAATACGGTTAAAAGACAGGACGCCAACAAGTTCATCTTCACTAAAGATCATGAACATTTTGGCATATCCACGCTGATGCAACATCATATTACCCTGCACCGTTTTTCGCGTGTCATCTTCGGTATTAACAGACTGTGGCCAGTTTAGCGAATTCTGTAACCAGCTTTTATTTTTACAGATTAAGTGATGAAGCGGCGTGATGTGATTTTCTGCAACGGAACGTAATTCAATTGAGTCACTAACTTTTATCGTCTCGGTCATGTCACCTCCGGTCAATCTGCGCGGCAATTTAAAAAGCCGCCTGGCAGGCGGCTTAAGGAATTTTACATCTCTTTGACGCTCTCCTGTTGCAGGATTTTGAGCATCTCATCTTTCAACTGGAGTTTCTGTTTTTTCATGCGGACCACTTCCGCATTGTATCCACGACCATCAGATCCTTCCATTCTGGCAATCTCATGATCAAGTTTGTTGTGCTTATCGAACAAGGACATAAAGCGAGGATTTTCGTTTTTCAGGCGGGATATTAAATCTCGGTATTCTGGAAACATACGCACTCCCTGTTAGTGGCTGACAAAGTGTACATGAAATACACATCATCAGATTACTCAGATAGTTTGGGGAAAAATGCGAGCGGGATCGAGTTTACCAGACGGCACCTTCCGTCAGAAGGTGCCGAAAAATGACGATCAATTCATCACGCGATCGTCAACGTATTTGCGCTTATCCGGAGCTGGTGGAAAATACTGATACAGCCATGTTTCACTGATGGCATCGCCCTGACAGCGGAGATACATCCGCATATCAACCGGATCAGTAGAGTCCGAAGTCGGATACCAGTCAAATTGAATACGGTAACCATCAATCGGTTCAATGTAGAGAATTTCGATTTGCTTCGCTTCACCGCTGGAGAGCGTAATAACAGGTTCAATCCCCTTAGGCGCAGCCGCTTTCAGGTCACCACCAACAAAATCGACGGCAAAACGACGCGCCCATTTTTCTGGATAATGCTCACCCGGCGCCCAACCTTCCGGAAAACCTCCCATGCCGGTACGCGTCGCCATAACACGTGCCAATGGACATTGAACAGGGGGATGTGCGCTCCAGTACAGACGATACTGGAATGCAAACTCGTCCCCTGCTTTTACTGCTTTTTCTGGCTGCCAGAAGCAGACAATGTTATCCAGCGTTTCACCCGTTGTTGGGATTTCCATCAGACCAATGGTGCCTTTGCCCCATTTATTACGAGGCTCTACCCACAAACTTGGTCGTTTGTTGTACCAGCCCATGATGTCTTGATAATGGGAGAAATCACGATCCAGTTGCAATAAACCAAAGCCTTTCGGGTTATTGTCGGTGTAGGCATTGAACTGCAATTTCTGCGGATTATTTAGCGGACGGCAGATCCACTCACCGTTGCCCCGCCACATGGAAAGACGGTCGGAATCATGGATTTGCGGATGAATAGTATCGCACATACGACGTTCGTTAGTGCCGCAACTAAACATACTGGTCATCGGCGCGATGCCCAGTTGTTTAATGTCTTTACGCGCATACAGGTGATTCTCGACATCCATAATCACCTGGTTCTTCTCACAGTGGATGGTGAACTTGTAGGCACCGGTAATACTGGGGCTATCGAGTAAGGCATAAACGGTAAAGGTGGTTGCGCCTGGTTTTACGGTATCAAACCAGAAAGCGGTAAAGTCGGGGAACTCTTCTTTGCTGTCGGTATAAGTGTCGATCGCCAGGCCGCGGGCCGACAAACCGTATTGATACGTGTCATCAACGGCGCGGAAATAACTCGCTCCGAGGAATGATACTACATCACGCCGCGCCAGTTCGGGGGCTTTAAACACGCGAAAACCGGCAAAGCCGAGATCGCTTTGCCCTTCTAATTGTTTGGTATCAACACCCGCATCGTTGTATTTGAACAACTCCGGGCGAAAGTGAATTTCACGCGCCAGATGTGTTGCTGGATCAACAGAAAACATACGAACGCGGCGACGGAATCCCATCCCCATATGGAAGAACTGAGCGTCCAGTTGACGGTTCTCGACGTTATGCCAGAGCGATTTTTCGGCGTCGTATTGAATACTGTTATAAGCCTGCGGCGTCATTGTCGCCAGAGTGTCAGGTAACGGACGCGGGGCACCACGCCACGCTGTTTGCGCTAAGTCGTGCGCCATTGACTGTAGAATGGAGAAGTCAAAACGCTGGGTTTGCCCGTCGGCAATATCAGAATCTGCCGCGAATGCCGCCTGAGAAAAAAGAGAAGCAATGCCGCTGGTACCGCACACGGCGGCCATAGCCATTGAACCTTTAATAAATCGTCTACGATCCATACCTGAAAGTGAGTCCTTCTGGTGTTGTGAATGGTCCCGCGCTGGTCGTTTTCAGCGGCAAGAAAGTGCTTATTTATGACCGCTCACTCTAGACAATATTTATTAATAATCCAATTGTTGAACTCAGAGAATATGCATAAATCGGCAATTTTTTTTATGTCGATGGGAAGAGCCTGATTCATTTGTAAAATCAGGCAAATTTTTGCAAAGCAGGATGGCCCGATTTTAAAGCAATCCACAGCGGCGTTTACTGCGTTCTTCCGCTTCCTTGTATAACTGAAATTCATCAAAAACCTGGCAGCCCAGCGCCTGCTCGAATGCCTCACGACTGGCATTACCATGACTGCGCGTCTGCGTTTCGTTACCGAGATTGGACTGGAAGATCCCTGCCGCACTCACCGGCAAAAAATCCTCATAGGTAATAGGTTGTGCGACAACCCAGCCACGTTCGATCAAAGGTTGCGGATCGTCCCCAGGATGTATCGCCTGACGATGCGCTTCACCCGATGGTGTCAGTCGATAACGGAACCATGCCAGCCCTTGCTGGCGCATCAAAAATTCGCTGTCCGGGAAAGCGCGAAAGGTTTCCTGCAAATGCAGTTGATGAGTGAGATTATCCTGTCCAGTTCCGGCATTATGCAGAAGTTCATCATACAGTCGCCGCCCTTTCGGCGTTAACGCCACTCCGCGCTGTTCTATCTCACCAAATCGCGCGGTATGCCTCCCCTGCTGTTGCCCCACAAACAGAACCGTTTCTTCCAGTGCCTTAAAGCTGGTTTGACGCAATAAAATAGGCACCTCGCGGCGCGGCGGCCCTTCGATGAGAATTTTTGGTTCGATACCGCATTCGGGCATCATCGACTGTACCCGATCAATGTCCAGCGTGCGTGGCGTCAGGTGATTGATATGACAGCCCGGAAAACAGACTACATCAGCGATCAGTCGATGCTCGTTATGCAACGCGTGATAGGTTTCTTCATCTACCGTTGCTGACTGATGCCAACGAAATGTCTCCAGGGCTTCCCGCACAAACTCCCGCGCTTGCGCTTCGCTAAAACCGCCCTCCCGATCATATTCATCTAACAGTTGCCGACAACGTGGGGTAAAGATATCGCGCTGGCGTAAAATCTCCGCCGCCTTTTGGCGCAATATTTTGTTTTCGATAAGCTCAAGGCGGAGCAATGAGGTAAAAACGCGGAAAGGATTACGCGCAAGCGAGGCATCATCGATGGGCCGAAATGCCGTAGAATGTACCGGCACGCCAGCCTGCGAGAGATCGTAATAACTCACCGGATACATTCCCATAATGGCGAATATCCGCCTTAATGTGGCAAGTTCCTGCGCGGTTCCTACACGTATCGCCCCATGACGTTCAACGTTAAGCCTCGCCAGTTCATCCGCATTCACCATTTTTTCATGCAGTTGGGGATTATTTTCCAGCACAGCCATATTCACGTCAGCGACCAGTTCCAGCAACGTACCATACTGTGGAACTTCTTGTTGATACATGGCTGACATTGCCTGCGAAAACTGTTCCCGAATCTCATCCGCTGTGATGCTGTTCGCCATAATGTCTACCCCCAGTGGTCAATTATCTCGAGTGTAGGTAACCGCATTCACTCTGGTGGGAAGAATTTACAAACTGTGATCTCGCCACGAAATCATCAATATTATCGATTTCGATGTAACATAATCACTTTAAATGTTAATAATATTTTGCAATCAAGTTATCATAATCAAACAACATCACTTGTCAGCGGCACCGCTTCGTTTTTAACATCGCTTATGGAAAAAAATAGTCTGTTTAGTCAGCGCATCCGTTTGCGCCACCTTCATACATTCGTAGCTGTCGCACAACAAGGAACTTTGGGGCGCGCGGCTGAAACCCTTAACCTGAGTCAACCGGCACTCTCTAAGACATTGAATGAGCTGGAACAATTGACGGGGGCTCGCCTGTTCGACCGAGGACGTCAAGGCGCACAGCTCACCTTACCTGGCGAGCAATTTTTAACTCACGCAGTCAGAGTTCTTGACGCCATCAACACCGCAGGACAATCACTTAATCGTAAAGAAGGTCTTAACAATGATGTCGTCAGAGTGGGCGCGCTACCTACCGCGGCACTAGGGATATTACCTTCGGTTATAGGTCAGTTTCATCAGCAACAAAAAGAAACCACACTGCAAGTTGCCACCATGAGTAACACGATGATCCTGGCGGGATTAAAAACAGGGGAAATCGATATTGGTGTTGGTCGGATGTCAGATCCTGAACTGATGACCGGACTTAATTACGAGCTGCTGTTTCTCGAATCACTTAAGTTAGTTGTTAGGCCTAATCACCCCCTGCTTCAGGAGAACGTAACGTTAAGTCGGGTACTGGAATGGCCTGTTGTCGTATCACCAGAAGGCACCGCGCCACGGCAGCATTCAGAGGCATTAGTAAAAAGCCAGGGATGTAAAATTCCTTCAGGCTGTATTGAAACGTTGTCTGCATCACTTTCACGTCAGCTTACGGTTGAATACGACTATGTGTGGTTTGTTCCTTCTGGCGCTGTGAAAGACGACCTGCGTCATGCCACACTGGTGGCCCTGCCTGTTCCGGGGCATGGCGCAGGCGAACCTATTGGAATACTGACCCGCGTAGATGCAACACTCTCTTCCGGTTGTCAGTTGATGATTAACGCCATTCGAAAATCAATGCCGTTCTGAAAAGTAAGGGATCTTACGATCCCTTTTTTATCACACCGTTGCCAAACTCACTGAATTCCCTGTTCCTTGTTGAGCCGCCTGAACTGGTTGTTTCTTCAGACGGAACACATCCACGGCTTCCGTTAACCGCGCCGCCTGTTCTTCAAGAGATACCGCCGCAGCTGAAGCCTCTTCCACCAAAGAAGCGTTCTGTTGCGTCACTTTATCCATTTCAGAAATCGCCTGGCTAACTTGTGTGATACCTCTGCTTTGTTCATCTGAAGCGGCAGCTATTTCTTGCATGATATGTGTGACGCTCGCCACGGCATCAACAATAGCGCTCATGGTTTTCCCTGCCGTTGCCACTTCATCGGTCCCCTGGCCAATTAACCTGACGGACTCACTGATCAAGCCTTCAATCTCTTTCGCAGCCTGGGCGCTGCGGCTTGCAAGTGTACGCACTTCGCTGGCGACAACGGCAAATCCGCGTCCTTGTTCACCGGCTCGTGCGGCCTCAACGGCGGCATTGAGCGCCAGGATATTGGTCTGGAAGGCAATACTATTGATAACAGCCGTGATTTCAGAAATTTTCTTCGAGCTACTGGAGATATTACCCATTGTCCGCACTACACCTGAAACTGTTTGTCCGCCATCTCCGGCTTTACTTGAGGCCTCTTGCGCCAGTTTGCTGGCATGATGTGCGTTATCAGAATTTTGCTTCACTGTCGCGGTGAGTTGCTCCATGCTGGCGGCGGTTTGTTCAATTGCCGCCGCTTGTTCTTCGGTGCGTGAGGAAAGGTCAGCATTACCGGCAGAAATCTCACTGGTGCCACGATAGATCTCTTCTGCCCCCTGACGCACCGTTCCCACCGTCAGTGCCAGCGAATGCTGCATTTGCTGTAGATGGCGACTTAAGCGGCCAATTTCACTGCGGCCAGTGGATTCGTCAACCAAAGTCAGATCGCCACTGGCTATTTTTTCAATCCGTTGGGCGGCGTGTTGCAAAGGACGAATGACAATCCGATGTAACACCATAAAGGTTATCAGCGTCATAACCAACGCAAGTATAAATGCGCCAATCATAAACATCCCTCCCAGACGAGTACGCTGATGCGCCTGTTCCGCTAGCTGGTTTGCTCTAGCGCTACGTATCTCAATGGCTTTGCTTAACTGCTGGTTATAGGCATTATCAAGCGTTCTGATCTGTTCACTTTCATGATTGATAATGGCTTCAAACATGCCATTTTTGGCATATTTCAACATGGGTTGCAGGCCGGAAATATAAGCCTGGAAACGCTGATTTAATTCTCCGTCCAGCGCATCGTCAGCGGGCGTTTTCACCAGACGAGTACGGTAAACGTTATAGCCTTGTTGCGATTGCTTTATTTGCAATTCCGCTTGCGCAATATTTCGCTTCATCTCTTCCATTTCAGCGATACGACTCGCTGCCCCGGCCTGAATCATATTGATCCGGGCTGAACGCAATAAATCTGAGCTGTTTGCTAAACCCGTGCGTATCTGGATCTCGCCGCTGACATCGCGCTGATCGCGGTCTGCCTGCCAGAGAAAATACCCCGCCAGGGATGAACTCAATGCAAACAGAAACAGGATGCCGCCAAGAATGCAGGCAAATAATGGAACCAGCCTGATGTGATGTAAAAAGCCTAAGCGGTGTGAGGATGTTGTATTCATGACCGTTGTCTCTCTTCCTGGTTTACTCCCGATAGAGAGTCATCGGCAATCGATGGTAATTGCTTACTGGCAAAAACCTGTTCATATCACATTTTTACAACAATTTTTGCGATGAGAGATTATTACCATCGGAATGAAGAGACTTACGAGTAGTTATACCTTGTAAGGCGTATTACGAAAAATTCTGGAAAATGCCACGCAATTTCGTGAAGTGATTATTTCGCTGGTAAGGGTAATTGCATAGAATGTTTGCGGGCGCCTGAGACTTTCTGGTTTCAGGCTTACCGGGAATCAGAAAGACGAAGGCCCCGATCGATATTTCTATCAACCGAGGCCGACGAATGAACCTAGCAATTCAGATGTTAGCCTCTTACCTGCCATCCGGCAAGGAGAAAGGCTATGAAGCGCAACCCCCTGGTGGTGTGTCTGCTCATTATCTGTATCACGATTCTGGCATTCACCCTCCTGACCCGACAAACGCTCTACGAACTGCGATTCCGGGACGGTAATAAGGAGGTGGCGGCTCTCATGGCCTGTCAGTCCAGGTAAGGGCCTGCGCGGGGAGCATTCCCCGCGTATCTGGTTGACGAGTTCATTTTCTCATGGCGCCCCATTTAATTAGTGCATGTTTTTTTCGATGCGCTGATAGAACCATCATTACAGACAAATTTGCCGCCAGCTGTACAGTGAGGGCTCCCCCCTTTCGCACCAGAACAGGGTTTGCGCCCGGCATCAACATAAAAAGACATCAGTAATCCCATCAGTAAAATAAAGAGCAACTTTTTCATACAACCTTCATGACTTGCCGAATCTTATGTTCGGTATAAAAGTTATACGCTGTGCAGTCTTTATTTCACTTAGGGAGATCAAGGATTGGGGAAATTGAATTTCAATCTTAACAGTAGATATGTTGATTAAATATCAACCCGTTGAACATATAAACTCGGATTATGGTTTTATTTGTCATACAAATAAATATAATAGGCGCTTCCGATGTAGGCCCGTATTCTTCGCCTGTACCACGGGTCTGGTTTAGTACAGGCGCTTTCTTCTAATACCCTCAGGAGCGCTTACGCGGCATCATGCGCAAAAGCGTGTTGTCTTTCCAGAAATAGTGGTGCGCCAGAGCTGCAGCCGCATGAAGCCCGATAACGAAATATCCCAGATTGGCCAACGTTTCATGCCACCACTTTAATCTATCCACCAGGTCAAAATTGGCCTCTGACGCGTAAGACATCGTCAGACCAAACGCAAACCACGGATTACCCCGGTTATACATCATCACCAAACCAATCACTGGCAATACAATAAACAGGAGATAGATCACCAAATGTCCCAAATGAGCGAGTCCCGTCATCATGGGCCTGGGTTTCGGTACAATGGGCGGCGTTGGGTATTTCAATCTGAGTAACAGACGAAGCACCATCAGCACGAGAATTGAGATGCCACATGAAACGTGGATCATGTTGATCACCGGACGATCGCTACGCGGGAAAAAACCACGAAACTCCATTGCACAATAGGCTGCAATAACCAGCAAAAAGACCAGCCAGTGAATGCCAATTTGTAACCTTGAATATCTAATTCCCATAACATTTCCTGCTTTAACACAATTTGCCGTTAACATAACGAGCTTTTCTTAAAATTTCATTAAATATTGTTCACCCGTTTTCAGTACGTTACGTTTCATGGCAAAAATGTAGATTGCCCATCCTGTCATCCTGGTCTAAGCCTGGAAAGGACTAATTTCTACCCACAAGTTCTTGACTGGAGAAAACCATGAGCAAAGTTGGCATTAACGGTTTTGGTCGTATCGGCCGGCTGGTATTACGTCGGCTACTTGAGATTAAAAGTAACATTGACGTTGTCGCCATTAATGATCTTACATCTCCGAAAATTCTCGCCTACCTACTAAAGCACGATTCAAACTACGGTCCTTTCCCCTGGAGCGTCGATTTCACAGAGGATTCACTTATTGTTGATGGAAAAAGTATTGCGGTTTACGCCGAAAAAGACGCGAAAAATATCCCCTGGAAAGTAAAAGGTGCTGAAATTGTCATTGAATGTACCGGTTTTTATACTTCCGCAGAAAAATCCCAGGCGCATCTGGACGCTGGCGCGAAGAAGGTGTTGATTTCCGCTCCGGCAGGAGAAATGAAAACCATCGTTTATAACGTCAATGATGGCACTCTGGATGGCAACGACACCATTATTTCCGTGGCGTCATGCACCACTAACTGTCTTGCGCCTATGGCCAAAGCATTGCATGACAGTTTTGGGATAGACGTTGGCACAATGACAACGATCCATGCCTATACCGGCACCCAGTCTCTGGTGGATGGTCCGCGTGGTAAAGATTTACGTGCATCGCGGGCGGCGGCGGAAAATATCATCCCCCACACTACCGGTGCGGCAAAAGCCATTGGTCTGGTGATCCCGGAACTTAGCGGCAAACTTAAAGGTCATGCGCAACGCGTGCCAGTGAAAACCGGTTCAGTGACCGAGCTGGTGTCTATCCTGGGGAAAAAAGTGACTGCTGAAGAGGTGAATAACGCACTAAAAAAAGCAACGACCAATAACGAGTCATTTGGTTATACCGACGAAGAAATTGTCTCTTCCGATATCATTGGCAGCCATTTTGGTTCGGTGTTTGATGCGACCCAAACGGAAATCACCGCAGTGGGCGATTTACAACTGGTGAAGACCGTCGCCTGGTACGATAACGAGTATGGTTTTGTCACTCAACTCATTCGTACTCTGGAAAAATTCGCCAAACTCTGACCCGCGCTGGCGGAGGAAAAACCTCCGCCTCTTTCATATCTTACGACTGCAAATAGACCACCTGAGTCTGCAGATACTCATGCAAACCATGTTTGCCATCTGCGCCGCCAATACCCGACTTACGCCATCCAGCATGGAAACCTTGCATAGCTTCGAAGTTTTCTCGGTTGATGTAGGTTTCGCCAAACTTGAGTCCTTTGATGGCTTTCATCGCCACGTTAAGATTCTCGGTATATATCGATGACGTCAGGCCATAATCGCTGTCGTTGGCCATGGAGATAGCCTGTTCCAGCGTGTCAAAAGCGACTACCGGCAGCACTGGCCCAAAGGTTTCTTCGTGCATAATGGACATTTCCTGTCGGACATCCAAAAGCAACGTTGGCGGATAATAATAACCTTTCCCTTCTACAGCCTTACCACCCAACGCGATTCTCGCGCCCTCTTCTACTGCCCGCGCTACCTTTTGTTCCACCCTTTCCAGAGCCGCAGCGTTAATCAGCGGCCCCATCGCAATGTCGTTACGTTCGGCGGGGTTACCAAATTGAACCGCCTGCATTGCCTCGCCCAGTCGATTAACAAAGCGATCGTAAATACCTTTCTGCACATAGACACGTTCCGCACAGTTGCACACCTGCCCGGTATTTATCACGCGTGAATCAACAATGGCTTTGACGGCCAATTCAAGATCGGCGTCATCCATCACGATAGCAGGGGCTTTGCCCCCCAGCTCCAGACACACTTTGGTGATATTTTTCGCCGCGGTCGCCATGATTTTTTCTCCGGCAGCGACGCTGCCTGTCATGCTGACCATAGCGACTTTTGGATTACCCGCCAATTCCTGACCAACCGTTTCACCGCGTCCTAACACAAGGTTAAACACGCCGCGTGGTAAGCCAATTTCGTCGACGATTTTAGCAAATGCGATCGCATTGTTTGGCGTAAATTCGCTCGGTTTGATGACGATGGTATTGCCTGTGAGAAGAGCTGGCGCCATTTTGCGAGCGATCAGGAAAAACGGGAAGTTCCACGGTAGGATACCGGTCGTTACGCCTAAAGCGCGTTTAAACAGCAGGATGTTTTCCCCAGGACGATCACTTTGAATAATCTCGCCCTCGTAGCGACGAGCCCATTCCGCCATGTAATCGATATAGTCAGCAGTAAAAGCGACTTCAACTTCGGCCAGCTGTTGAATTTTGCCGCCTTCCTCGACGATCAATGAACTAATTTCACTGGCCCGTTCGCGGATCCCCTCAGAGATTTTCCGTAACCAGTTCGCTCGTTCAATCGCGGGTAATGCTTCCCATTCTGGCTGTGCACGCTCTGCTGCATCGATTGCTTTGCGAGCATCTTCAGCCTGACCATCAGGAATGCGGGAAATCACTGCCTCTGTTGCGGGGTTAACCACATCAATCCATGCGTCGCCGCGCCAGGTGACAAACTGTCCATCGATATACATAGGATGTTGAACGGGTACAGACATGGGCTACTCCTGCGATTGATATGTTTATATTTTGTAATTCACATGTTAATTAGCATCAATCACAGCAGAGAAGGCATCGTGGATGTGCAATTTTGTGAAAGGCTTCATAAAAAGAGATACGACGGGAATAAAGAGAGGAAGAAAAAGATCATATTATTACCCGTTTGCAATCATTTGTTCACAAACGGGCAATTATTAGCGCAGTGAACGACTCTCCATTGCCTCAATAAGCACTGCGTCATGCTGTAATAACTGCCATGCCTGCGTAACTTCTGACGGAAAATCGACGTGAACGATAAAATCGCGTCCGCGCGGTCCATAGCCATCGCTGTCATCGCGCAAGCGTGGCAGCTCGCCAGTAAGTAGGGACAAATATCGCTCAACTGGCCATAGTCCTGTCAGCGGATTAGCAAACGTCACGCTGCCTGCATTATTTCCCAACTGTGGTACGAATCCCGGATAACTTAGCCAGCGAGGTGCATCAGGATTATCTCCTGTAATACGACGGAACGTCGCCATGGTTCGGCGTTGCATAGTGGGATCCTGGACGACAATCGTGGTATGGACTCGCTCTGCTAACTGATTCAATAATGCGATACTGAAACGGGCATTTTCTCCACAGTTAGTTGACTGGTCTTCAATCCAGATTTTTTCCTGCGGAATGTGCCAGAACTGATGAGCGATATCCGCCAGGATGGTCGCTTCTGCCCTGCCAGTGGTACGGATAGTGTTGTAGTGCGGATGCTGTGCAACAGCGCTATACAAAAAAAGTTGTCGAGTGACCGATACCACCACTAATCAGTAAAGGAATTTGCTGATCTCTTGCAATCTTACAAGCGGCATCGATAGTGGGAATGACAGCATTGCCTGCAAGTATCACGCAATCGGCCTGATACGGAGCTTCACCGGAGAAATCATCCTGCGCCAGCCATCGACCGATAACGTTTATAGCATCAATGGTTGACGCTGAAAGCGTCGGAAACGGGTTAATATTCATGGTCCCTCCTGATCGTTCCCTTAAGAATACTGCGTGAGATAATAAAGAGAAGCGGAGCACTCTGAAAGGAGGAAGCCGTATTTCCTTAACCACCTCTCCGCAAGCCTGACATATCTTTTACGGAATAGCTGTAGATAAACATTATTCATCTTGCAGCAGAGAATTGTATTTTTCTGAATTCCCCAATTTTTTGCCCTTACCGTTTTTAGAATTAATAAAAAACCCGGCGCTAAATGCTTACCGGGTTTTAGATTTATCAGGCAAATAGCAGCGTTAACCGCTAATCTGCTCCATCGCCTGCAAAATACGCTTATCTGAAATCGGATAAGGTGTACCGAGTTGTTGGGCAAAATAGCTGACGCGCAGCTCTTCTATCATCCAGCGGATCTCTTTCACGTCTTCATCCTCACGACGTGCAGGCGGCAGTTTGTTGATCCATTGCTGCCACGCCTGCTGGACGTTTTCGACTTTCAGCATCTGCGCACGGTCGCGATGTGGATCAATCGCCAGTTTTTCCAGTCGTTTTTCAATCGCCTGCAAATATCGCAGCGTGTCACCCAGCCGTTTGAAGCCGTTACCTGTGACAAAACCGCGATACACCAGCCCGCCCATCTGCGCTTTGATATCCGACAGTCCCAGCGCCATCGTCATATCCACCCGCCCTTTCAGGCGTTTGTTGATATTGAACACCGCAGTGAGGATTTGCTCGACCTGCTTAGCAATATCCACCACCGTGTCATTCAGTTCGGCGCGCACTTTTTCATGCAGTGCAGCAAAGCCTTCTTCCGTCCAGACCGGGCCACCATTGGCGTCGATCAGTTGATCCACACCGCATGAGATACAGTCGTCAATCAGCTCCAGCACTTTGCCATACGGGTTAAAGTACAGCCCCAGCTTGGCTTTGTTTGGTAACTTCTCATGCAAATACTTGATCGGCGATGGAATATTCAGCAGCAGTAAACGGCGAAGACCGTTCCACATTGCCTGCTTTTGCTCCAGCGGGTTATCAAACAGTTTGATCGCCACACTGTCGCGCTCATCCACCAGCGCCGGCCACGCCTTCACTTTGTAGTTGCCACGCTTCTGTTCGTAGCTTTCCGGCAGTTGACCAAAACTCCAGATATGTAAGCCGCTCTGCTCGATACCGTCATCCGCCACCGCAGACAGCGTTTCCTGCACTTTGCCTTTCAGCGCATCTTTCAGATCTTGTAATGAGCGCCCTTCTTTTAGCTTCTTGTTTTTGTCATCCACCACGCGGAAGGTGATTTTCAGGTGATCAGGCACCTGATCCCAGTGCCAGTCTTCGCGGTCAACGGTAACGCCGGTCATCCGCCGTAACTCGCGCTCAAGGCTGTCGAGCAACGGTAACTCCAGCGGTGTGACGCGGCCTAAAAACGCTTCGGCGTAGTTTGGCGCTGGCACAAAATTACGGCGTACTGGTTTCGGCAACGATTTAATCAGAGCAATCACCAGTTCGCGGCGCAGACCGGGGATCTGCCACTCAAACCCGCTTTCCTCAACCTGGTTAAGTAACGGCAGCGGAATATGTACGGTCACACCGTCAGCATCCGCGCCGGGCTCAAACTGATAGCTTAAACGCAGCTTGAGATTGCCCTGATGCCAGAGGTTCGGGTAATTCCAGCTTGCTTGATTTTTTCCGCACCTTCTTTGATCAACATGCTCTTTTCAAAGTTGAGCAAATCAGGCGTTTCGCGGCTGACTTTTTTCCACCAGCTGTCGAAGTGGCGTGCAGAGATCACATCATGGCTGATGCGCTGGTCGTAGAACTCAAACAAGGTTTCGTCATCAACCAGAATATCGCGGCGACGGGTTTTGTGTTCCAGCTCTTCTACTTCCGCCCGTAGTTTCAGGTTTTCACGGAAGAATGCGTGACGCGTCTGCCAGTCACCTTCCACCAGCGCATGGCGAATAAAGAGTTCACGACATAACGCCGGATCAATCTGGCTGTAGTTGACCTTGCGCGCGGCAACAATCGGCAAACCGTAAACGGTGACTTTTTCCGTTGCCATCACCGCGCCCTGCGCCCGTTCCCAGTGCGGTTCGCTGTAGGTGCGTTTAATCAAATGCTGAGCAACTGGCTCCACCCATTCCGGGTCGATACGCGCAGCAATGCGCCCCCACAGGCGGCTGGTTTCTACCAGTTCCGCCACCATTACCCATTTCGGCGGTTTTTTGAATAAACCAGAACCGGGAAAGATGGAGAAACGCGCGTTACGTGCGCCGGTATATTCTTGTTTATCGGCATCTTTCATGCCGATATGGGAAAGCAAACCGGTCAGTAAGGCGATGTGAATTTCGCGATACTCCGCCGGTTCGCTGTTAACCGGAATGCCAAGTTCTTTCACTACCTGGCGCAGCTGGGTGTAGATATCCTGCCATTCGCGCACGCGCAGATAGTTGAGATAATCGGTACGACACAGGCGACGGAAGGCGTTTGAAGAAAGTGCCTTTTGCTGCTCGCCAAGATAATTCCACAGATTTACAAACGCCAGGAAGTCGGATTCTTTGTCGTGGAAGCGACGATGTTTTTCGTCCGATGCCTGCTGTTTGTCCATCGGACGTTCGCGCGGATCCTGAATGGAGAGCGCAGACGTGATAATCATCGCCTCACGCACGCAGCCATGTTTTTGCGCTTCCAGCACCATACGCGCCAGACGTGGGTCGACAGGCAACTGCGAGAGCTGGCGACCGAGCGGCGTCAGTTTATAGGCGCTGGCCTGTTCATCAGTGGTGATCGCGCCCAGCTCTTCGAGCAGACGCACGCCATCCTGGATATTGCGTTTATCCGGTGCTTCGACAAACGGGAACGCGGCGATATCGCCCAACCCCAGCGCGGTCATCTGCAAAATAACCGAGGCCAGGTTGGTACGCAGAATCTCTGGATCGGTAAACTCCGGGCGCGAGAGGAAATCGTCTTCGGAATAGAGACGAATACAGATCCCTTCGGACACACGACCACAACGGCCTTTACGCTGATTGGCAGACGCCTGCGAAATGGGTTCAATCGGCAAACGCTGCACTTTGGTGCGATAGCTGTAGCGGCTGATACGCGCCGTACCTGGGTCGATAACGTATTTAATCCCCGGTACGGTCAGCGAGGTTTCCGCGACGTTGGTCGCCAGTACAATGCGCCGTCCGCTGTGCGACTGGAACACGCGGTTCTGTTCGCTGTTCGAAAGCCGCGCATAAAGCGGCAAGATTTCGGTATGGCGTAAGTTCAGCTTGTTCAGCGCATCGGCGGTATCACGAATTTCCCGCTCACCGCTCATAAAGATCAGAATGTCGCCAGGGCTTTCCTGGCTCAGTTCGTCTACGGCGTCAAAAATCGCCTGCAACTGATCGCGCTCGGTGTCATCGGCTTCTTCAACAATCGGGCGATAGCGCACTTCCACCGGATAGGTCCGACCGGAGACTTCGATAATCGGCGCATTATTAAAGTGGCGCGAAAAGCGTTCCGGGTCGATAGTCGCGGAAGTGATAATGATTTTTAGGTCAGGACGCCGCGGCAGCAACTCTTTCAAATAGCCGAGCAGAAAATCGATATTCAGGCTGCGTTCGTGTGCTTCGTCAATAATGATGGTGTCGTACTGCATTAGCAGGCGGTCTTGCTGGATCTCCGCCAGCAGGATACCGTCGGTCATCAGCTTGACCATCGTGTTATCACTAACGTGATCGCTGAAACGCACTTTGTAACCGATGCAACCGCCCGGCTCCGTTTTCAGCTCTTCCGCAATACGGTTCGCCACCGTTCGTGCCGCCAGGCGACGCGGCTGGGTATGACCGATCAGCCCTTTAATCCCGCGCCCCAGTTCCATACAGATTTTCGGTAGCTGGGTCGTTTTACCAGAACCCGTTTCCCCGGCGACGATCACCACCTGGTGATCACGAATCGCTTCGAGTATGTCCTGCTTTTTCTGACTAACTGGCAAATTGTCCGGATAAGTGATTTCCGGTCGTGCCGCTTCACGCAGCAGGACTTTCCCTGCCGCCTGGTCAATCTCTTTCGCCATCTCCTGGAAAATGGCCTGTTGTGCATCAGGATTTTTAACCTTCTTCACGCCGTGCAGACGGCGAGAAAAACGCAGTCTGTCGCGCAGCATCAGCGAATCCAGCCGCTGCTGTAAAGCAGTAAAGGTCAATTTTTGTTGTTCTGTCATAACGTTAGTGGGCAGTAGTCTGCCTGATTAATTTTCTTTGAAATGATAGATATAGAGTACCACATCGCGGCTTTCTATGCGTTGTTCAATAAATTCGAACATAGGCTTCGATTTATTGCGCTATCTCTGTGGCAGGATTGTGAATAAAGTGTCAACAAGCAACGGGGCATCGCCCATTCAAATATCTATAAGGAAACACCATGAGCAAGGTATTAGTTCTTAAATCCAGCATCCTGGCAGGGTACTCTCAGTCTAATCAGTTGTCCGATTATTTTGTTGAACAATGGCGCGAAAAGCACTCCGCTGATGAAATCACCGTGCGTGACTTGGCTGCAAATCCGATTCCGGTACTGGATGGCGAACTGGTTGGCGCTCTGCGCCCGAGCGATGCGCCGCTGACTCCGCGTCAGCAGGAAGCTCTGGCGCTTTCCGATGAGCTGATTGCCGAGCTGAAAGCCCACGACGTTATCGTTATTGCGGCACCGATGTATAACTTCAACATCTCAACTCAGTTGAAAAACTATTTTGACCTGGTTGCACGCGCAGGCGTTACTTTCCGCTATACCGAGAACGGTCCGGAAGGTCTGGTAACGGGTAAAAAAGCCATCGTTATTACCAGCCGCGGTGGGATCCACAAAGATGGACCAACGGACCTGGTGACGCCGTATCTGTCCACGTTCCTCGGCTTTATCGGCATTACCGATGTGAAATTTGTCTTCGCCGAAGGGATCGCATACGGTCCGGAAATGGCAGCGAAAGCGCAGTCTGACGCGAAAGCAGCCATCGACAGTATTGTTGCTGCATAACCGGACACGGTCTTGATGTGGACTGTAGATATTCAGTCCACATCTCAATCCACTTACCTATTTTCCCATAATTTCAGCATCGCTTTGTGCTCTTCCTTAAGCACAATATGCGAGCGTCTGGCTCGAATATAACTAATCGCTTCATCAACGGTTTTACAGTGTCCGTAACATAATAACCATGCCGCCACTACCAGCGCACTGCGCGATAATCCCAACGCGCAATGGACCAGAACGCTGCCTTGCTCTTCGCGTAATGTTTCCAGCATCGCCACGGCCTGTCGGAGCTCCCCCTCTTCCGGAATCACCAGATCCAGCATCGGTACACAGAAATAGAGTCGATCTTTTGTCGCTCGTCTTCGAGGGAATTCAAAGGTGACGTCCAGAACCGCATTCTGTGCCGGAATATGTCGTGGAAACGCCCCTAAATAAACACCAGCAGTCATTTTGCTCACCGGCTCCAGGCGACGACAAAACCAACGCATAGACAGCCACATCCCGATGCGCCAGGGCAATGTCAGCCAGTAAACGGCGGGTGGGAGTTTCCCCTGACTATCTTTCCCTGTTGTTATCGCGCCAAGCCCACCGTACCCACGGCCAATAATGAGTAGCGATAATACTGGCCAACATAACCAGACTGACCACCATAACTGAAGCATTATCATTAGCTCCATCAACACAATGCACGAGCACGCACCTACGACATATGGCAGTGCTATTTTGATTCGACGTTGATCAGGTTTCTGATAATTCCAACGACGGTCGACGGGCACCATCCAGTCAATCAACATACCTACCGCCAGCCCTGTGATGACATCAATAAAATGATGCTGCCAGGTCGTCAGAGTAGAAATAGCGATGAGTAAAAACCATCCGCCACAGACTTTACGCCACCTCTCAGCCAGACGCTGACGAAAGTGACGCCAAAGTAGCCAGCAGAGAATAATATGCAGCGAAGGAGACTGGTTATAAGGCAGATCGAACAGTTCAAGTTGCGAAAATAGCCATCCTGTCACCCCACTCACTTCAGGGCGGATAAAACTAAACTTCAGCGGATAGAGCAAAAAACCGCAGCAGGCTATTACCGTTGCCAGAATAAGCCGGTGGACCAGTCGGCGCTGTTCGAATGTCGAGCTACAAACGAACAGCGAAAGTCCATATAAAAGATCCAGACTCCAGTAAGGAACAATAGTCCAGGGAAGAAAAGGGATCGCCGTTTCCCAACCGAACACCTGACTGGGGATATCATGGCTGTTAAGGTCCTGGAACGCGGTGAACTGATTAAGAGATCCATAGGTGAAGAAGAAAAACGGGGCCAGCAACAATAACCAGCCAGCTCCTTGTAGCAATACGTTCCGGCGTTCAGTGTTCACGACGCACCGCCATCGAAACCGTAAAAATACCCCACTCATCAATCCGTTGTGTGCATTTATCAAATCCGGCATCATGCACGAGCGAATCCATCTCCCCTTGCGAACGCACGCGCATTACCCACGGTTTACCATCTTTATGACTGGTTAACACCCCGGCAATCAGCTCCAGTTGTGGGTGCCACGGCTGCCCGGTGTAGATGAGAATGCCACCCGGTTCGATGGCTCTGGCAAGACCTGCGAGTGAGTTTTTTACCTGCTCATTTTCGGGAAAAAGCTCATACAGGCCAGAGACAATCGCCAGCGTAGGCCGCGGAGTTAACGCGCTGAGTTCCTCCGGGTTAAACGCATCGCCCTGTTCAAAACGCACCCGCTCAGACATTCCCCGTTGGGTAATCATCTCTTGCCCCTGTGCAACATTTAACTCGCTGTAATCACGTAACAAAATATCGCTTACGGCAGGCTCGTTTGCCAGCGCATCCAGTACATAGCGCCCATGCCCTGCGGCAATGTCAACCACACGGACGGCTAAACCTTTGGCGTGGAGATCGGCAACGGCTTGTTTAATCAGCATTTGTAAATGGGTTTTGCGCTGGCGAATACCGCGCCAGCCAACACTGTTCAGGTAGATTTTGTCGATTAAGCGCCCGAATGCGTTACTACCTTGCGGTTGATTTTGATAGACATAATCCAGCGAACTGCCTGAATCAAAGCCGGTGCTCATTCCGAGATGCAGGCCCGCAGAGTGCGCCCCGAACAATTTCATCGCCTTTCGCATAAAGCGATACGCTAAATCAACCGGCGATAATGGCACGGGTCCACCAGAAAGGAGCCGCCATCGATCCGCAGAGGGGCCTGTGCAGTCTTCATGCTGATAATCAAATTTTTGCGATTTGTTAGCATATAAGCGACTAATAAAGCTTTGCATTTTTTCAAATGCCAGCGCCCTGTTCTCTTCACCCAACGTGTCGTGATAAAAGCCTGGCAGCAGATGTAGCTCTTTCAGAGGGCTACGTAAACGCTGATAAAAATCAATTTGCGGTTGGCGATGCACAACATAATCTTCGCCCGATATCAGAAGTTGCGTGGGAAGCGTAATCGCCGCCGCATCGCTAATAATACGTTCAGACGTTTTATAGAGATCGAGCAAGATATTGACGGCAATCGCCCGTGTGATCAGCGGATCATTATTGAAACTCGCGACCCGTTGCCGATCGTGGGTCAAATAGCGTCCTCTCACATAGGAATTAATAAAAAACAGACCACGCAGACGATGCCATAACGCCAGCGCAGGACGTGCCAGTGGCACATACAATTTAACCTTAAAGGCCGGAGAAGCCAGCACCAGCCCACGAATTGCAGGCGCATAATCATGAACCCATGCGGCAACCAGCACTGCGCCGACGCTTTGCGCGATTACTACTACCTCTTCCAGTCCGACCTGGCTGTCACTGGCAGCAAAACGGACAAATTCATCGACATCCTGCACTGAGCGCATAAGAGACGGGCTATAACCACGCGACCCCGAAGTTTTTCCATGCCCCCGGGCATCCCATGCATAAAAAGCAGTATCTGGCATCGCCAGTTCATCAACGAGATGTTGTAGACGACCAGAATGTTCATGCCCGCGATGAAATAAGACGATGACCTTTTTCGCCCCGGGCTGTAAAGCGGGCCAGTGCCGATAAAACAACGCTGTATTATCACTGGTGGTAAAAAAATGTTCCCCAGGGATGCGTGAATTTTCCATTTTCTCTATTTTCCTTCAGTAACAGCAGTAGCGAATAAAATAAAAAAATACCGGAGCGGTGAAAATTAATGAGTCAATCCTGTCAAGGAGTCCGCCATGTCCTGGTAATAGTTTTCCACTATCTTTAACACCAATATCTCGTTTGATGGCTGACATCACTACATCGCCGCAAAAACCACTAATACCAATTAACAAACCCGCTAATAATGCCTGTAATGTATTTAGCGGTGTCAGCAACGGTCCAATAATCAGTGACGTAATCATGGTGGTGATTACGCCCCCCACCAGACCTTCCAGCGTTTTTCCCGGGCTGACTTTGGGGACCACTTTTCTTCTGCCGCAGGATTTTCCCCATAAATACTGTGCAATATCGTTTGACTCGGTTAATGCCAAAAGAAATAACACCAGTAACGCCCCGCCCTGGATATTTGTGGTTGGCAACATTAATAACCAGGCGGCATGACTCAAGGCGAAAACGGTCATTATCCAGCCCCAAAAAATGGCACTCACGGTATGCAGAAAACCAGAGGGGTCACCCACTAAAACTCGCCAGGTGGCTAATATCAGAAACCCAGCCAAAGGTATAAATAACAGAAACAGCTCAAAGCAATTAAAACCGATAAGCAAATAGTTAAGAGGAATACCCCAATATAACCAACGTGGAATATGTACTGATATAAGCGTACAATATTCTTTCAATGCCAGAAAACTTATCAGCGCAAAAAACGTCAACGTCATCCAGCGTGGACCTGAAATGACCAGTGAAAAACAAATGACGATGCCCCACCAGGTACGAATACGTAATGTAACTTCATCCCCTTTTCTCTCCGGTAACCGCCATACCAGAAAACGGTTTATCAGCGTTGCTAAAATTAACAACGCGAAAAGTGTTACCAGAGATTTTTCCAGCATTATCTTTCAGCGCTCATCAGGAGCACGCTTCGACAACGATTAATCGCAGTCCAGAGAAGCAGAATTGAAGCAATGCTCCATAAAAGATTATTCCATTGCATCCACTGTGGATAAATGGCAATGGCCAGCCCCCACAGACCAAATATTAACGCGCGATCGCTTTTGCCAAATGGACCGGCATAACTGCGAATACCGTTAATCGTCTGCGCGAGTAAACCGCAAAACTCAGTCAATATGGTGCAAAATAACATGAGTATTACGAGTGATGCGTTACTTTCCGGTAAAAATAAAAACGGTAAATAGAGCGCAATATCAGAAATAACATCGCCAGTCTCATTCAAAATCGCCCCAAGCCGTGTTTGCTGATTGCACTCACGCGCCAACATGCCATCCAGCGCGTTAAGCGCCATTCGGACAAACAATACGACGGGCAGTAGCAGAAACAACATCGGCTGTGGCAGTAGCGTTAACAGCAATCCGGTAAGAAGAGAAAGTGCCAGCGCAGCAAGAGTAATATAATTTGCTGTGACGTGACGCTTATGAAGCCAAAACATTACCGGTCTTAACAACGACTGGAAGAGCGGTTTAACCTGATAGAGCGTCATTATCAATCCTTGTTTTAAACATATGCTCTCCATGCAGTAAAAAAGGGAACCGGAATGTTCCCCCTGTTGTTTGTTAAATACTATCCAACGTAGACAACACTTCCTCAGAAAGATGCAATTTTTCAGCAGCCATATTCTCCCGTAAATGCGCAACAGAAGATGTTCCAGGAATCAACAAAATATTCGGTGAACGTTGTAACAGCCACGCCAGCGCTACCTGCATTGGTGTTGCACCCAGGCTCGCAGCAACATCGGAAAGCGTTGAAGATTGCAGCGGCGTAAAGCCCCCGAGCGGAAAGAACGGCACGTAGGCAATGCCGTCACGAGCCAAAGCATCAATCATTGCGTCATCAGCACGATGAGCAATGTTGTATTCGTTCTGCACACAGACGATTTCGGCAATCTTGCGCGCCTCTGCAACCTGCGTCGGTGTGACGTTGCTTAGGCCAATATGTTTTACCAGGCCTTGTTGTTGCATCTCTGCCAGCACGGTCAGGCTGGCTTCTATCGATCCTTCCGCTGGGCCATGACCATCCCCCATCATAATGCGCAAGTTAACCACATCCAGTACGTCCAGCCCGAGATTACGTAGATTATCGTGCACCGATTTTTGCAGCTCTGCCGGAGAAAATGCGGGCAACCAGGATGCGTCCTCTCCACGCCGCGCACCAATTTTAGTGACAATTGTCAGGTCTTCAGAGTAAGGATAAAGCGCTTCGCGGATAATCTGATTGGTGACGTGCGGACCATAAAAGTCGCTGGTATCAATGTGATTGACGCCCAATGCCAGCGCCTCACGCAGCACGGTTATAGCGACGTGGCGATCTCTTGGGGGGCCAAAAACCCCAGGACCTGCCAGTTGCATCGCGCCATAACCAAGACGGTTAACGGATTTTGTACCGAGAGTAAATGTATTGCTGCTCATCGCACCCTGCCCTGTAATAAAACGGATTAAGAAAATCAGTATAGAAATGAAAAGAGATAAATAATGCGAAGGCGTAAACAAGATTACTGGATGAGTTGCTCTATTGTCCTGAAAGACACCAAAACAAAACGCGTCAAGCGCCGCATCCGGCAATAAAAAAACCGCAACCTGTATCAGCGTTGCGGTTTATGTATCACATGCTAAAAATTAGAACGTTTTCTTGAAGTTCAGCATCACACCTTTGTCGCTGATGCCGTCCTCTTTCCAGTTGTACGCATCCAGATTCAGTGAACTTTCTTTGCTGCTGTACTTCACGCCGACGCTTGCCAGGCTGTTGATACCGCCGCCCTTCTGCCCGTCATCGACGTTAAAGTGCTGGCTGCCAGCGCCTGCCAGGCTTGCCGTGCGCTGGCTCTTCGCGTAGCTCAGGTTTGGCCCGCCTTCCAGCGTAGCGCTCGCACTCCAGCCGTCTTTTCCTGCGTAGTCCAGTTTCAGCCCGACGATGCTGTCTACCGCCGTTTCGCTGCCGCTGTTCATGCTCAGGTTAAAGTCTCCGGCATTGCGTTCCTTATAGCCACCTTCCAGTGTGTGACGCAGTTTTACACCCGCATATGGCGTGATCTTCAGCCCTTCGCTCGGTTCGAAAGTCTTCGCCCCTTCGCTGCGGAACTCCAGGTACTGCTGCTTCACGTCGGTATCAGCCGTTTTGTTCGTGCTGCTAAATGCAATCGAACGACTGCTGTCAAGGTTGTGAACGTCATAACGCAATGCGTTATTCCAGTTCATGCCATTGTCGAAGGACATCTGATGTTTCAGGCCAAAGAACTGGCTGTAGCCACCGGTTACGCCATTATCACCCGCTTTCTGAGCACCGTCGCCATCGAGGCGAGCTATACCGTACTCCAGACTCATCGTCTGGCTTTCGCTCAGGTCGATGGTTTTACGCAATGCCAGCATGTCGTATTCGGTATTATTACCTAACTCGGCACGCGGATCGCCTTTCGCTACAACGTTGAACGCCAGACCGTTACCCACTTTCGGCGCGGCATCCGCCAGCATACTAAAGCGGTTGCTTAACACGCGCGCTTCCCGGAATACCGTGGTCGCCTGGCTGCCACTAATTTGCTTAAGTGCGCTGTTCAGTTCGGCAGTCGTGCCGACGTTCAGGCTGGTAAACAGTTCGTTGTTGGTGTAACCCGCATCCAGTGCCTTCGCGACATCATTCACCGAAGAATCAGTTGCTACCTCGGTGTAGGCGTTTTTACTCATGGTGACGTCAACGTTGCCGTTGGCATCAGTGCTGCCCTTAGCGTTCCAGACAACTGTGGAGGAAGTGATATTCTCCACGCCGCTGATATTTTCACCTTTGAAAACATCATCAATCACTACGCTGGTATCAGCAGTACCGGCACTGAATCCAGTATTAACCGTGACGTTGTCACTTATGACCAAATTATTGGCTTTCAGCGTGCCGGAACTTCCGTCACTGTTGGTACCAATGGTGTAATTGGTGAGTTTTTGCTGGGTAACTGACTCAACAGGCGTAGCAGGTACGTTGCCCTGTCCTGGTGTCGCAGAAGCATTCGGTACAGTGATATCAACAGTACCATCATGATCATTTCTCGTCCCTGTTGTATTTGGTGCATAAATATCGCAATCAATATTACACAGCAGGTTGATAATCCCATTATTCACAATCGCTTTAGTCGAGCCACCAAACGCCCATGAATTATCTGCGTAAACATTAATAACGCCCTCTTGAGTATTATTAATCGTCGTTGCAGAACCATTTCCTTTGATACCAATCAGCCCCTCACCATTAGTTCCATCAGCCTGACCCTGCTCGGTGCCGACATTAATCGTACCACTGTTCACCAACTGGACAGTATAACTGGTCGTTCCGCCGCTAATAGCAACTGCCCCATCACCCTGAATATTGATTACCCCGGCATTTGCGAAATTATACCCACGGCCTAAATCAATCAACGGAGCATCTGGATTAATACCATTAATAACACCTGTTTCCGTATTCCAGATCCATTTACCGTTACTGTTTGATCCTGTACTTGCTGTTTTAATAGCACTGTAACCGTTAGTGGCGGTAATCGTGCCACGGTTAACCTGCGCAAGCGAGTCATTGGGGCGAGTCACATTAACAATGGTGTTTTCACCTCCTGCAATAGCATTTCCGCTATTACTGAGCGTTGAATCTGCTTCGTTATACAGTACGAAACTGCCATTCATTAATGATTTACCATCAGCAGTAACTGCCATTTCGCCAGTGTTGACAATGTTTTGTCTGTAACTGATTCCCTCAATAACACCGCTGAATTTCCCTTCGTTGTAGAAATTAATTCCACCATTCAGGGTCAGCAGATCAGTTGTCATGCTTGCTGTCGCACGATTGTAAATACTGGCGTTGGCATTAATGGTATCAGAATCCAGCACTCCGCTGTTTTCCAGCCCTTGTACAATATTCAAATCACCATTAATTGTCAGACTGGCATTATCTTCATTGTAAAGCCACTTCGTTGCTTTTAAATCGCTGTTAATAGTTTCATTGCCGTAATTGGCTAATGAATTTGTAGTAATAAATCCATCTCTGGTTGATGTCTTCGTGACCGATTCACCACTATCACTCAACTCTGTTAATAGATCGCTATTGTCTGTTGCCGCGCCCATATGCGGATCAGTTTCATCTATTGGAGTACCGAACAGATTAATAGAACCGTAATTCAGAATTGTGCCAGTGCCATCGTTATAGAATGCCTGGCCGCTATCAACATTAATATTAATAATGCCTGTCTGGTCATTAATGGCAGTACCATTATCATAAACAGCCATCCCTACCAGGGTATTTGCTCCCAGAGAATCATCATAATATCCATTTTTCTCCAGGTTAATCGTACCCTGGTTAATAACAGTATTACTGATCCCATAGGCCGCCATACCCGCCCCAGCATTATAAATAGTAATAATGCCGTCCAGTTTGTTGATTGCTGTTGAATTTTTCCCTGGTGAAGGATAGCTATCAGTACCAACGGCCATACCTGTACCGAAATCAATAGCGCTGCTGGTCGCGATATCATCTCGCAGTACAGTCGTGTCGTTTGCATCTACCCACAGAGAATCCAGTGTAATTTTACCCTTATTTTCCGCTGTTGATTCTATCATAGCGAGCATGCCGACACTTCCACGCCCATATAAATCAATAATGCCACTGTCACTATTAATAACTGTGCTATTTGATTGAGCAACCAATCCTGTCAGGCTACTGACATCATTATTGAAGATATTTTGGTTAGATGTACCTGTTAAAAATTTATTAAATACACTGTGCTGCTCCATTACCTTACCAGTAATGGTGCCTTCATTAGTGGCACTACTATTATTGGTGGCCAGTAAAACAAAAGGTGATGGTGTTGGATCTTCATCATTTTGTAATAACAAGATCGTACCACTATTTATACCTGTTGTGTTTTCACCATTAACAAATGCAAAACCTAGATTCTGAATTTCCACAGTGCCTTTATTAACAATTTTCGCACCAGATTCAGCATATATAAGTTCCGGCGTTCTTGTCGCATAATGCTCAAAACTGTCAATATCCTGCATTTTTAACGTAGCACCACTGCCAATTTCCAGTAGCGCTTTATTATATAACTGGATAACGCCAGCGTAGCCCAGAGGAAATTCTCCGCTGATTGTTGTATCACCATTTAGATAAACTGATGATTCACCATTAACGACAATAAGGCCAGTAAAACTATAGCCCGTGCGCAAGGACGCAATCTGCGAACCATCCGTAAGCGCATTTTTCTCCCCTATCAGTTCAATACCGCCATTCATATTAACGGTATTGCCATTGCCACTGACAATCAGACCTGACGCTTCCTCTGCACTGCCATCAAATGCATTATTCTTACGAGAAGTCAGTTCGCTGTCTGAAACAACCGTTAACTTACCGTCCAGTGTTACAGTATTATCATGGCCATAGACATTAATACCCACGGATGGATCGTAGAAATAATCTGCCGCATTGTCTGCAGTTTGATCTTTATCAACCAGAACGTTACCCGTGATATTCAGCGTATTTGCATTACCTGAAACGTTCACACCCGTCGCTTTCTGCCCGATTACATTTAGATCTTTTGTCGCCAACGTCACGCTGTTACTATTGCCGTTAAGATTGACGCCGGTCGAGAAATCGCCAACCTGCATACTCCCTGCGAGAGTAATATTCCCTTCATCAGTTTTGAAATTAAACCCGGTAGCCGAATTACTGACATCAACATTGCCCGTATTGGCAAACGTTGCTTTGTCTCCGTCAATAAATATGCCAACCGAATCCTGATCCGTAACGGTAATATTGCCTTTGTTATCCACCGTCGCGCTGTCACCGATGATATCAATGCCGTGAGCGCCGCCACTGACATCCAGATCGCCGTCCTGGATAACGGTGCCGTTATTGCCGTTGATTTCTGTGCCAGTGGAGTCGGTACCATCAATGACCGTTTTACCACTGTTATTCGCCGTGGCGTCGTCACCGTTAATCTGTGTGCCGGTGCCGCCATTGGTGGTGGTGCTGTCGCCTTTGTTATTAACAACTGCCTGGTCGCCGTCGATCTGAATACCGATGGATTCCGGATCGGTCACGGTCATGGTGCCGTTGTTGTCCACCGTCGCGCTGTCGCCGGTGATATCAATACCGTGCGCCCCGCCGCTGACGTCCAGATCGCCGTCCTGAACAACTTTCCCGTTATTACCGTTGATTTCCGTACCGCTGGAGTCTTTACCGTCAACGGTGGTTTTGCCGTTGTTATTTACTGTGGCATTATCACCCGTAATAATGAGTTCACCATTGTGATTATATTGCCACGTTATTGCGCCATCTGCGCTCACCCCTTCAAGGGCTACGGTATTATTTGCTTCATCAATCTGCCAAAGATCAATCGTTGCCTTACGCCCATTGCTATCTTGCAGAGAAATAGTCCCATCGGCATTCTCGCTATAAGTAAAAACGGTATCGCGAATCGTTAACGTTTTTGCTGTTTTATCGAAGATAACGTCATTATTAAACGAAATAGGTTTGAGGGGCTGCGGGGGATCATCTTGACCATCGTCCGGGATTATATCATCTCCGCCAGGCGTTGGGGGTACTGGAGTATCGCCTGAATCATCATCGGGTGGTGTCGGCGGTACAGGGGCATTGTTGCCATGATGATGATTACCATCGTCGTTTAGTTCGACGACCGCCAGCGCGGTGATTAACGCAAAGGCACCAGAGGCAACCCACGGCATAAGGTTTTGTTGTACTTGTGGAGAACATTCGGGAGGGATTTGCTTTAACGCTTCCGGAGTCAGCTTGTCAGGGTCTGCCGGACAAGTCACATTGGTATTTTTCTTTTCGCCTGTGGCCGTTTCTGTCTCTGTAATATCAGCCGCCCAACCCTGACCACTCAGAGCTAATGCAATACAGGCTGATAATAGGGTTTTCCTTTGCATAATAAATCCTTCTGACAAATATAAAGAATGCCAGAGTTCATAAAGATCATTGAAATCAACAACCCTTACAAATATCTGACTGTAAAATATTCAAAAAATATATGAGAGGCATTCTATATTGTCAGCAGTACATTATTCAACCTATTTTGTTGGCATTACCTAAATATAGATACAGTGAATATATAACAACATAAGAACAATATTTATATATGATTAAAAATCTTCTCAATACAATAATGATTTCGATATTAAATTCACGTAGAGAATATTATTAATGTTGATTATTTGTTGGGATTATTTATTTGATGAGCAGCAATTCACTATAGTTGCGAACGCGTCTCTTTTAATACATTCATCTTTTTTCTCAGGAACGTCGGTGTAATCGATGTTCTCCTTTGCAGCGACACTGTGCACTATGATCTTGTGAACTAATACCCTATTTTTCACCGACTACTACCAAATGGTGTTTGAACTACCGTTGCATGTTATTTCCGTACCCACATACCATTTATGCCCTGCACGTATTCACCGGTTTTTGCCTTTTCCACCAGCTTCGTCCCTGCCAGATTTGCCACTTCTTCCAATGGGATATTATGGCTTTCAGCGAGCTTCTGATAACTCTCTTTCCGTGCCTGGTTGATATTTGCTACCAGCTCGCGTGTTTCCGGATCAGTGCTTATAGCCGCAAGGTAGCCATCATGCCTTTCACCTACCCGCCCCTGACTTCTGGCTTCATTCAGGGTTAATGCCATCGCACTACTGCTCACCAGTCCAATAATCCATACCGCTATGAGTAATGTTCTTTTCATCATTACCTCAAAAAAGATCGCTACGGGTTTTGAGCAAATCTTCAACATCTTTGTCCGCCTTGATGATGATCTCATGCTCAATTTTAACGTTCATATTAATGGTGATTGGCTCTTTCGGTGCAGCCACTTCAATACGCGGCGTACAACCAACCAACATAAAAGAGGACGCGAACGCGGCTATCACTATTTTCATTGTTTTTCCTCACACTCTTTTCCTGATGGGCAGCCAGTTTCCGGGAGTCGGGCATTCTGTTCCAGCCATGCCTGGAGATTATCGCCAAAGCGTAAACTGCGCCACAGCGTGAAAATATTCTCTTCATGGCTGTAATTGAGATTTACCGTACCGGTTTTACCATCGACGCGACTATTACCACTGATCGTCGCCTGCATGGTTAACACGCCGAGATTATCTAAATTAATTTTTGTCGATGAACGGCTAATTTCCATATAGCGCAACCAGTTGATGGCAGTCCCAGCGGTCATATTGTCTTTTGCTACTGCATCGGCGGTGTCTTTATCCAGGCGCAAAGTCATGGGACCTGCGTTTGCCAGCCAGCCATCTTTCACAATCCATTTTTCATTATTAAGCCATAGCGGCAATGCACCACTAAATGCCCCTGACATAGCGAATTGCTTCGGATTGACGGCGCTAACCAGCTCACTGGAAGAGAGATTATTCAGTCGCAACAGCGCCGGATCGTGTTGCGGCATACGTAATTGTTTCATCAGCACGTTACCGCCCAAAACATCAACACTCACATCGGTCAGTAACAAGGGTTCGTCTTCGGTCCACGGATAACGGCCCTGAAGATCGGCAGTGATATTTTTTGCCGTCACCAGGTTAACCACCTCAGCAATACGTAATGACACAGGCCGCCGCGTTCCCAGGTGCCACGCACCGTCGGCAAAACGAAATGGCAACACAAAGTCGACACCGTTGACCTGGTTGTCTGGCATCCACGCGCTGCCACCTTTCAACACGCCATGCCCACCCGCACGGAAGCCCTGCTCAGGCGCAGCAGAAAATGCCACCTGGGCATACAACTCGCCATCACGTAAGTTCATCTTCCAGTCTGGTGGCACCAGCGGCTGGAATACGGTCAGTGATTGTTTTGGCCACCAGGCGTTGCCGCGCAGGCGAATACCGTCCCAGCGACCATTCACCCGTACCGGACCAATCTCACCAGCATGTAAATCCCCTTTGAAGAGGAAATACGTCGGATCGCGTCCATCGACACTAAATTTTAAAGTTGATGGCGGTAACACACTACCGCCCGTGAAAAGTGTTTGTCCTGCATCCAGCGAAAGCGCCCCTCGAAACGAAGGTTTCTGTGGGTCACGTACCCAGACGACGGGCTCGTCGAGAATCAATCGCGGATTTTCTACCGTCATTGTGCCATATTGCAACTGATCGAAACCGGTCGAGAGGTCGGTCAGCGTAATCGTGCTGTCCTGCCACTCACCTTTTCCTGCAACATCCCAGGTGGCGTGCATTGGGGTAAAACTGCCCTTGCCCCAGTAACGCCACTGCCAGCGGCCTGCGTCAGGGAGAAAATCATTCGCCAGCCCATCCATATGCAGCACAAAGTCGCCCAATTCATTTTCATGAGCCTGCAAAATGGCCTGCAAGCGACCGTCCACACCACGTTGTGTCACTTTAACACCTGCTAACGGCCAGCGGATTTCGTCAATGTCCAGCGAATCGATGACTCTCCCTTTAGAGCGTAATAATGCGCCCGGTTCAAAGGCCAGCGTTGGGTCAGCCAGACTTCCACTTAAGTGAGCAGGTAAGCGAGCATATAAAATGAGATCTGCCTGTTTCGCTTCACCGGTCAGTTGCAGCGGCATCTGACTGTTATCCATGCTTAATTTTCCTGGGCCGAAATTAAGCACCGCGTTACCCTTACCCGCTTGCCCCTGGGTCAGCACACTCAGTCGACCACTCACCAACGCGTTCTCAAGCCCTGCCTGCCAGTTGTCGACTTTGATACCCAGCCGCCCACTCAGGAGAAAACCTTCATACGGCCAGCTCCAGCGACCATCGCTAACGGTCAACTGTTGACGGGTAATTTCCCACGGCAAATCGAGCAACGGATCGCCGTTATCTCGAGCCATTACAATCAATTGCCCACTATTTTCCTGCCACTCCAGCTCGGCATCCACCAGTGACGGTTCCTGCGGCAGGTTCAACGTTGCTGTAGCATGACCACTTACCGGAAGCCCATCCGGCACAAGCGGCATGGTAAATTCTCCCACCAGTTTTACTGGCGGCTGATTTGCAAAGGCGGCAACATCCAGTTCACTGACCGTGAGTTGCTGCCCTTTAAGTTGGCCTTGAAATTTAACTTTTTCGCCCTGATAACGGAGTTGCTGGATATCGGAGGTCAACGATAGAGAGAGTTTTCCCTGCCATTCCTGCCAGGGTGAAAAAATCAGTTTATCAATATTGATCCAGGTGTTAGGCAGCATGGATTGCCACTGCGCAAGAGTTTTCGGCGCGGCTGGCGAGGGTTCTTCCTGTGGCAATTTCGCCAGGCAAGTGGAGTCAAGTTCTACTGTACCGACGTTCAATAACCAGCGGCTGGGATGCGAAAGGCTGGCATCGGTGATATGTGCCAACTGGCAATCCGCCACCAAATAACGAAGATCGGGAATAATTAAACCTTTACGCGTAATGCGTGGGCTTTCATCCAATGCAATGCGTGTACCGAGCGGTAGCCAGATACCCGCCAGCGTGGGAACCCACAGCCCGAGCGTCATCAGCAGCGTCAACGGCACAAGAATAATCAGCAATAGCAGCGCGAGAACGGCTTTATATTTACCCAACATGGGTAGTTAATATCCTGATTTAGCGAAAAATTAAGCAGTCAATACAGGTATTGTGGCATGTTTAACCGTTCAGTTGAAGGTTGCGCCTACACTAAGCATAGATGTTCCTGGAATTTTCAATATCGCCATAACTTTCAATTAAATTTTAAATTTTGTAAAATATTTTTAGTAGCTTAAATGTGATTCAACATCACTGGAGAAAGTCTTATGAAACTCGCCGTATATAGCACAAAACAGTACGACAAAAAGTACCTGCAACAGGTGAACGAGTCCTTTGGCTTTGAGCTGGAATTTTTTGACTTTCTGCTGACGGAAAAAACGGCAAAAACCGCCAATGGTTGCGAAGCAGTATGTATTTTCGTAAACGACGACGGCAGCCGTCCGGTGCTGGAAGAGCTGAAAAAGCACGGCGTTAAGTATATCGCCCTGCGCTGTGCCGGTTTCAATAACGTCGACCTCGATGCGGCAAAAGAACTGGGGTTCAAAGTGGTGCGTGTCCCGGCTTACGATCCGGAAGCCGTCGCTGAACATGCGATTGGTATGATGATGACGCTGAACCGTCGTATTCACCGCGCGTATCAGCGTACCCGTGACGCCAACTTCTCTCTGGAGGGGCTTACTGGTTTTACTATGTACGGTAAAACGGCGGGGGTGATTGGCACCGGTAAAATCGGTGTGGCAATGCTGCGTATACTGAAAGGTTTTGGTATGCGCCTGTTGGCATTCGATCCGTATCCAAGTGCAGCAGCGCTGGAACTCGGCGTGGAATATGTCGATCTGCCGACCTTGTTCTCTGAATCAGACGTTATCTCCCTGCACTGCCCGCTGACGCCGGAGAACTACCACCTGCTGAATGAGGCGGCGTTCGATCAGATGAAAAATGGCGTAATGATCATCAACACCAGCCGTGGTGCGCTGATTGATTCACAAGCCGCGATTGAAGCACTGAAAAACCAGAAAATTGGCTCGCTGGGAATGGACGTGTATGAGAATGAACGCGATCTGTTCTTTGAAGATAAATCCAACGATGTGATTCAGGATGATGTTTTCCGTCGTCTCTCAGCCTGCCATAACGTACTGTTCACCGGACACCAGGCGTTCCTGACGGCAGAAGCCCTGACCAGTATTTCCCAGACAACGCTGCAAAACTTGAGCAATCTGGAAAAAGGCGAACCCTGCCCGAACGAACTGGTTTAATCTCACCGCTCCCCTGTCATACAGGGGAGCTTATTCAGATAATCCTCAAAGATATTTGATCTTCTATTCTTAAAATATGTTTTAAGGACGGATAAGACGCAATCAGCGTTGCATCCGGCAAACAGCACCAAATTTATACCTTAAGTAGAGAACTAAAATGAAGAAAGTTGCCGCGCTAGTCGCGCTAAGCCTGCTGATGGCGGGATGTGTAAGTAATGACAAAATTGCTGTAACGCCAGAACAGTTACAGCATCACCGTTTCGTACTGGAAAGTGTAAATGGTCAACCTGTTGCCAGCGAGAAAAACCCGCCAGAAATCAGCTTTGGTGAAAAGATGATGATTTCTGGCAACATGTGCAACCGCTTTAGCGGCGAAGGTAAACTTTTGGACGGAGAACTAAAAGTTAAAGGACTGGCAATGACTCGTATGATGTGTGCCAATCCACAGCTTAACGAACTCGATAACACCATCCGCGAAATGCTGAAAGAAGGTGCGCAAGTGGATCTGACCGCGAATCAGTTAACGCTGGCGACCGCAAAACAGACATTAACGTATAAGCTGGCGGATTTAATGAATTAATAACTGCCACAACTTCCGGCGGCAAGCGACTGTTCACTACAGCGTTTGCCGTTGGGCAATGCACACATCCCGATCGCTGTACCATCCAGTTGACGGGCAACGGAAAGCGAACCGCCAATCATTGCACAATTTGCCTCTCCACTACTCGACATTGACGCTTTTAAACCTGGGGCCACATGCGCCGCGGTCGCCTGCTGAACAGGTTCACTACTACACGCCGACAACAATAAAACGGCAGCCCCTACGCACAACATTACTCGCATCTTTACTTCCTCAAATCTTTAAGTCCAACGAAACCGCCGTAATAATAGGCAGCTCAGGCGGCTACGTCGAGAACTGTATGTGAATTGCAACGTTTTTTTTTACTATTTTGTGGCTATTTTTTTGCCCGGGATTTGATCAAAACATTCATTACGCTGATATAGAGAACACAAAAGCGAAAATGCAGCAGAAAGCCATTTGCTAAAATTAAAAGATTATTACTGGGCGCGCAGCTTTTTCGTGCGCCCCTCATTTGCGCAATGTAAGGGTGTCGTATGATCACAATTGACGGAAATGGCGCGGTAGCTTCGGTGGCATTTCGCACCAGTGAAGTTATCGCCATTTACCCTATTACCCCGAGTTCCACGATGGCTGAACAGGCTGATGCCTGGGCCGGAAACGGCCTGAAGAACGTATGGGGAGATACACCTCGTGTGGTTGAAATGCAGTCAGAAGCTGGCGCTATCGCAACTGTGCATGGTGCTTTGCAAACAGGCGCTCTTTCGACATCATTTACATCGTCGCAGGGTTTACTGCTGATGATCCCGACGCTGTATAAACTGGCAGGTGAGCTGACGCCGTTTGTACTGCATGTGGCAGCGCGTACTGTGGCCACGCATGCGCTCTCTATTTTTGGCGATCATTCAGATGTGATGGCGGTACGTCAGACTGGCTGTGCCATGCTGTGTGCAGCAAACGTGCAGGAAGCCCAAGACTTTGCTCTCATTTCGCACATCGCAACGCTGAAAAGCCGCGTACCATTTATTCATTTCTTTGATGGTTTCCGCACTTCCCACGAAATCAACAAAATTGTCCCACTGGCCGACGACACTATTCTTGAGCTAATGCCCCAGGCAGAAATTGATGCTCATCGCATTCGCGCACTTAACCCGGAACATCCGGTAATCCGCGGTACGTCGGCTAATCCGGACACTTACTTCCAGTCACGTGAGGCCACTAACCCGTGGTACAACGCGGTCTATGACCATGTTGAACAGGCAATGGCTGATTTCGCTGCCGCTACAGGTCGCCAGTATCAGCCGTTTGAATATTATGGTCATCCGCAAGCGGAACGGGTAATTATCCTGATGGGGTCGGCCATCGGCACCTGTGAAGAAGTCGTGGACGAATTGCTGACCCGTGGCGAAAAAGTGGGCGTACTAAAAGTGCGACTTTACCGCCCTTTCTCCGCCAGACACTTACTGCAAGCATTGCCGAACTCTGTACGTACTGTGGCGGTGCTGGATCGCACCAAAGAGCCTGGTGCGCAGGCAGAACCCCTGTATCTGGATGTAATGACGGCGCTGGCTGAAGCCTTTAATAATGGCGAGCGCGAAACACTGCCACGCGTCATTGGCGGGCGCTATGGTCTTTCATCCAAAGAATTTGGCCCAGACTGTGTACTGGCGGTATTCGCCGAACTCAACGCAGCTAAACCGAAAGCGCGCTTTACGGTTGGTATTTATGACGATGTGACCAATTTGTCGCTGCCATTGCCGGAAAATACTCTGCCGAATTCCGCAAAATTGGAAGCACTCTTTTACGGGCTGGGTAGCGACGGCAGCGTTTCCGCAACTAAAAACAATATCAAAATTATCGGTAATTCCACGCCGTGGTACGCACAGGGCTATTTTGTTTACGACTCCAAAAAGGCGGGCGGCCTGACGGTTTCTCACCTTCGCGTGAGCGAGCAGCCGATTCGTTCCGCTTATCTCATTTCCCAGGCTGATTTTGTTGGCTGCCACCAGTTGCAGTTTATCGACAAATATCAAATGGCTGAGCGTTTAAAACCTGGCGGCATTTTCCTGCTCAACACGCCGTACAGCGCAGATGAAGTGTGGTCGCGACTGCCGCAGGAAGTCCAGGCTGTGTTGAATCAGAAAAAAGCGCGTTTCTATGTGATTAACGCGGCGAAAATCGCCCGTGAATGTGGGCTGGCAGCTCGCATTAATACTGTCATGCAGATGGCTTTTTTCCATCTAACGCAAATTCTGCCTGGCGATAGCGCCCTCGCAGAATTGCAGGGCGCCATTGCCAAAAGTTACAGCAGCAAAGGCCAGGATCTGGTTGAACGCAACTGGCAAGCTCTGGCGCTGGCGCGCGAGTCCGTTGAAGAAGTACCACTGCAACCGGTAAATCCGCAAAGTGCCAACCGTCCACCAGTGGTATCTGATGCCGCACCTGATTTTGTCAAAACGGTTACCGCTGCGATGCTCGCCGGACTTGGCGACGCCCTCCCCGTTTCAGCGCTACCACCAGACGGCACCTGGCCGATGGGCACTACTCGCTGGGAAAAACGCAACATTGCCGAAGAGATCCCTATCTGGAAAGAGGAACTCTGTACTCAATGTAACCACTGCGTCGCCGCTTGCCCACATTCCGCCATTCGCGCGAAAGTCGTACCGCCCGAAGCGATGGTAAACGCTCCGACCAGCCTGCATTCACTGGATGTGAAATCTCGTGATATGCGCGGGCAGAAATATGTGTTGCAGGTCGCACCGGAAGATTGCACCGGTTGTAACCTGTGCGTAGAAGTTTGCCCGGCGAAAGACCGACAAAATCCAGAGATCAAAGCCATCAATATGATGTCGCGTCTGGAACATGTGGAAGAAGAGAAAATCAATTACGACTTCTTCCTGAATTTACCAGAAATCGACCGCAGCAAACTGGAACGTATTGATATTCGTACTTCGCAGTTGATCACTCCGCTGTTTGAATATTCTGGCGCTTGCTCCGGTTGTGGTGAGACGCCGTATATCAAATTGCTCACTCAGCTCTATGGCGATCGGATGTTGATTGCCAACGCTACTGGTTGTTCTTCTATTTACGGCGGCAACCTGCCCTCCACGCCATATACCACTGATGCCAACGGTCGTGGACCGGCATGGGCGAACTCGCTATTTGAAGATAATGCCGAATTCGGCCTTGGTTTCCGCCTGACGGTCGATCAACACCGTGTCCGCGTGCTGCGTCTGCTGGATCAATTTGCCGACAAAATCCCTGCTGAGTTACTGACTGCGTTGAAATCAGACGCCACGCCAGACGTTCGTCGCGAACAAGTCGCTGCTCTGCGCCAGCAACTCAAAGATGTGGCTGAAGCGCATGAACTGCTGCGTGACGCAGATGCGCTGGTGGAGAAATCAATCTGGCTGATTGGTGGTGACGGCTGGGCTTACGACATCGGCTTTGGCGGTCTGGATCATGTGTTGAGTCTGACGGAAAACGTCAACATCCTGGTGCTGGATACGCAATGCTATTCCAATACTGGTGGTCAGGCATCGAAAGCCACCCCGCTTGGCGCGGTAACTAAGTTTGGTGAACATGGCAAACGCAAAGCACGCAAAGATCTTGGTGTTAGCATGATGATGTACGGTCATGTTTATGTCGCGCAGATTTCTCTTGGCGCACAACTCAACCAAACGGTGAAAGCGATACAGGAAGCGGAAGCGTATCCGGGGCCATCGCTGATTATTGCTTACAGCCCATGTGAAGAGCACGGTTATGACCTGGCATTAAGTCACGACCAGATGCGTCAACTCACCGCAACGGGCTTCTGGCCGCTGTATCGCTTTGATCCGCGTCGAGCCGATGAAGGTAAACTGCCGCTGGCGCTGGATTCCCGCCCGCCTTCAGAAGCTCTGGAAGAAACGCTTCTTCATGAGCAGCGTTTCCGCCGTCTGAACACGCAACAGCCGGAAGTGGCAGAACAGTTATGGAAAGATGCCGCCGCTGATTTGCAAAAACGTTATGACTTCCTGGCACAAATGGCCGGAAAGGCGGAAAAAAATAGCACCGAGTAACCTTTCTGGATAACTATTATCCAATTAAAAAAAAAGCCCGAACGAAAGTTCGGGCTTGTCTTTTTATTCGTTGGAAAAACATTAGTAATGCAATGACCCAACCGAAAATAAAATCTGTGACAATAAAGGCATATAACCCGCGCAGAATAACCCATGCTTTATTAAATGTATAATTTTTATTTTGCATGATTCCCCGGCAATACATTCATCAAACTTATTGCTATTTCCATAGAATTATTTGATTAAGGTTTTACTTAAGGCGTAACAAATGATATTTATCTGCTAACTGAACTTCTCCTTTAGGATGTTTTCATTCCCCAAACAGGGGAAATTAAGGCAAATAAAATAACTAAAGGATTTATTCAATGAAAAGCAAAGTACTGGCGCTCTTAATCCCTGCCCTGCTCGCCGCAGGTGCTGCACATGCAGCAGAAATTTATAATAAAGACGGCAATAAATTAGACCTGTACGGCAAAGTCGATGGCCTGCATTATTTTTCTGATAATGCGAATAGTGATGGCGATCAAACTTATGTACGTTTTGGTTTTAAAGGCGAAACTCAAATTACCGATCAACTGGTTGGTTATGGTCAATGGGAATATAACGTTCAGGCTAATGGCTCTGAAAATGATAAAGGCGACTCCTGGACTCGTCTGGCATTTGCCGGTCTGAAATTTGGTGACTTCGGTTCATTTGACTATGGTCGTAATTATGGTGTGATGTACGACATCGAAGGCTGGACAGATATGCTGCCTGAATTCGGTGGCGACTCTTATACCAAAGCCGATAACTATATGACCGGTCGTGCAAACGGCGTCGCAACTTACCGTAACACCGATTTCTTCGGTCTGGTTGATGGCCTGGACTTTGCGTTGCAGTATCAGGGAGCGAACGAAAACCAGGTTAGTCATGAGCAAGAAGGTACTGCAAACGGTGGCAGTCGTAATATTAAGAATGCCAATGGCGACGGTTTCGGTATCTCCTCTACCTACGACTTAGGTATGGGGGTGAGCATTGGTGCTGCGTATACCAGTTCTGATCGTACCAACCAACAGGCTGAATTCTCTACTGCAAAAGGCGATAAGGCTGACGCATGGACGGCAGGGGCAAAATACGATGCTAACAATATCTACCTTGCAACCATGTACTCTGAAACCCGTAACATGACGCCTTACGGCAATTCAGCAAATACGATTGCCAACAAAACCCAGAACTTTGAAGTTACTGCCCAGTATCAGTTTGATTTTGGCCTGCGTCCGGCAGTCTCCTTCCTGATGTCTAAAGGCAACGATTTGGTCGGTACTGATGGCGATAAAGATCTGGTTAAATACGCCGACGTTGGCGCAACATATTATTTCAACAAAAACATGTCCACCTATGTTGATTATAAAATCAACCTACTAGATGAGGATGACAGCTTCTACGCTGCGAACGGTATCTCTACCGATGATATCGTTGCTTTAGGTCTGGTATACCAGTTTTAATCTTGCCTGCCCGCCGTTTGGCGGGCATTTTCTTCATATTTCTCCTCCCTTGATCTAAATTAAAAATGTGAACTCCGTCATTACACAAAATGAGTCATCTGGCGTTACACTTTATGCGGATACTAAAACAGGAGGTTTTATGAACAGAACGATTCTTGTCCCTATCGATATTTCAGATTCAGAATTAACTCAACGTGTGATTAGCCACGTTGAGGCAGAGGCAAAGATTGATGATGCAGAGGTTCATTTCCTGACGGTAATACCTTCGCTACCCTACTATGCCTCTCTGGGATTAGCGTATTCCGCAGAGTTACCGGCAATGGATGACCTGAAAGCGGAAGCCAAATCGCAACTGGAAGAAGTCATTAAAAAATTCAAACTGCCGACTGACAGAGTGCATGTCCATGTTGAAGAAGGTTCGCCAAAAGACCGTATTCTGGAAATGGCGAAAAAAATCCCTGCTCACATGATAATCATTGCTTCTCATCGACCGGATATCACCACCTACCTGCTCGGCTCTAACGCCGCTGCCGTAGTACGTCACGCAGAGTGCTCAGTGCTGGTCGTGCGCTAACACTAACGCCCGCAGATCGCTGCGGGCTTTTTGATTCATTTCGCAAATGTGCTGACATTTTCCCCTCTAATCCGTACCATACACGCCACAGTTTTTATATCAGATTTCTTATGCTGGGCGTTCCGGCATGACGCATACTTTTCTGATGCCATATAACGAATTGAGTCGCTATTAAATGTCGCAAAATCAAGAAATTAGTAAGAAAGAACAATACAATCTCAACAAATTGCAAAAACGTCTGCGTCGTAACGTGGGCGAAGCCATTGCTGACTTCAATATGATTGAAGATGGCGACCGCATTATGGTTTGCCTCTCCGGGGGCAAAGACAGCTATACCATGCTGGAGATCCTGCGTAATTTGCAGCAAAGCGCGCCAATCAATTTCTCGCTGGTTGCCGTTAACCTCGACCAGAAACAGCCAGGTTTCCCGGAACACGTCCTGCCGGAGTATCTCGATAAGCTGGGCGTTGAGTATAAGATTGTTGAAGAGAATACTTACGGGATCGTAAAAGAGAAAATCCCTGAAGGAAAAACCACCTGCTCGCTCTGCTCTCGTCTGCGTCGCGGTATCCTTTATCGCACCGCAACAGAACTGGGAGCCACGAAAATCGCACTGGGTCACCACCGCGACGATATCCTGCAAACGCTGTTCTTAAATATGTTCTACGGTGGCAAGATGAAGGGGATGCCACCGAAACTGATGAGCGATGATGGCAAACATATCGTGATTCGTCCGCTGGCCTACTGCCGCGAAAAAGATATTCAGCGTTTTGCCGATGCGAAAGCGTTCCCGATTATTCCGTGCAACCTGTGCGGTTCACAGCCTAACCTGCAACGTCAGGTGATTGCCGATATGCTCCGTGACTGGGATAAGCGTTATCCGGGACGTATCGAGACAATGTTCAGCGCGATGCAAAATGTAGTGCCGTCTCATTTGTGCGATACCAGTCTGTTCGATTTCAAAGGCATTACCCACGGTTCAGAAGTGGTTAACGGCGGTGATCTGGCGTTTGATCGCGAAGAGCTCCCACTACAACCGGCGGGCTGGCAGCCTGAAGAAGACGAAAATCAGCTGGATGAACTGCGCCTGAATGTGGTTGAAGTGAAATAACCAGGATAGTGCCCGATACGCAAGCTTATCGGGCTACTCATGTAGGCCGGATAAGACGCGGTCCGCGTCGCATCCGGCAATGCCGAAGAAGATGTTTATCCTTGCATCAGGCAATTCAACATTTCGTTATTTTAACAGCCGTACCCGGCAAGTTTTTCCTTTAATCTTGCCGCCCTGTAACTGCTTCCATGTCTTATGAGCAACCGCCTGTCGCACTGCGACATAGACATGCGCTGGGTGCACGGTGATTTTGCCAATATCCGCACCATCAAGCCCGATATCTCCTGTCAGCGCGCCTAATACATCACCCGGACGCATTTTGGCTTTTTTCCCGCCATCGATACACAACGTTGCCATTTCTGCCTCCAGCGACACAATGTCCCTGCTGGCTGGTAACGTTTGCCAGTTAAGTTTCATCTGCAACATGTCGGCAATGATATTGGCGCGCTGTGCTTCTTCTGGCGCACAGAAACTGATTGCCAGACCGCTATTCCCGGCACGCGCCGTACGCCCGATACGATGCACATGAACTTCAGGATCCCACGCCAGCTCAAAGTTCACCACCAGCTCAAGCGATTTAATATCCAGACCACGCGCAGCGACATCGGTCGCTACCAGCACACGAGCGCTACCGTTGGCAAAACGAACCAACGTCTGGTCGCGATCGCGCTGTTCCAGATCGCCATGTAACGACAATGCACTTTGCCCTACTTCATTCAGCGCGTCACACACAGCCTGGCAATCTTTTTTGGTGTTACAAAACACCACACAAGACGCTGGCTGATGCAAACTTAATAACCGTTGCAACAACGGAATTTTGCCCTTGCTGGATGTCTCATAAAATTGTTGTTCAACAGGCGGCAGAGCATCTGTTGTGTCTATTTCAATCGCCAGGGGATCTCGTTGTACACGACCGCTAATCGCGGCGATCGCTTCCGGCCAGGTGGCAGAGAAGAGAAGCGTCTGGCGAGAAGTTGGCGCAAAACCGATGACTTCATCAATTGCGTCGCTAAACCCCATATCCAGCATACGGTCGGCTTCATCCATGACCAACGTATTCAATGCATCTAACGAAACAGTGCCTTTTTGCAGGTGATCCAGCAAACGCCCCGGCGTTGCCACGATGATATGCGGCGCGTGTTGCAGTGAATCGCGCTGAATGCCAAACGGCTGACCGCCGCATAAGGTCAAGATCTTGGTATTTGGTAGAAAACGCGCCAGCCGACGTAACTCCCCTGCGACTTGATCCGCCAGTTCACGAGTCGGACACAGCACTAAAGCCTGAGTCTGAAACAGCGACGCATCAATTTGCTGTAACAACCCGAGGCCAAATGCCGCGGTTTTTCCGCTGCCGGTTTTCGCCTGCACGCGAACATCTCTTCCAGCAAGGATCGCCGGAAGTGCGGCGGCCTGCACCGGTGTCATGGTTAAGTAACCCAACTCATTAAGGTTAGTGAGCTGGGCGGGAGGGAAAACGTTCAGGGTAGAAAAAGCGGTCACAATCTATTCTCGTGGTCATCAGCGCAAAGTTAGCAGGCGCGTATCCTCGCAGATCTACGCTCACGTTGCGACAATTTAATCGGTTCTTCATCGGGCGGCGGGTCGGGCATAGGTTGTGGACGAGGGATTGGATCGGGGACTGGGACGGGATCGCCAGGAATCGGTTCAGGGACAGGAATTTGCAAATAAATGAGTGTCATCATATTTCCCTTTGGTCATTGGGTAGACTCTTAAAGGGTAGACGTTGACAGATAACAGACAAAAAAAAGCCGACTTATCTAAGTCGGCGTCGTACGAATCAATTGTGCTATGCAGTAATTCAAAAAAGGAAGTAAGACAATATGGAGCGCAACGCCCATCGCTTGACGTTGCATTCACCTGCGTGAAAGATATTGCCCTGAATGGGTAGAGAGTTTATTGACCTCGCTCAAATTTTACGGCGTTTTTGTATACAGAAACCCGGTGAAATTGCTTTTGTTACAACCATTTACTACGATGCAACCATAAAGCAACACCACCAATAAGAACAACTAACAGAATACAAAAAAGCGAAAAACCAAATTGCCATCCTCCACCTGGAATACCGCCGAGGTTAACGCCAAATAACCCGGTTAAAAATGTACTGGGTAAAAAGACCATTGCCATCAATGACATTGTGTAAGTACGGCGGGCTAAATTTTCCTGCATCACTTGGGCGATTTCGTCCGCCATCACGCCAGTTCTCGCAATGCACGCGTCAATCTCATCCAGACCGCGCCCAAGACGGTCAGCAATATCCTGCATTCGGCGCCGTTGATCGTCATTCATCCAGGGCAGGCGCTCACTGGCAAGGCGAGCATAAACATCTCGCTGCGGCGCCATATAGCGACGCATAACAATGAGTTGTTTCCGTAGTAGTGCCAGGAAACCGCGCGGCGGAATTTGTTGATCAAGTAAATTATCTTCCAGGTCGATAATTTTATCGTGCAGTTGCTCTATAAACTCATTGGAGTGATCGGTTAATGCATCACACACATCCACCAGCCAGCCTCCGCAATCAGTCGGGCCGGTCCCCTCTTCCAGATCGCTAACTACATCGTCTAACGCCAGTACTTTACGTTGTCGGGTCGAGACAATGAACCGACCGTCCATATAAACACGCATGGCGACCAGCTGGTCGGGACGTTCATCAGTACTGCCATTAATGCAGCGCAACGTAATCAACGTCCCTTCACCAAGACGGCTGACTCTGGGTCGCGTGCTTTCCCCTGCCAGCGCGTCACGCACGTTATTTGGGAGCAATGGTGTCGTTGCCAGCCACTGCGCGCTGTCATGGTGCACATAATTAAGGTGGAGCCAGCAGGGATGCTCTTCATCTATCTCATCTGTATTTTCCAGCGGTTTAACGCCGCCTTTACCATCCAACATCCAGGCAAATACTGCATCCGGTACATTTATGTCCGCTCCCTTAATCGTTTCCACAGTGCCTCCATTATCAATGCTTTATTTTGTAGTCTAGTCTTCTGGTCATCTTACGCAACATCTCCTCACCCCATTACCCTGAAATGATTAATAAAATCCTGTCAAAACTAAATACAGAAAGCAAAATACTTTTCATGATTAGAAAAGGGGTAAAGTGTTAAATAGCGTCTATCATTATCAGAATTATCTGATCATTCGTGGTGGCATTTTTGCGATCAGATAACAATAGAAAATTGATAAAAATAACGGGATTTCAATGACTACGCACAACTTCAATACCCTGGACTTATTAACCAGTCCTGTCTGGATCGTTTCCCCCTTCGAGGAACGGTTAATTTATGCCAATAGCGCTGCGCAACTGTTGATGCAAGAACTCACTTTTAGTCAGCTACGAACCGGCCTCTATTCCGTCTCCTCCCAAAACGAACTACCAAAATATCTCGTAGACCTGCATAACCAACTCGATATTGTAGAAATTCTCACGGTCAAGCGTAATGGTGAAGAGACAGCACTAAGCTGTCGGTTAACCCTCAAAGAGATTAGTGATACTGGGGAAGTGCTCATATTTGAAGGGATGGAGACACCCGCAAGTCTGGGCTTAAAAGCCAGCCGATCTGCAAATTATCAGCGTAAAAAACAAGGGTTTTATGCGCGTTTTTTTCTGACTAATTCCGCGCCAATGCTGTTGATAGATCCCTCGCGTGATGGCCAAATTGTCGACGCCAATGTGGCCGCACTCAATTTCTATGGCTATAACCATGAAACAATCTGTCAGAAACACACCTGGGAAATTAATATTCTTGGGCGTCGCGTGATGCCTGTCATGCATGAAATTTCGCGTTTACCCGGCGGACATAAACCTCTTAACTTTGTCCATAAGCTGGCAGATGGTTCCACTCGCCATGTGCAAACTTATGCCGGGCCAATTGAGATTTATGGCGACAAGTTAATGTTATGCATCGTGCATGACATTACCGAGCAAAAAAGGCTGGAACAACAACTGGAACACGCGGCTCACCATGACGCGTTGACGGGGTTACTTAACCGCCGACAATTTTATCACATCACCGAGCAAGGCCAGATGCAGCATCTCGCAATCGCTCAGGATTACAGTTTGCTGCTTATCGACACCGATCGTTTTAAGCATATTAATGACCTGTACGGTCACCAGAAAGGTGATGAAGTTTTATGCACTCTGGCACGTACGCTCGAAAGCTGCGCTCGCAAAGGCGATATGGTGTTTCGATGGGGAGGTGAAGAGTTCGTCTTGTTATTACCCAGAACTCCGCTGGATACCGCAATTTCTCTCGCTGAAACTATCCGATTGAGCGTGGCAAAAGTGAGTATTTCTGGCTTACCGCGTTTTACGGTCAGCATTGGCGTGGCACATCACGAAGGCAATGAAGGCATCGATGAACTGTTTAAACGCGTAGATGATGCGTTGTATCGGGCGAAAAATGACGGACGCAACCGCGTACTGGCGGCTTGATATTTTCAATAGCGCGGAAGCGTCAATGAATTATCGACTGCGTTTAGCGTGACGCTCCCAGTTTTCTTGTTTCGCCTGCGCTGTTTTACGCAGTGCAACGTAACACGCCCCGCTGCCGCCATGATGCGGTAGCGCGGTGCAATAAGCCTGTACATCATCAAACTCTGTCAGCCAACGTGCGACATAACTACGGACAATGTTGGCGTGAGACTTATCTTCTCTGCCTTTGCCGTGAATAATAAGTACATTACGCAAACCATCCGCCCGCGCCTGGTGAATAAAACTAAACACCATTTTGCGGCACTCTTCCACCGACTGGCGAAGTAAATTCAGGCTAGCCTGTTGCGGATATTTGCCGCTGCGTAGCTTATCGATCACCCCATGTTGCAAACCTTCCCGACGAAATTCCAGGGGCTGATTTAGCGGGATGATGTCGAGAAATCCTGTGGTGAGGAAATTATCAAGTTGCAGCGTGTCTATACGCTGTGGCGCGCGTTGGTTACGCACAGGATGCCAGTGGACATCAGTAGCGCGTTTCAGTGGTTGGACATCTTCCATGGCGTCAAGAAACAGCGATTTGTCGTCAAGGTTCATGTAACCTCCTATGTACCTTCGCACGTCGTGATCCAGACGAGTTAATTGTTCATATATCTGATGCTTGCTGCATCGTTCACTTCGCAAGTTGAAGCAACATCTTGCCCCATACAGGCTAGTGTCTCCGCAGGCGGGGCATTTTATACCAGCCTGGTCGCAGTATCGAACAGTTTAGGCCGGGAGTGAGCCTGCACAGGCCCTAATTAAGGCGATTTGTCCATCAAGCAACCAATATATGATGACGGTAATTTGTTGCACGTCGCCTGAAATATACTTAAGCAAATCATTCTGCAATATGTTTAAACGCCGCACAGGTTAATCACCCGCTAAATTCACCAGTCGATTAACGATGCATGATTATTCAATCACGAGATGAACGTTTTTAACTTATATTTTCGTGAAATCTGTCACTGAAGAAAATTGGCAACTGATGGGCAAAACCGTTATAACACTGTCACCGGCTGACAGGAAGCAGGCCGGATTCAAGACGCGGATGCACTGCTGTGTGTACTGTAGAGTCTGGCGGATGTCGACAGACTCTATTTATTCATTTGTCTGCATTGCAGAAAACCACATTCTCGCTGGTGTCGGGAGAAGTAACGAAGCGGCAGACGCATTTAGCCCGGAAATCCACTTCAGCGCTATCGTTCAAACCAGAAACTAATCCAGGTACCTACTATTCATTAGTCGTACCGTACCCTCTTATCTTCTTGTGGTATGGCTGCTCATGTTGCTTGCGTGGTATCTTGTCGGTCTGCTGATTTGTCCGGGGGTGTTTACCCATATTTATCTTAAGAGAGAACGGATGCTGAGATTACTTGAAGAAAAAATTGCCACGCCACTGGGTCCTCTGTGGGTTATTTGCGATGAACAATTTCGTCTGCGGGCGGTTGAGTGGGAAGAGTATAGCGATCGCATGGTGCAATTGCTGGACATCCATTATCGCAAAGAAGGTTATGAGCGTATTTCCGCCACCAATCCCGGCGGGTTAAGCGATAAACTTCGTGATTATTTTGCCGGTAATCTAAGCATTATTGATTCCCTACCCACTGCCACCGGCGGTACGCCATTTCAACGGGAAGTATGGAAAACGCTACGCACTATCCCGTGTGGACAGGTAATGCATTACGGTCAACTGGCAGAACAACTAGGCCGCCCAGGGGCCGCGCGTGCCGTCGGCGCAGCCAACGGTGCAAACCCGATCAGTATTGTGGTGCCTTGTCACCGGGTCATTGGCCGAAACGGCACGATGACAGGATATGCAGGCGGAGTGCAGCGAAAAGAGTGGCTATTGCGCCATGAAGGTTATCTTTTACTGTAAACATTAAGCAATTTGTGCCTGCGTGTTCACAGTTTTACGTAAAGTTACCCTTAATAATCTAAGGTTTTTCAATTAGATAGACATAAATTTACATCTATTATCGGAATTCTCCGCTGTTAAGGTTTGCTTAGACTTACTTGCTCCCTAAAAAGATGTTAAAATTGACAAATATCAATTACGGCTTGAGCAGACCTATGATCCCGGAAAAGCGAATTATACGGCGCATTCAGTCTGGCGGTTGTGCTATCCATTGCCAGGATTGCAGCATCAGTCAGCTTTGCATCCCGTTCACACTCAACGAGCATGAGCTTGATCAGCTTGATAATATCATTGAGCGAAAGAAGCCTATTCAGAAAGGCCAGACGCTGTTTAAGGCTGGTGATGAACTTAAATCGCTTTATGCCATCCGCTCCGGTACGATTAAAAGTTATACCATTACAGAGCAAGGCGACGAGCAAATCACTGGCTTTCATTTAGCAGGCGATCTGGTGGGTTTCGATGCCATAGGCAGCGGTCATCATCCAAGCTTCGCCCAGGCGCTGGAAACCTCGATGGTGTGTGAAATTCCGTTCGAAACGCTGGACGATCTGTCCGGTAAAATGCCAAATTTGCGCCAACAAATGATGCGTCTGATGAGCGGCGAAATTAAAGGCGATCAGGACATGATCCTGCTGTTGTCGAAGAAAAATGCCGAAGAACGTCTGGCTGCATTTATCTATAATCTGTCCCGTCGTTTTGCCCAACGCGGCTTCTCCCCTCGTGAATTCCGCCTGACGATGACTCGTGGCGATATCGGTAACTATCTGGGCCTGACAGTTGAAACCATCAGCCGTCTGCTAGGGCGCTTCCAGAAAAGCGGCATGCTGGCAGTCAAAGGTAAATATATCACCATCGAAAATAACGATGCGCTGGCCCAACTAGCCGGTCATACACGCAACGTCGCCTGATTTTTCCGCATAACTCACTATCCTTCTGTCATATCATTAAATTTTTCTCATTTATTGATCTGGCAGAAGGTTCATCACTGTTTCATTCACCAGATCCAGGTTACTCTTTTAATACAAACTGCATTGACAGTTGTTGTAAGGAGACTCTGTATGGCTATGTATCAGAACATGCTTGTTGTTATCGATCCTAATCAGGACGATCAACCCGCATTACGGCGAGCTGTTTATTTGCATCAACGGATTGGTGGCAAAATTAAAGCCTTTTTGCCTATTTATGACTTCTCATATGAGATGACTACCCTACTCTCCCCCGGACGAGCGGACCGCCATGCGTCAGGGCGTCATTAGTCAGCGTACTGCGTGGATCCACGAGCAGGCGAAATATTATCTTAACGCTGGCGTTCCCATTGAAATTAAAGTGGTCTGGCATAACCGTCCTTTCGAAGCCATCATTCAGGAAGTACTTAGCGGTGGACACGATCTGGTGCTAAAAATGGCGCACCAACATGACCGCCTGGAAGCGGTGATTTTTACTCCAACAGACTGGCACCTGTTACGCAAATGCCCGAGCCCGGTGTGGATGGTGAAAGACCAACCGTGGCCGGAAGGGGGTAAGGCACTGGTGGCGGTGAATCTCGCCAGCGAAGAGCCGTATCATAATGCCCTCAATGAAAAACTGGTGAAAGAGACGATCGAACTGGCGGATCAGGTCAACCATACCGAGGTACATCTGGTTGGTGCTTATCCAGTAACCCCCATCAATATCGCGATTGAACTGCCGGAATTTGATCCAAGCGTTTATAACGATGCTATTCGCGGGCAACATTTACTGGCGATGAAAGCCCTGCGGCAGAAATTCAGTATTGACGAGAAAATGACGCATGTCGAAAAAGGTCTGCCGGAGGAAGTGATTCCCGATTTAGCGGAGCATTTACAAGCAGGCATTGTGGTTCTGGGAACCGTAGGACGCACTGGTATTTCTGCGGCATTCCTTGGCAATACGGCGGAACAAGTGATTGATCATCTTCGCTGCGACCTGCTGGTGATTAAACCAGACCAATACCAGACACCTGTCGAACTGGATGACGAAGACGACGATTAATCGTTCGTCACTTGCTTTCAAGGCCCGAAGTTACGGGCCTTTTCTTTTACTTACTTCTCATCTCCGCCGAGGAAATAAATACCCAGCGGGATTGCGAGTAACACGGTAAAGACCAGACTATAGACAAAAATCATCGATGACTGAATCACATACATTGATGTCGTCCATTCGGACAGCGGGATATTGTATTGTTCAATAACACCACCGATAGTCGCGCGAGTCACTACCGACGCCGCAATAATGAAAACCGCCAACAAACCTATGAGAAACTTTCTCCCCTTCGCTGACTTCAGTTTCGCCATGATCATAATGTAATCCTTTTGCAGATAAACCCTTTGTTACTTGTGTGTAACAATACCATGACATTTTGGTGTTGTCTGCCCTGAAAGCAATAGATTGTCGCGTAACATATCATCAACTCGTTGATAAATTAGCTAATATTGCTACTTCCTTCCCTGTCTATTGATGATATGCATGAATTATCGCGATAAAATAACCCCGCCAGGGGTTTCCGGCATGACGTCAACAATCTGGAGGAGCCTGATAAAACAATGATCGCTGAACTGTTTACAAATAATGCGCTTAATCTGGTCATTATTTTCGGTAGTTGCGCAGCATTGATTCTTATGAGCTTTTGGTTTCGCCGTGGAAATCATAAAAGAAAAGGATTCTTATTCCACGCAGTGCAATTTTTAATCTACACCATAATTATCAGTGCTGTTGGTAGCATCATTAATTATGTCATCGAAAACTACAAACTCAAATTTATCACACCGGACGCCGTTGATTTTATCTGTACGTCGCTGATAGCCCTTATCCTGACGGTTAAGTTATTCCTTCTAATCAATCAGTTTGAACGGAAGCAGATTAAAAAAGGCCGCGATATTACCAGTGCACGGATTATGTCGCGGATCATTAAAATCAGCATTATCATCGTCATTGTTCTGCTCTATGGCGAACATTTCGGCATGAGCCTTTCAGGCTTGCTGACTTTTGGCGGTATTGGTGGCCTTGCAGTGGGTATGGCCGGTAAAGACATTCTGAGTAACTTCTTTTCCGGCATTATGCTCTATTTTGATCGCCCCTTTAGTATTGGCGACTGGATCCGTTCTCCTGACAGAAATATCGAAGGAACGGTGGCAGAAATTGGCTGGCGAATGACTAAAATCACCACATTTGATCATCGTCCGCTGTACGTGCCGAACTCACTGTTTTCGTCGATCAGCGTAGAAAACCCAGGACGAATGACCAACCGTCGTATTACTACGACCATTGGTTTACGTTATGAAGATGCGGCTAAAGTGGGCGTTATTGTCGAAGCGGTACGCGAAATGCTTAAAAATCATCCCGCCATCGACCAGCAGCAAACCCTATTGGTTTATTTCAACCAGTTTGCCGATTCGTCGCTAAATATTATGGTTTATTGTTTTACCAAAACCACGGTTTGGGCCGAATGGCTTGCCGCCCAGCAGGACGTATATTTGAAAATTATCGATATTGTACAGTCGCATGGCGCAGATTTTGCCTTCCCCAGCCAGACATTGTATATGGAGAATAACACACTACCAGAACAGGTGAAGTAATAACCTGCAGAAACTGGATGGCGATATGTTTATTCGCCATCCAGTCTTATTTATTATTCAATTAACAGCAGCCAGCGCGACATTATTCTCGCCAGCTTTAAACTGAACATATTGTTCCTCAGTACCAAAGAAAACTTCAGACTCCGTGCTGTGACCGATCCCCGGCACCGTTTCATTCCCTGAATATTGCCAAAGCGTCCAGGGATTGCGTCCTTCAAGCTTCACACCAGCTTGTCCCCAATACCCCATCCACACCATATACTGCTCGAATCGGCTATCCATAAAATGTGACAGATTATTATGATTTCCATAAAATATGGGTATTTTATGATAATTTTGGTAGATTAAATCGGCAAAACGTAAAATATCATTCCGTGCATTAGCCATTCCCGATTTTTTAAAGCAGTTTAGTTGAGTTGTATCTTCACCTTCAGGATTTACCAATAAAATACCGGGCGGTAACATTTTCGGCTCTGCGGGCAGGAGACTTTTTGCTGTTTCCAATTGCGCCTCAGGTGTGCGACAAAAATCAAATTTGAAATAACCTCCACGGTCAAATTTGGAATCAGCTAATTGTTTCCAGTGAGACTTAAATGATGAATCGGGGCCTCTCCAGCCAACCACTCTCGCATAAACAAAACGCGCAGACGATTTTTCCTGGAATAATTTCCAGTCTATTTCACCATCGTTAGAAGAAATATCATGCCCGTGAATCGGGTAAATTTCCGGCGTTTTAAAAATACGAATGTCAGGACGGTTGGGAATTGCACTTACGGGGCCATAAGGAATCTCAATCGATTTATTATCTTTTTCCTGATTATCTGCGGGGACAGGGGCTGACTTATCAATCGAGAATGAGGCCACATCAATATTCGTAAACTCCCCTGCTTTACCCGCAGCCAGCTGAGTCTTATTATCCAGACGATTTGCCGCAGGTTCATTGATGAAGAAGAATCCCCCAGGACCCGCGGGCATTTCTGTTGCACCTATCCAGGCATCGCTTAAATGTAATCCCTTACCTTGTTCATCCAGTTTTTCATTAATATCTGAATATTGATCATTAACATAGATAAATAAACTCAACGTTCTGGTTATTCCTGCGTAGTATTCCTTTTTTCCATCTACCTTTACCATATACGACTTACCAAAACGTTCGTCGGCAACGCCATTCGTTACTCCTTTGATAATTGTATCGAAAAAGACACTACCGCGCTTTGCCTCCAGTGAGTAAACCTCTGTTTTATCATCACCGGCAGCTATTGCATAGGCACCAGGATTACTGTACGAGTTAGAATTACCCGCGCCGATAGTCATGCCATACAAGCCAGAACCAAAGCAAGCATTGACTAAAGTCAGAACATGGAAATAACGCTTTGCCAGAATATTAAGTTGTGTGTTCAGAGCTGGCATTTCATACATCCCTTTTGAACCATCAATATCCGTAGCGTTGCTCAATACAAATGCAGGGGCTTTATCAGAATTACCATTTTGAGTGCCAAAACGACCATGACCTGAATAAGCAATTAACAAGCGAGCTTTCTTATCAAACATCATCCCTCTGGCAGGTAAATATTCCTTTAAAAAATAATTAATATTATCTAATGAAGCTTCCTGATCTCTTAGTAGAATAACCTCATCAAACTTCTGTCCGTTGATCAGAAAATCAGCCATTCTTTGGCCATCCACCGCGGCTGCCGGAATATCTGCGTGTAATAGTGGATATTTTGAAATTGCAATAATCAACCCGATGGAGCGAGTTTTCGCTGCATCCTGATCGGGTATTTTTAACGCATCACTGATCCGGATATCCAGTTTCCCTGGGTTTTCTGGCCCATAGTGGACAAAAAAATGACAATATTCATCAGGGACCATTGCGCCATTTTTGCAAATGTCATCTGCGCGGACATCAGTCATTCCCAGTGATATTCCTGCAATTAACAGCCCCAGGAGCGTTTTACATAAATTTGGCCATCGCCTGTTCATGATTTAAAACTCCTGCACACCCAGAGTGGAATAAAACTCAGCGGTCGGGCCCTTGTATATACTGGCATCGAATTTCTGACTTGATCCCAAATTAAGCTGCGCAGCATCGGTAAACTGCCAGATTGCCCATTTTGTCTGGTTAATTGAACGCGGCGTTTCGCTGGCCTGTGCCTGATTAGAATAATCAGCCAGCCACAGATTATGTTCTGCAACCTGGGCAAAACTTTTTTCTCCGCCGACGGCATCTTTCCACCACGCCCGCGCAGTGTAGATAACCGGTTTACGCCCTAAATCGGCTTCTACCTGCGCGGTGAATGCCTTGATCATCGTGATTATTTCAGTGGGTTTACGCTTCTGCCAGCGGTCCTTACCTGTTGATGAATCTACATCCCACTCAACATCCACCGCCGGTGGCATATCTGTCGCCCTTAACCCGCCATTGGCTTTAATAACTTTAACAAACGTCATTGCCTGCTTGCGTCCCCACAATTCCGCGTCGTCTGCCGGTGTGCCACTGGAAAGAAAGTGGTAGGCCCCACGGTGAAGTTTTATCCCTCGCTCAGTATCCCCAGCCCGCTGCCAAAAACCGGCGAATTCAGGATCAACATAACGCGTTCCTTGACTGGACTTCATATACAAGAACACAGACTTATTTTTTGCCAACAGTTCGATCGGGAAGTTTTTACCGTTATGATGGCTGATATCCACACCAAATAAAGAACTGGGTCGTGGTTGATTCAATACCGAATCGTAAGCGACATCAGCCGGAAATTTAAAATATTTTTTTACCGCAAAGGAATCAAACTCTTTATCACGAGATGGATCCGATTCCAGTATTTTTACAAACAATTCTTGTCGTGAGAGATCATTCGTTAAGTTTTCCAGCCCCAACGACGTGGCATCGGGCAGTGATTCTGCGGCCAGACTTAAAGAAGGATAATGAAGGAGTAATAACGAGATAACTAAAGGAATAGCTAAGGATTTTTTCATTTTACCACCCCATTTTAGCTGTGTGTCTGTTTGCGAATGAAAACTTTCACAAGGAACGCAATACGTCTTGCGTTGTAAAGAAAAGTAAAGCACAGCATATATTGGGAGTATGTAATACACCTTTTAAATAAAATATTTGATTATTATTTATGCTGGACATTGGCAGAAAAATTCAAATAATTGTCTTGGGTGTGATTTTTATAGGGGGATTTTAAAAAAAGAAGGTATTTTATCGGGGTTGTTAAATCTGGCGCGCATAAACGCGCCAGATGACATCATATTAATGCTTCACAATATACATTGTGCGGCTATAGGCCACATCTTCCGGGTTATTAATGGGATAACCTTTCAACCACGGTTTGATTAATCGCCCATTGGTATACTGGTAAATCGGTGCAATAGGCGCTTGTTCTATGAGAATTTTCTCTGCCGCGTTGTAATCAGCATTGCGCGCTTTAACGGTATTTTCAGTCGATGCCTGGGCCAGCACTTTATCGTATGCCGGATTATTAAAACGTGAAATATTTCCCGAGTGCGTTGACGTTAACAGTGTCAGGAAGGTAGACGGTTCATTATAGTCCCCAACCCATGATGCGCGGATAACGTCAAAATTACCGGTGTTACGGCTATCGATATAGGTTTTCCATTCCTGATTTTGCAATTTGACGTCCACACCAAGATTCTTTTTCCACATCGATGCTACGGCAATCGCAATTTTCTGATGGTTTTCTGAAGTGTTATACAAAAGCGTCAGCTTCAGCGGTTTTTGCGGACCATAACCGGCTGCGCTCAACAAAGTTTTTGCCTGCGCATTCAGTTCTTCCTGACTCATTTGTTCAAACGGCGAAGGCTCCGGCGTAAATCCGGCAGTAACATCTGGCGTAAAATGCCATGCTGGTTTTTCACCGGTGCCTAATACTTTTTCCGTCATCAGGCGGCGGTCAATCGTCATACTTAATGCCAAACGAACGCGTTGATCTGCCGTCGGACCTTTTTGCGTATTGAAGGCATAATAATAAGTCCCCAGCTGCGGCGGTGTATAAACCTGCCCTGGAATATCCTTCAACAGCTTTTGATACATATTTTTCGGGAAGGACTCAGTGATATCAATATCACCTGCAAGATAACGTTTCGTGGCAGCGGACTCCTGGTTAATCGGCAGGAAAGTCACTTTTTGCAGTACCGTTTTTGCGTTATCCCAATAATGGGTATTCGGTACAACCACCAGCTTTTCATTCACCACGCGTTCTTTAAGCACATATGCGCCGTTGCCGATAAGTTTCCCTGGTTTTGTCCAATCTTTACCGCTTTCAACGTTGGCTTTTTGCACCGGGAAGAAGGCAAAGTTGGCCGTCAAATTAACAAACCACGGCAATGGCTTATCAAGCTGGATTTTCAGGGTATGGGCATCAACGGCAGTGACGCCAAGTTGGTCAGGCGTAGCTTTACCATCAATAATCGCCTGAGCATTGTTTACCCCCGCCAGTGCGGCAAACCAGGCAAATGGGGACAACGTTTTCGGGTCTACCAGACGTTGCCAGCTATAGACAAAATCCTGCGCTGTAACCGGTGTGCCATCTGCCCATTTAGCATCATCGCGCAGGGTAAAGGTCCAGATACGGTTGTCATTGCTTTTCCACCGGGTGGCGACGCCGGGGACAATCTCCCCTTTTTCATTCTGATTCACGAGTCCTTCAAACAAATCGCGAATCACCTGAATCTCCGGCAAACCAACCGCTTTCGCGGGATCCAATGATGCAGGCTCATCCTTAATATGACGCACCAGCTCCTGCTTGTCTGCCAGTACTGTGCCGCTCGGAACATCAGCAGCATACGAAAGAGAAATGCTGCTGACTAACAGCGCACAACAAGTTACTGAAACAGAGTGCTTCATAAGTTACCCTCAAACCGACATTAAAATTGATGCGTAATTATTTGTTTCTCCTTGAAGAAATGCAAATAACTTCCGGCAAAAAAGTGATAAAAGATCGATAACATATCGTTGTCGAAAAGGATTTGATAATCCACAAAATTTGCACAACACTGCCTGTAATACTTCTATTATCAGAGACGATTATGACCGTGACTCGCCCACGCGCCGAACGGGGCGCTTTCCCCCCAGGAACTGAACATTACGGACGTTCATTATTGGGTGCGCCGCTGCTCTGGTTTCCCGCCCATGCCGCCAGTAGCGAAAGTGGTTTGATTCTTGCTGGTACCCACGGCGATGAGAATTCTTCCGTCGTCGCCCTCTCCTGCGCATTACGCACATTAACACCGTCTCTGCGCCGCCATCATGTTGTGCTGTGTGTGAATCCCGACGGTTGCCAGTTGGGTCTACGTGCCAATGCCAATGGTGTGGATTTAAACCGAAACTTTCCCGCCGCCAATTGGAAGGAAGGAGAAACGGTATATCGCTGGAACAGCGCCGCCGAAGAGCGCGACGTTGTCTTGCTGACCGGAGATAAACCAGGCTCCGAACCTGAAACCCAGGCGTTATGCCAGCTCATTCATCGCATTCAACCCGCCTGGGTCGTCTCGTTCCACGATCCTCTGGCATGTATTGAAGATCCCAGACACAGTGAATTAGGTGAATGGCTGGCCCAGGCGTTTGAATTGCCGCTGGTAACCAGCGTCGGCTACGACACCCCCGGTTCCTTTGGCAGTTGGTGTGCAGACCTGAACTTACACTGTATCACTGCTGAGTTTCCCCCCATCTCCGCCGATGAGGCCAGCGAAAAATATCTTTTTGCGATGGCGAATTTACTGCGCTGGCATCCTAAAGATGCAATTCGCCGGTCGTAAACTGAAGAGCCGGTTCCACATCCACCGCCAGCCAGGTCGGCCCGTCGAGATCGGCGAAGCTGACCTGCGGCGCCAGCGGTAATGCTGCGCTAATGGCGCGTGAGGTGCATAACATGCAGCCCAACATCAGGCTGAAACCTTGTGCACGCGCTTCTGTTGCCAGCGCCAACGCTTCCGTCAGGCCGCCGGTTTTATCAAGCTTGATATTAACCATCTCATAGCGCCCTTTCAGCGCCTTCAGGTTGCTGCGGGTATGACAACTTTCGTCCGCGCAAATAGGCAATGGATGGATAAAATTCTCCAGCGCCGCATCGTCCTGAGCCGGGAGAGGTTGCTCCAGCATTGCGACGCCTAAATCGGCCAGCAACTGGCATCGAGCCGCCAGTCCTTCCGCACGCCAGGATTCATTAGCATCAACAATTAACGTCGCATCCGGCACTGCCGCGCGAATCGCCACCATCCGCTCGCTGATAAGATGATTATCCAGCTTCACTTTTAGCAGCTTAGCCCCAGCCTGCCATAGTGCTGCGGCACTGCCTGCCATCTGATCCGGCGTACCGATCACTACCGTCTGCGCAGTGGTGATCGTTTCAGGAAGAGAGATACCGTTAAGTACAGCCAGCGTCTGCTGCTGTTGTCTTGCGGCCAGATCCCACAGCGCACAATCCAGCGCATTACGCGCTGCACCGGCAGGCAGAACTTTTTGCAACTCTGCGCGCGTCAGCCCTTTTTCCAGTTGTGGGACCACGCTCATTATTTGCGCCATAACTGAGGCATCACTTTCGCCATAGCGCGGATAAGGTGTACATTCGCCCGTACCTTTGACGCCATCTTCTTCCAGTTCAACCACCACCACGCGCGCTTCACTGCGGCTTCCCCGCGCAATAACAAACGGGGTATGTAACGGCCAGGCTTCCTCAAATACCTTAACGGTTCTCATCTTTACTCCTTGTTGCCGCGGTGGTCTGCGGATTAAGCGCAAATAGCGATTGCTGTGTTATTGACAGTTAGCATAAACTAGGCGTGACGTTAACTATATGTAAACAGGAAAGATAATCATGTCACAAATCGTTCATTTCCAGGGCAACCCGGTTACAGTCGCCAATTCCATCCCGCAAGCGGGTAGCAAAGCGCAGACTTTTACTCTCGTGGCAAAAGATCTGTCTGACGTCACCCTCGGTCAGTTTGCAGGTAAACGCAAAGTGCTGAACATTTTCCCGAGCATTGATACCGGTGTTTGCGCCGCATCAGTACGTAAGTTTAACCAACTGGCAACCGAAATCGACAACACGGTTGTGCTGTGCATCTCCGCCGATCTGCCGTTTGCCCAGTCTCGTTTCTGCGGCGCGGAAGGTCTGAACAACGTTATCACTCTCTCCACTTTCCGTAACGCTGAATTCCTGCAAGCTTACGGCGTTGAGATCGCTGAAGGTCCACTGAAAGGTCTGGCGGCACGTGCGGTTGTCGTAATTGATGAAAATGATAATGTGATTTTCAGCCAGCTGGTAAATGAAATCACCACCGAGCCGGATTACGAAGCAGCTCTCTCGGTACTGAAAGCGTAAATTATTATGCCTGATGGTATTGCGCCATCAGGCATTTATCCCACTTATTCTTCGTTCTTCTTCTGGCTCAATCCATATTCCCGCAATTTGTTGGCAATCGCGGTGTGTGAAACGCCCAAACGTTTTGCCAGTTTGCGCGTACTGGGGTAATTGCGATAAAGCTGGGTTAATACCGAACGTTCAAAACGGCTGGTGATTTCGTCCAGCGAACCTTCCATTGCATCTTCACCAACGGCTACAGTTGCAGCGTCATAATCCGGCAGCAAAATATCCTGCGGACGCAGTTCATAACCTTCCAGTTGCGTCAGTGCGCGGTAAATGGCGTTTTTCAACTGCCGCACGTTACCCGGCCATGCATAACGCGTAAGCACGGTATTTAGATCTGCAGCTAATTTCGGACGCGGCACTCCCTGCTCGTCGGCAAAGCGTGCGACGAACAGTTCGGTTAACGGCATGATGTCCTGCGGACAGTCACGTAGCGGCGGCAGATTTAACGTCAGCACGTTCAGACGATAATAGAGATCTTCGCGGAACACGCCTTTTTGCACCAGCTCGACCAGATTCTTCTGCGTCGCGCAAATTACCCGCACATCCACATGCACTTCGTGGTCTTCCCCTACTCGACGGAAAGTGCCATCGTTGAGAAAACGCAATAATTTTGCCTGCATTCGTGGCGACATCTCGCCAATCTCATCCAGCAAAACCGAGCCGCCGTTCGCCTGTTCAAAGAATCCTTTTTTCCCCTCCGGCGCATGCCCGAAGAGTTCGCTCTCAACAGCATCTTCTGGAATAGAAGCACAGTTCAGCGCCAGATAAGGTTTACTCGCACGCGGGCTTGCCTGATGACAAGCGTAAGCAAAGAGATCTTTACCTGTGCCGGTATCACCCGTGATCAGCAGCGGTGCGCTTAACATTGCTAACTTTTGCGCCTGCTCTACCGCATGCTTCATTTTAGGACTGATGGCGACAATCTGACTGAAGGCGCTGACATCCTGGGCGGCCACATTTTGCAACTGACGGCCCATACGGATGGTTGAGCGCAGCATCACTACCGCACCGGTCAGGACATGCTGGTCGTTTTCATCCTGAAGATAGACTGGCGTTATCTCCATCAAGAAATTTTGTCCATTAATCACTACATGTTCGTTATGTGAATCCTGCGGGTCGCTCTCAAGCCAACGTAAAAAATTAAATCCGTTAATCAATTGCGCAGCGGTATGATTACGTAAGCGCTCCAGTTTTTGCCCGAATAGCTGACAGCTCGCCGGATTTGCCATGTCCACCTTGCTTTTCATATCGACAGAAAGCACGGGTTCAGGCAATGCTTCAAGCAATGCGCTCAACGCCTGATGTTCTCGCTCGGAAGGCATCCACGGCACAGTGCGCACATCGGTAACGCCCGCAATACGGCGTATTTCCGCCATCAAACTGCTGAAACTGTCAAAATCCAGTTCGGCAAAATTCAGGTAAATCCGCCCGATTGGGTCAATCTCAATACCGCGTAAATCGATGCCTCTTAACACCAGTAGGTCGAGCAATTCGCGGGTCAGACCGAGTCGGTCTTCACAAAAGACTTCCAGACGCATGGGAACCTTCACATGAAAAAGAAACAATAAATATGATGATATGACACTATTCGAGTAGCAGGAAGGTTTCTGTCAACAAACATTGACACAACGATGGATAAACGGGCACTTCGGCGTAAAGGTATCCGATCAGTGCCCGAAAGTGCACTATTTTTCGCCGGACGTTTTGCTCTTTTGTAACGTCTCTTTTACCTGACCGATGAGCTGACGACGGAAATCACCCAAACGTGGTTTGTCATTGTCAATCCACGGCAGCGGGCGGCAAAGTTCCATCGCTTTGATCCCCAGTCGTGCGGTCAGTAACCCGGCACCTATTCCCTGAGCGGCGCGAGTAGACAAGCGCGCGGCGAGATCCTGCGACATCCAGTCCATCCCCACTTCACGCACCAGTTCGCTGGCACCCGCGAAAGCGATATTCAGCAAGACCAGTTTAAACAGGCGCAGACGGCTGTAATACCCCAGTTCAATGCCATACAGCGTGGCAATGCGATTAATCAAACGCAGATTGCGCCAGGCGATAAACGCCATGTCCACCAGCGCCAGCGGGCTGACCGCAATCATCAACGTCGATTCCGCCGCCGAACGGCTGATTTCCCGACGCGCCTGTGCATCCAGTACTGGCTGAACGAGATGGGCATACAAACTAACCACTTCACGATCGTTCTGCGTTTCATGGATTGAGGCATACCAGCGTTGCAGCGCCGGATGTGACTGATCGATTCCCGCCTGCTGCGCCAGTTTTTCGCAAAATGCGCGGCCTTTACCCGTGCCGTGGCTGTGCAACAAATCGCGTGCTTCGTCGCGTTCGTGCGCACGCTGGCGCAAGCGCCATAAGCGCCGCCATTCTGTTACCACAGAACCCACGCCAGCGCCGATAATCAATGCCCCAGCGGCACAACCGCCCAGCGCCACCCAGTCCTGAGTTTGCCAGGCGTTCATTGTCCACTGCACGCCCTGACCGACAACGCTTGCGCCAAACAGAGCCAGCCCGCCCATCACCATTTTGCGCCACAGACTGCGTTTCGGACGTAACGCGGCATCCATTACCGCTTCGACTTGCCCCTCTTTTTCCTGCGCTTCGTCGAGCGTGGCCGGGGCAAAATTTTGCGCCTGATTTTCGTCAAAGGTCTGCTGCGCCCTGAATTTTGGACTCTGATCGACCTCCAGCGGACCGTCGAAATCAATACGTGGTTTTAACGGTTCGGTCATCGCAATTTATCTCCTATTAAAAATTCCAGCGCAGCATCAAGACGAATATGCGGTAGCGGTTTGTCGACATCCATTACCTGCGGACGAAACGCTTCAAACTGGAAGCCTTGCTTATCCCAGAACGCCTGACCGGGCAAACGTGCGGGAACTTCGCCAGGATAAACAGTGAGCGGTGCGCCATCGCTGAGTCGATTACCGCGCAGCGCCGGGATTTTCTCACCGTTAACATCAATAATGCCGCTGGTGGTCGCCTGAACTGACGCCAGCCCCAGGCAGTCCATGCTGATCCCTTCGAACGCCGCATTTTGCCAGGCATCCTGAATCAGTTGTTGCAGTAATGAAACCATATTGGCGTGCTGATCGATGGTCACATGGTCCGCTTTAGTGGCAGCAAACAATAGCTTATCGATAACCGGCGAAAACAAACGCCGGAACAGGGTACGCTGCCCGTAGTGGAAACTTTGCATCAGCTGCGTCAGCGCCAGACGCATATCATTAAATGCCTGTGGCCCACTGTTGAGAGGTTGCAGGCAATCCACCAGCACAATCTGGCGGTCAAAGCGCAGAAAATGATTCTTATAGAACCCCTTCACCACTTTCTCGCAGTAATAATTAAACCGCTCGCGCAGCATTCCGGCGTTGGTGTGTTTATCGGCCTGCGCCAGTTTGGACTCGCCCCAGGCATCGACATCCGGCCACGGGAAGAATTGCAGCGCGGGCGCTCCTGCCATATCGCCAGGCAAAACAAAGCGCCCTGGCTGAATAAAGTGCAGCCCCTGCTGTTTACAGTGGTGGAGATAATCGGTCCACGCGGCGGCAATGTCTGCCAGTCGGTTTTCGTCGGCAGGCGCTAACGGATCCAGACCTTCGCACATCATTCGCCATTTCGCCGACCATTCGCCGCGCTGACCATTAAGTAAGCCCGTCATCTGGCGCGACCAACTTAAGTAATCCTGCGCCAGCATCGGCAGGTCGAGCAGCCATTCGCCGGGATAATCCACAATCTCAAGATACAGCGTGGAGGTGTCTTTGAAGTGACGCAGCAGTGAATCATTCGATTTAAAACGTAGCGCCAGGCGGATTTCACTGACGCCGCGCGTTGGCGTCGGCCAGGCGGGAGGATCGCCATATAACTGCGCCAGCCCTTCATCATAGGTGAAGCGCGGAATGCCAAAGTCACGCTGGGGAATGCGTTTTACGCCCAGCAGGCGCTCTTCACGCACCGCACTTAATAGCGGCAAACGTGCTCCGGCATGAATATTGAGCAACTGATTAACCATCGCGGTGATAAACGCTGTTTTGCCGCTGCGGCTAAGTCCGGTTACAGCGAGGCGCAGGTGCCTGTCGACACCCCGATTCACCAGCGCATTAAGTTCATTTTTAAGTCGCTTCATTGCTGTCCTGTGCCAGAAAGCCGTAGAAAGGATTAGATACTGGAGATAATAATGTGGGTTAATTTTGATTTATCAAATGAATAAGCGGCGTTATTTACACCGCTCAGGCAATAATTTGTTAACCTTTGACCTTCGGCATTTCGATGTCTTTCAGGCCACCGACGTTCTCAACGTGGGTATATCCCATCTCGTTGAGGATCTCTTTTGCCTGCCCGGACTGGCGTCCGGCGTTGCAATACACTTTCACGGTGTCGTTTTTATCCGGAACGGCGGTGGCTATGCGCTCTTTCACTTCCTTCAGGGGAATATTGATGGCCCCCTGAACGTGCTCTTGCTGATACTGCTCTGGAACACGAACATCTATCCAGTGTTCAGCGGCGAAAACAGGCAGTGAAAACACCAGAGTCAGAGCAAGTAAGCCTTTTTTAAACATATAAGTATCCTTCTATGGATGAAAATTGCCATCCATTATACGCCTGAGATCTAACAATTTTTGCGGAACTCCCCTCACCTTTTATAACGCTGCGCCAGTTTATTGGCAGCCCGACTTAACAGCGGTTCCAGCGCCACAGCCAGCAACATTTTCAGCGGTCGGCGAGCAACTGATTTTATCGCCCAACCAGCCACACCCGCCGGGCCATAGCGCAGTGCGGTAAGAAGTACCAGCTTGCCTGCTAATTTGAAACCAGGCTTCATCTTTTGCCCGGCCTGTTGCCAGCGAGTATTCATAACTTTCCTCACAGTTGACGGAAACGGCTACGTAACGTGAAAGTATCGGAAGTGACATAACGTTCCATCTCGCGTAAACGCGTTTCACTGGCCGCCAGTTCACGGTCGACTTCATCCAGCAATTCGCTGCTGGAAGGTAGCTGCTCACCAAAGGCCATGTTGTCCGGCATTGGATCAAGCGCAAATGACAAAATGATGTAAGCAACCAGGGTAAACAGCGCCAGACCGAAGAAAATCGATAGCACCACCAGAATACGTACCAGTTTTACCGGTACATCAAAATAGTTAGCAATCCCGGCACAGACCCCGCGAACCATGCCCTGTTGTGGAATACGCCATAATTTTTTATTGAGATTAATACCCGCCATTAGCGATCCCTCCAGTTCGGATGTTCAGCATCAAGAATTGATTCCAGCGCCTGAATACGCTCGCGCATCCGTTTTGCTTCATCAGCCAGTTGCGCTAATCGCTGTTGTTCGCTTTGCGAAAGCTCTCCACGACTGGAGCGGTTGCTGTAATGCAGCCATAACCAAATCGGTAAAACAAACAGCACAAAGATGGTTAACGGAATAGCCAGAAATAGCGCGCTCATAAGTACTCCTTAAGGGATGAGCGGCGGCGTGTTCGGACGCCGCCTGGATGTTATTATTGATTGTCTTGCTTCATTTTGGCTTTTAATTGTGCCAGTTGTTCGCTGATTGCATCATCGGCTTTCAGTTCGGCAAACTGATCGTCCAGCGATTTTTGTTTGCCGAAACTGTGGCTTTCCGCTTCTGCTTCCATCTGGTCGATACGGCGCTCGAAAGATTCGAAACGGGCCATCGCTTCATCCAGTTTGCCACTGTCCAACTGACGACGCACATCGCGCGACGAGTTTGCGGCCTGATGACGCAACATCAATGCCTGCTGGCGAGCACGAGTTTCGCTCAATTTGTTTTCCAGCTCGCCAATCTCTTTCTTCATACGCACCAGCGTATCGTCCACCAGCGTCACTTCATGTTCCAGGCTCTTAATCAGATCGGTCAGTTTCTGTTTTTCAATTAACGCCGCACGCGCCAGGTCTTCTCTATCTTTCAGCAGCGCCAGTTCGGCTTTTTCCTGCCACTCAACTTCACGCGCCGACGCTTGTTCAATACGGCGAGTCAGCTGTTTCTTTTCCGCCAGCGCACGTGCCGAAGTAGAACGCACTTCAACCAGCGTGTCTTCCATTTCCTGGATCATCAGACGCACCAGTTTCTGCGGATCTTCCGCTTTCTCTAACAGAGCGTTGATGTTGGCATTCACGATGTCGGCAAAGCGAGAAAAAATACCCATAATGTTGTCCTCTTGATTTCTTCGTTCAGGATTGTCCTGCTGAACTGTTAATACAATTTGCGTGCCAATTTTTTATCTTTTTGATTTATAAAGATCTGATTGAAGAATCAACAGCAACATGCCAGGATGAATTAGCGAATTACACTAACAAGTGGCGAATTTCATCATGGCAGAATACAAAGATAATTTACTCGGTGAGGCGAACAGCTTTCTCGAAGTGCTGGAACAGGTTTCGCATCTCGCACCGCTGGACAAACCGGTGCTCATCATCGGCGAGCGCGGAACAGGTAAAGAGCTGATCGCCAGCCGTCTGCATTATCTCTCCTCTCGTTGGCAAGGGCCGTTTATTTCCCTTAACTGCGCGGCGTTAAATGAAAATCTGCTGGATTCCGAACTGTTTGGCCACGAAGCTGGTGCGTTTACCGGTGCGCAAAAACGTCATCCAGGGAGATTTGAACGTGCCGACGGCGGTACGCTATTTCTTGATGAACTCGCTACAGCACCGATGATGGTGCAGGAAAAATTATTGCGCGTGATTGAGTACGGTGAACTGGAGCGCGTTGGCGGCAGCCAGCCATTACAGGTGAATGTACGGTTGGTATGCGCGACGAATGCCGATCTCCCGGCGATGGTCAATGAAGGTACTTTTCGCGCTGACCTGCTCGACCGGCTGGCTTTCGATGTAGTGCAACTGCCACCACTGCGCGAGCGCGAAAGCGACATTATGTTGATGGCAGAACACTTTGCCATCCAGATGTGTCGGGAAATCAAGCTGCCTCTGTTCCCGGGTTTTACCGAGCACGCCAGAGAAACATTGCTGAATTATCGCTGGCCGGGAAATATTCGTGAATTGAAAAACGTGGTGGAACGTTCGGTGTATCGCCACGGCACCAGCGATTATCCGCTTGATGACATCATTATTGATCCCTTTAAACGGCGTCCACCTGAAGAAGCCATTGCCGTTTCAGAAACCACCTCGCTTCCGACGCTGCCGCTGGATTTACGTGAGTTTCAGATGCAGCAGGAAAAAGAGTTGCTGCAACTCAGTTTGCAACAGGGGAAATATAACCAGAAACGCGCGGCTGAATTGCTGGGGTTAACCTATCATCAGTTCCGCGCGTTGTTGAAAAAGCACCAGATTTAGCGGAGTTGGGCAATGCGATTCGCCGGATGCGGCGTGAACGCCATATTCGGCCTACATAATCAATACGTCGTTTGCAGGCCTGATAAGCGCGGCGCATCAGACATTATTGCGTTGATCCCGCTTCTGCGTATTAATCTCTCAGTGCATCCTGCAAAATTTTCATTGCCGCATCGAATTGCGCATCCGGGATGGTCAGCGGATACAGGAAACGAATCACGTTGCCATACGCGCCGCAGGTCAGCAGTAGCAGCCCCTGCGCCAGCGCGCGTTGCTGGATTTTCTGTGCAATTGCCGCGGACGGCTCGCCCGTTTGCGGATCGTTAAACTCTGCTGCAATCATCGACCCCAGACCACGTACTGCCGCGATCGCCGGAACGTTTTCTTTGGCCTCAATCAGCGTGTTTGTCAGGCGCTGGCCCAGTTGATTCGCGCGTTCGCAAAGTGATTCTTTGTCGATAATGTTGAGCACCGCGTGCGCGGCGGCTACCGCCAGCGGGTTCCCGGCGTAGGTGCCGCCAAGCCCGCCCGGCGCGGGCGCGTCCATAATATTCGCGTTACCGACCACGCCCGAAAGCGGCATGCCGCCCGCGAGGCTTTTCGCCATCGTCATTAAGTCTGGCTTATCGGCGTAATGATCCATCGCAAACAGCTTACCGGTACGCGCAAAACCGCTTTGCACTTCATCGGCAATCATCACAATGCCATGCTCGTCGCACAGGCGGCGAATCGCAGAAACCAACTCTTTTGGCGCCACGTTAAAACCGCCTTCGCCCTGCACCGGTTCGAAAATAATCGCCGCCACCTGCTTCGCTTCAATGTCCGATTTAAACAAGCGTTCGATGGCATCAAGGGAATCTTGCGTCGAAATGCCATGCAGTTCTGACGGATACGGCACGTGATACACCGAACCGGGGAACGGGCCGAAGCCGATTTTGTACGGCGCGACTTTTCCGGTCAGCGCATGGTCATATACGTGCGACCGTGGAAGCCGCCGCTAAACGCAATCACGCCAGGGCGTCCGGTATGGGCGCGGGCGATTTTCACCGCATTTTCCACCGCCTCCGCGCCGGTGGTGAAGAACGCGGTTTTAGCCTGCCCGCTCACCGGGGCAAGGGCGTTGATTTTCTCCGCCAGGGTGACGTAGCTTTCATACGGCACAATCTGGTACGCGGTGTGGGTAAACTGTTGCAGTTGCTGCTCCACCGCCGCGACCAGTTCAGGGTGGCGATGCCCGGTATTCAGCACCGCAATGCCTGCGGCGAAATCGATGTATTCGTTGCCTTCAACATCCTTCAGCGTGGCGTTTTCAGCCGACTGGGCGAAGAAGTTACACATCACGCCAACCCCGCGCGGGGTGGCAGAAAGACGACGCTGATGGAATTCATTGTTGCTCATGTTTCACACCTTTTGACTCTTCACTGTTAATCGGAAATTAAACGCCCAGACGATCGCGCAGGCTGTAATAAGCCGCGCCCATCGCGGTAAACGGCACGCGAAGCGTACGCCCGCCGGGGAACGGATAATGCGGCAGATTGGCGAAGGCGTCGAAACGCTCGGCGTCACCGCGCAGCAGTTCGGCAATCAAGCGCCCTGCAAGATGGGTACAGGTCACGCCGTGGCCGCTGTAGCCCTGCATGTAATAGATGTTGGTATCAAGGCGACCGAACTGCGGCATACGCGACAGGGTCAGCAGGAAGTTGCCCGTCCAGCGGTAATCAATTTTCACGCCCTTCAGCTGCGGGAAGGTTTTCAGCAGTTTCGGCACCACAAGACGCTCAACGTCATCCGGGTCGCGCGCGCCGTAGACCACGCCGCCGCCGTACAGCAGGCGGTTGTCGGCAGTCAGGCGGTAGTAATCAAGCAGGTAGTTACAGTCTTCCACGCAGTAGTTTTTCGGGATCAGCGAACGGGCTAACTCATCGGAAAGCCGCTCGGTGGTGATCACCTGTGTGCCGCATGGCATGCTGCGTTTCGCCAGCTCCGGCTCCACTTTATCGCCCAGGTACGCATTCCCGGCGACAATCACATACTTCGCCGTCACCTGGCCTTTGGCAGTGCGCACCACGGCGGGCGTAGTGTGCTGGATCTGCGTCACCGCAGAAAGCTCATACACACGCCCGCCGTTGAGACGAATGGCATCGGCTTCACCAATGGCGAGGTTCAGGGGGTGAATATGCCCGCCGCTGTGATCCAGCAGCGCGCCGGTATAGCGATCGCTGGCGACTTCGCGGCGAATGGCGTTGGCGTCCAGCATCTCCAGCTGTTTATTACCGTAGCGTTCCCAGTTCTCTTTCTGCTCTTCGAGCGTGGCGAGCTGTTTATCATTCATCGCTACAAACAGGCCGCCGGGGCGGTAGTCGCAGTCAATTTGATAACGTTTGATACGTTCGCGGATGATCTCACCGCCCTCAAACATCATGCTGCCGAGCATACGGGCGGTGTCCATGCCGTAGCTTTTTTCGATAACGTCGATGTCGCGGCTGTAGGAGTTCACAAGCTGCCCGCCGTTGCGCCCGCTGGCGCCGAAGCCGATGCGTGAGGCTTCAAGAACCACCACGTCAAAGCCCGCTTCTGCCAGATGCAGCGCGGAGGAAAGCCCGGTATAGCCGCCGCCGACCACGCAAACGTCGCAGGAAATCGACTCATTCAGCGTCTCGAAAGGGGCATATTTATTCGCACTGGCGGCGTAGTAACTGCTGGTATGTTCGGTCATTTCAGGCCTCCAGGCTTATCCAGATGGTTTTCAGTTCGGTGAATTTTTCAAGAGCATGCAGGGATTTGTCGCGACCGTTGCCACTCTGCTTGTAGCCGCCAAACGGTACGGTCATATCGCCGTCGTTGTAGTTATTGACGAAGACGGAACCGACTTTCAGGCGACGGCTCATGCGGTGCGCGCGGGAGAGATCGCGCGTCCATACCGCCGCGCCGAGCCCGTACTGGCTGTCGTTGGCAAGCTGTAGCGCCTGGTCTTCTGATGTGAAACGCGTGACCACCAACACCGGGCCGAAAATCTCTTCGCGACTTAAGGACGCATTCGGGTCTACATCCACAAAAATGGTCGGGCCGATGGCAGCAGCCAGTTCGGCATTACGACCATCCAGCAGCAGTTGCCCTTTACCTTCGCCTTCACGAATAAAGGTGTGTACCGAGTCGGCGTGGGCGCAGTCGATTAAGGTGCCCATGGTGGTTGCGGGATCAAGTGGATGGCCCGGCTGCCAGTTTTGCGCCTGCTGTTTTAACAGGGCTAAGAATTCATCGGCGATACTCTCTTCCAGCAACAAACGCGTTCCGGCGATGCATACCTGGCCCTGGTTGTAGAAGATACCTGCGGCTGTCGCGCTCGCCGCTTTTTGCAAATCCGGGCAGTCGGCGAAAACGATGTTGGCGCTTTTGCCGCCCGCTTCCAGCCAGACGCGTTTCATGTTGCTGTCGCCAGCATCTTTCAGCAGCTGTTTCCCGGTGCGGGTTGAACCAGTAAAGGCGATGGCATCGATATCGTTATGACGCGAAAGCGCCTGCCCCGCTTCATGACCAAAACCCGTCACTACGTTCAGTACGCCATCCGGCAGACCGGCTTCTTTCGCCAGCCCCGCGAGACGAATCGCACTGAGCGGTGATTTTTCAGATGGTTTTAGAATCACGCTGTTCCCTGCCGCCAGCGCCGGGCCAAGCTTCCAGCAAGTCAGCAACAACGGGAAGTTCCACGGCACAACGGCGGCAATTACGCCGACCGGTTCACGCACGATCATCGCCAGCTCATGGCTACTGGTGGTCGCCACTTCGCCATACACTTTGTCGATTGCCTCGGCGTACCAGCGAATGGCGCGCGCCGCGCCGGGAATATCATCACGCAGGCTGTGACGAATCGGTTTGCCGGTGTCGAGAGTTTCCAGCAGTGCCAGCTCTTCGGCGTTGGCTTCCATTAACTCGGCGAGTTTATTCAGCACCGCTTTACGTTTTGCCGGGGCGGCCTGCGACCAGTCGCCGCGTTCAAATACGCCGCGTGCTGCGCTCACCGCACGGTCGATATCGGCGCTCTTGCCGCGCGCGATATTCGCCAGCGGTGCCTGAGTGACCGGATCAACGGTTTCAAAGGTTTCATTTTCCGCCGCAGCGGTATATTCACCGTTAATAAATAAGCGGGTTTCAATGGCGAGACTTAACGCTTTATCCTGCCAGTAAGCCAGATGATGAAAATTCATTATGACTCCTGTTTCACGTCTATCAGATATATGCAGTTTGTGAACGTCAGGGCGCAGAGATCCCCGGGCCGCATGCCCGTTTATTTCTGGCGACATTCTTTATGGATTGCCGGGCGCATTGCGCTTACCCGGCTTACAGAACAAAAAGATTAAAACGTGGTGGGCGTATGGGCGCTGATAATTCGGCAAATGCCTGCCGACGTATTACTGAAACTGTGCGGGATGCCGGTATTAATGGCATAACTTTGCCCCGCGACGAGGTGGTAATCCTGACCATTAATGGTCAGAACAATTTCACCTTCCAGTACAGTGCCTATTTCCTCACCCTGATGCTTGATTCTTTCCCCAGTGGTTGTGCCCGGCTGGTACGTTTCAAAGATCATCGCCAGCGTGCGATTCGGGTTACCGTTATGCACCAGCTTCATCGACACACCCTGACTGCCCATTTCAATTAAGTCGTCCTGATTAATGACGACCTGCGGTTCATCAGGTTTTTCCGGCTCGGAAAAGAATTCCGAGAGTGACAGACCATACACCTTCAGCAGCTTTTGCAGCGTACTGATGGCAGGACTGACTTTATCTTGTTCTATCGTACTGATAGCACTGTGAGTCAGCCCGGAGAGTTCGGCGGCACGACGTTGTGAAAGCCCCTGCTGCTGGCGGATTTCTGACAAGCGTTTTCCTGGCGCCAGTCCCTCATCACTCATATTTGCATTTCCTTAACTGTAGTGGTCAGAGTCGCTGTTTTTCAGCGATATGGTTCTGACAAGCGGTGATAAAGCCCTCGAACAATATACGCGAAAGCGCGTACTCGCTACTGTTCCATTCCGGGTGCCACTGTACGCCCAGCGCGAAAGGATGATTGATGACGCTCACCGCCTCAACCAGGCCATCCGGCGAGCGAGCTTCAACACGCAACTGCGGGCTAACGACCTTCGCCCCTTGTCCATGCAGAGAGTTTACCCAAAAGTTGCTACATTCAGGTAACAATGCAGACAGTAATCCCCCCTCTTCAACCTGAACTTCGTGCGACGGCGCATATTGCTGCTCCACCGGCAGTTCGGGATCTTCACGATGTTCCAGCAATTCAGGCTGTTCACACAGTTTGCGATGCAACGACCCACCGGTTGCTACCACCAGTTCCTGTAACCCCCGGCAGATGGCGAAAATGGGGATGCGCCTTTCGAGTGCGGCATTAATTAACGCCATGCTCAGAAGATCACGCCCGGGATCGGCGTCAGGCTCATCGCCGTTTTCACCATATAGGTGCGGCTGCACATTGCTGGGGCTACCTGGAAGATAAATGCCATCGAGTTTAGGCAGCAGTTCTTCAAGTAATGACGGTTCCGCCAGCGCATGTGGCAGCGCAATCGGCAAACCGCCCGCGTGGATGATGGCATTCAGGTACTTTTCTTGCAGAGTCTGGGTCGTATGACCCTTAAGCCTGTTCCTGCACATTACGACACCGATAACCGGATTGTTCATTATATTTTCCATGCTCAATCTCACAAAGTGGACTAAATTATCGCCATTACTGCGGTTTAAATGACCTTTATGTTCAATATTTTTTCAATCTAGCAGTGGGTTTTCATTTTTGCAAACTCAATTTAACATTTGACAAACATTTAGTTTGCATACAGATTCGAATAGTGGTCATTATATTTTACGCTTTGCTAACGAGCGGAAAACAAACCAAAGGCGAAGAATCATGGAAACCAATATCGTTGAAGTAGAGAACTTTGTTCAGCAGTCAGAAGAGAGGCGGGGTAGCGCCTTTACGCAGGAAGTGAAACGCTACCTGGAGCGCTACCCGAATACGCAATATGTTGATGTTTTACTTACCGATTTGAATGGTTGTTTCCGTGGGAAACGCATTCCTGTTTCAAGTCTGCAGAAGCTGGAGAAAGGGTGTTATTTCCCGGCCTCGGTGTTTGCAATGGATATTCTGGGCAATGTAGTAGAAGAAGCGGGCCTGGGTCAGGAAATGGGTGAACCAGATCGTACTTGTGTGCCAATACTCGGTACCTTAACCCCTTCTGCCGCCGATCCTGAGTTTATCGGTCAGATACTCCTGACCATGGTCGATGAAGATGGCGCTCCCTTTGACGTTGAGCCGCGGAACGTACTTAACCGCCTGTGGCAGCAGCTACGCCAGCGCGGATTGTTCCCGGTTGTAGCGGTAGAGCTGGAGTTCTATTTACTGGATCGTCAGCGCGACGCTGAAGGGTATCTGCAACCGCCCTGCGCGCCCGGCACCGATGACCGCAATACACAAAGCCAGGTTTACTCCGTTGATAACCTCAACCACTTCGCCGATGTGCTCAATGATATTGATGAACTGGCACAGTTACAGTTAATTCCCGCCGACGGTGCGGTCGCCGAAGCCTCGCCGGGTCAGTTTGAAATCAACCTTTACCATACCGATAACGTGCTGGAAGCCTGCGATGATGCGCTGGCGCTAAAACGCCTGGTGCGTCTGATGGCAGAAAAGCATAAGATGCACGCCACTTTTATGGCGAAGCCGTATGAAGAGCACGCGGGCAGCGGGATGCATATCCATATCAGTATGCAAAATAATCGTGGCGAGAACGTGCTTTCTGACGCGGAAGGCGAAGATTCGCCGCTGCTGAAAAAGATGCTCGCCGGGATGATCGACCTGATGCCGTCATCAATGGCGCTGCTGGCGCCGAACGTGAATTCCTATCGCCGCTTCCAGCCAGGGATGTATGTGCCGACGCAGGCGTCGTGGGGCCATAACAACCGCACCGTCGCCCTGCGTATTCCGTGCGGCGATCGTCATAACCACCGCGTGGAATACCGCGTGGCGGGTGCCGATGCCAACCCATATCTGGTGATGGCGGCGATTTTTGCCGGTATTTTGCATGGCCTTGATAACGAACTGCCGTTACAGGAAGAAGTCGAAGGCAACGGGCTGGAGCAGGAAGGCTTACCCTTCCCGATTCGCCAGAGCGATGCCCTGTGGGAGTTTATCGAGAACGATCATTTGCGCCGCTATTTAGGCGAGCGTTTTTGCCATGTGTATCACGCCTGTAAAAATGATGAGTTGTTGCAGTTTGAGCGCCTCATCACAGAAACAGAAATTGAGTGGATGTTGAAAAATGCATAGTACCCCTTGCGGGGTTGTTTCATCGGCCTGAGCGGAGCCAGGCCTGACATTTGCTGGTAATCCAGACATTTCCCGGATGTCGCGTTATGGAGCGCAGGCGGCAACGGGCTTCCGTTAACGATTAAGACTGTGACGAGGAAATGAGATGATGCCGATGATTAAATCCCCGCATGGCGAGGGAGGCTGCGTGTGCGCCCTCCCTGCGACTGACTGGACTCCGCCCCCTTTGCTTCCCTTGCTAAACAGGTTTGATTTCAGGTCGACACGACCGCAAACCTTATTACGCAGGGGAGGCAGCAATTATGGCTATTAATTCACCACTGAATATTGCTGCGCAACCTGGCAAAACCCGTCTGCGAAAATCACTGAAGTTGTGGCAGGTGGTGATGATGGGTCTGGCCTATCTCACGCCAATGACCGTGTTCGATACGTTTGGCATCGTTTCCGGTATTAGCGACGGTCACGTTCCGGCATCTTATTTGCTGGCGCTGGCGGGCGTGCTGTTTACCGCTATCAGCTACGGCAAACTGGTTCGTCAGTTTCCGGAGGCCGGTTCGGCCTATACCTACGCGCAAAAGTCGATTAACCCGCACGTCGGTTTTATGGTCGGCTGGTCATCGCTGCTGGATTACCTCTTTTTGCCGATGATCAACGTCTTGTTGGCGAAGATCTATCTCTCCGCCCTCTTCCCGGAAGTGCCACCGTGGGTGTGGGTGGTGACGTTCGTCGCCATCTTAACTGCCGCGAACCTGAAGAGCGTCAACCTGGTCGCTAACTTCAATACCCTGTTTGTGCTGGTGCAAATCTCCATCATGGTGGTGTTTATCTTCCTGGTGGTTCAGGGACTGCATAAAGGAGAAGGCGTTGGCACCGTCTGGTCACTTCAGCCGTTTATCAGCGAGAACGCGCACCTGATCCCGATTATTACCGGGGCGACGATCGTCTGCTTCTCGTTCCTCGGTTTCGATGCAGTGACCACACTTCGGAAGAGACACCAGACGCCGCACGCGTGATCCCGAAAGCCATCTTCCTGACGGCGGTATACGGCGGAGTTATCTTTATCGCGGCGTCGTTCTTTATGCAGCTGTTCTTCCCCGATATCAGCCGCTTTAAAGACCCGGACGCCGCACTGCCTGAAATTGCACTGTACGTTGGCGGTAAGCTGTTCCAGTCGATTTTCCTTTGCACTACGTTTGTGAACACGTTAGCGTCTGGCCTGGCATCACACGCCAGCGTGTCGCGTCTGTTGTATGTGATGGGGCGTGACAATGTGTTTCCGGAGCGCGTGTTTGGCTATGTGCATCCGAAATGGCGGACTCCGGCACTGAACGTCATTATGGTCGGAATTGTCGCGATGTCGGCGCTGTTCTTCGATTTAGTTACCGCCACAGCGTTAATTAACTTCGGCGCGTTGGTAGCGTTTACCTTCGTTAACCTGTCGGTGTTCAATCACTTCTGGCGGCGCAAAGGAATGAATAAAAGCTGGAAGGAACACTTCCACTATTTATTAATGCCGCTGGTTGGCGCGCTGACGGTGGGCGTGCTGTGGATTAACCTCGAAGCCACCTCGCTGACGCTGGGTCTGGTATGGGCTTCGTTAGGCGGCGCATATTTGTGGTATTTGATCCGCCGCTATCGCAAAGTGCCGTTGTATGATGGTGACAGAACGCCGGTGAGCGAAACGTAATATCCAGGATGCACGGCGCATTATCCTGCCTGAGGGTAATGCGCCGCGCCATTAACTATAAAAAGATGTATGACCCGGATCACGAGTGCTATCATCCGCCCTTATGCTTAGCGCATTAACTCCAGGGGCAAACAATGAACCACGATATCCCATTAAAATATTTCGATATTGCCGATGAATACGCGACTGAATGCGCAGAACCTGTCGCAGACGCAGAACGCACACCGCTGGCCCACTACTTCCAGTTACTACTCACCCGTTTGATGAATAATGAAGAGATCAGCGAAGAAGCCCAGCATGACATGGCCGCTGAAGCGGGGATTAATCCCGCGCGCATTGATGAAATCGCAGAGTTTTTGAATCAATGGGGTAATGAATAATTATTTAATTGCGGACAGTCGGTCAGTATCGTTGCCCGGATAAAGCGTTCACGCCGCATCCGGCTAAAAATGACATGCACTGCAGCCTGCTTTAATGGGTTTCTCACGATCGTACCGCTCTGCTCTTCGCTAAGTTGTTCTGTGAGTTATAGTTATAGAGAAATCACGGGTACGAATGTTGAACAGATGGCGACGCCACCTGTTCAACGACCAACCACACGGCCCTCATTACGACCCCTGAACACAAACGGTAATGGCAAATGTCATTAAATATTAGTAAGATAGCCTCTTTACATAAAATCCCTTAATATTATGCGCCAGGTATTATCGTCTCTTTTGGTGATTGCTGGACTTGTGAGTGGTCAGGCAATAGCCGCGCCTGAATCCCCCCCGCATGCTGATATCCGCGACAGCGGTTTTGTCTATTGCGTCAGCGGGCAAGTCAACACCTTTAACCCATCCAAAGCGAGCAGTGGGTTAATTGTCGATACCCTTGCCGCCCAGTTTTATGATCGACTGCTGGATGTCGATCCGTATACCTATCGCCTGATGCCAGAACTTGCCGAAAGCTGGGAAGTGCTCGACAACGGCGCGACCTATCGCTTCCACCTGCGTCGCGATGTCCCGTTTCAAAAAACCGCCTGGTTTACTCCCACTCGCAAAATGAATGCCGATGATGTGGTGTTTACCTTCCAACGGATTTTTGACCGCAATAATCCGTGGCATAACGTCAACGGCAGTAACTTCCCCTATTTCGACAGTCTGCAATTTGCCGATAACGTTAAAAGTGTCCGCAAGCTGGATAATCACACCGTTGAGTTCCGTCTCGCCCAGCCGGATGCATCCTTCTTATGGCACCTGGCGACCCACTATGCGTCGGTAATGTCTGCCGAATACGCCCAGAAATTAGAGAAAGAAGATCGCCAGGAACAACTCGACCGTCAACCGGTCGGTACCGGGCCGTATCAATTGTCGGAATACCGCGCCGGGCAATATATTCGCTTACAACGTCATGATGAGTTCTGGCGTGGCAAACCGTTGATGCCGCAGGTGGTGGTGGATTTAGGCTCCGGCGGTACCGGACGATTGTCGAAACTCCTGACCGGTGAATGCGACGTTCTGGCCTGGCCTGCCGCCAGCCAGTTATCCATTTTGCGCGACGACCCGCGTTTGCGTTTAACGCTGCGCCCGGGGATGAACGTCGCCTATCTGGCATTTAACACCGCCAAACCGCCGCTAAATAATCCAGCTGTCCGCCATGCGCTGGCACTGGCGATCAATAACCAGCGCCTGATGCAATCCATCTATTATGGTACGGCTGAAACTGCGGCCTCTATTTTACCGCGCGCCTCGTGGGCTTATGACAACGAGGCTAAAATTACTGAATACAACCCAGCGAAATCGCGCGAACAACTGAAAGCGTTGGGGCTGGAAAACTTAACGCTGAAACTGTGGGTACCGACACGATCGCAGGCATGGAACCCCAGTCCGCTGAAAACCGCCGAACTGATTCAGGCGGATATGGCGCAGGTTGGCGTGAAAGTGGTGATTGTGCCGGTAGAAGGTCGTTTTCAGGAGGCGCGGTTGATGGATATGAGCCATGATCTGACGTTATCTGGTTGGGCGACGGACAGTAACGACCCGGACAGTTTCTTCCGTCCGTTACTGAGCTGCGCGGCTATTCACTCGCAAACCAACCTTGCCCACTGGTGCGATCCGAAATTCGACAGCGTGTTGCGTAATGCCCTCTCCTCGCAGCAACTGGCGGCGCGTATTGAAGCCTATGATGAAGCGCAAAGCATTCTGGCGCAGGAACTGCCCATTCTGCCGCTGGCCTCATCACTGCGCTTGCAGGCCTACCGTTACGATATTAAAGGTCTGGTACTGAGCCCGTTCGGTAACGCCTCCTTCGCAGGGGTGTATCGCGAGAAGCAAGAAGAGGTGAAAAAACCATGATTATCTTCACCTTACGTCGTATTTTGTTATTAATCGTCACCTTGTTCCTGCTAACCTTTGTTGGCTTCAGTTTGAGCTATTTCACGCCACACGCGCCGTTACAAGGCGCTTCACTGTGGAATGCCTGGGTGTTCTGGTTTAATGGCCTGATCCACTGGGATTTTGGTGTTTCCAGCATTAACGGCCAGCCTATTGCCGAACAGTTAAAAGAAGTCTTTCCGGCAACGATGGAGTTGTGCATCCTCGCCTTCGGTTTTGCGCTGATTGTCGGGATCCCGGTGGGCATGATTGCCGGGATTACACGCCATAAGTGGCAGGATAACTTGATCAACGCCATCGCCTTGCTGGGCTTTTCCATCCCGGTGTTCTGGCTGGCGCTTCTGTTGACGCTGTTTTGTTCACTCACGCTAGGTTGGCTGCCCGTTTCAGGGCGTTTCGATCTGCTCTATGAAGTGAAACCGATTACCGGCTTTGCGTTAATTGATGCCTGGCTTTCGGACTCACCGTGGCGGGACGAAATGATCATGAGCGCACTTCGCCATATGGTGCTACCGGTGATTACCCTGTCGGTTGCGCCAACAACTGAAGTGATCCGATTGATGCGTATCAGCACCATCGAAGTCTATGACCAAAACTATGTGAAAGCGGCGGCGACTCGCGGTTTGTCGCGCTTTACTATTTTGCGTCGCCACGTGCTGCATAACGCGTTACCTCCGGTTATTCCTCGCCTGGGCTTGCAGTTTTCCACCATGCTGACGCTGGCGATGATCACCGAAATGGTTTTTAGCTGGCCGGGTTTAGGGCGCTGGTTAATTAACGCCATCCGCCAGCAGGATTACGCAGCCATTTCCGCCGGAGTGATGGTGTGCGGTTCATTGGTCATTATTATTAACGTGATATCTGATATTTTGGGTGCCATGGCTAACCCTCTGAAACATAAGGAATGGTATGCCTTACGATAGCGTATACAGCGAGAAGCGCCCGCCGGGCACGCTGCGTACTGCCTGGCGCAAATTCTATGGAGACGCCGCTGCGATGGTCGGCCTGTACGGCTGCGCGGGGCTGGCGGTGCTGTGTATTTTTGGTAGCTGGTTTGCGCCTTACGGCATCGACCAGCAATTTCTTGGTTATCAATTGTTGCCGCCGTCATGGTCACGCTATGGCGAAGTCTCGTTCTTCCTTGGGACCGACGACCTGGGACGCGACGTTTTAAGCCGTTTATTGAGTGGCGCAGCACCTACCGTGGGGGGCGCATTTGTGGTGACGCTCGCCGCGACGATTTGTGGTCTGGTACTTGGCACCTTCGCCGGTGCAACGCACGGTCTGCGCTCAGCGGTGCTTAACCATATTCTGGATACTTTGCTGGCGATTCCGTCCCTGCTGTTGGCGATTATCGTAGTAGCATTTGCCGGACCGAGTTTATCGCACGCCATGTTTGCCGTCTGGTTGGCACTGCTGCCGCGTATGGTACGTTCGATTTACAGCATGGTGCATGACGAACTGGAAAAAGAGTACGTTATCGCCGCCCGTCTGGATGGCGCAACGACGCTGAATATTCTCTGGTTTGCGGTGATGCCTAACATCACCGCCGGACTGGTCACCGAGATCACTCGCGCATTGTCGATGGCAATTCTCGATATCGCCGCGCTGGGCTTTCTTGACCTCGGCGCGCAACTGCCATCGCCTGAATGGGGAGCGATGCTCGGTGATGCGCTGGAACTGATTTATGTCGCCCCGTGGACCGTAATGCTTCCTGGCGCGGCAATTATGATTAGCGTGTTGTTGGTTAACCTCCTTGGCGACGGCGTTCGTCGTGCGATTATTGCGGGGGTGGAATAATGCCATTATTGGATATTCGTAACCTGACCATTGAATTTAAAACCGGTGATGAGTGGGTTAAAGCCGTCGACCGCGTGAGTATGACCTTAACCGAAGGTGAAATTCGCGGTCTTGTTGGCGAATCCGGCTCCGGCAAAAGTTTGATTGCGAAAGCGATTTGTGGGGTGAATAAAGATAACTGGCGTGTTACCGCTGACCGAATGCGTTTTGATGATATCGATTTGCTGCGTCTCTCCGCACGCGAACGGCGCAAACTGGTTGGACACAACGTGTCGATGATCTTTCAGGAACCGCAATCGTGTCTTGATCCATCGGAACGTGTGGGTCGCCAGTTGATGCAGAACATCCCGGCCTGGACCTATAAAGGCCGTTGGTGGCAGCGTTTTGGCTGGCGCAAACGCCGCGCCATTGAGTTGCTACACCGCGTGGGGATTAAAGATCATAAAGATGCGATGCGCAGTTTCCCGTACGAGTTGACCGAAGGTGAATGCCAGAAAGTGATGATTGCCATCGCATTGGCGAATCAACCGCGTCTACTGATTGCCGACGAACCGACCAACTCGATGGAGCCAACAACGCAGGCGCAAATTTTCCGCCTGTTGACGCGTCTCAACCAAAACAGCAACACCACTATTTTGCTTATCAGCCATGACTTACAAATGCTTAGCCAATGGGCGGATAAAATCAACGTGCTTTATTGTGGCCAGACAGTGGAAAGCGCGCCAAGTAAGGAGTTGGTGACAATGCCACATCATCCTTATACCCAGGCACTAATCCGGGCAATACCGGACTTTGGCAGTGCGATGCCGCATAAAAGCCGCCTCAATACCCTGCCGGGCGCAATTCCGCTGCTGGAACAATTACCGATTGGTTGTCGTCTGGGGCCACGTTGCCCTTATGCACAACGAGAATGCATTGTGACGCCACGTTTGATGGGGGCGAAAAATCATCTCTATGCCTGTCATTTCCCGCTGAACATGGAGAAAGAGTGAGATGATAGAAACTCTGCTCGAAGTGCGTAATTTAAGCAAAACGTTCCGCTACAGGACCGGTTGGTTTCGCCGTCAGACAGTCGAAGCGGTAAAACCATTGAGCTTTACGCTGCGTGAACGCCAGACACTGGCGATTATTGGTGAGAACGGTTCCGGTAAATCGACGCTGGCAAAGATGCTGGCAGGAATGATTGAGCCAACCAGCGGCGAGTTATTGATTGACGATCATCCGCTGCATTTTGGCGATTATTCCTTCCGAAGCCAGCGTATTCGCATGATATTTCAGGATCCGTCGACCTCGTTGAATCCCCGTCAACGTATCTCGCAAATTCTGGATTTTCCACTGCGCCTGAACACCGACCTGGAACCGGAACAGCGCCGCAAACAGATTATTGAAACGATGCGTATGGTTGGGCTGCTACCGGATCACGTCAGTTACTATCCGCATATGTTGGCCCCCGGGCAAAAACAGCGTCTTGGTCTGGCGCGCGCGCTGATATTGCGCCCAAAAGTGATTATTGCCGATGAAGCCCTCGCCTCGCTGGATATGTCGATGCGCTCGCAGCTAATTAACCTGATGCTGGAGCTACAAGAGAAACAGGGTATTTCTTATATTTATGTTACCCAGCATATCGGAATGATGAAGCACATCAGCGACCAGGTGCTGGTCATGCATCAGGGAGAAGTTGTCGAACGCGGTAGCACTGCGGATGTGTTGGCATCGCCGCTGCACGAACTCACCAAACGGCTAATTTCCGGCCACTTTGGCGAAGCATTGACGGCGGATGCGTGGCGTAAAGATCGTTAGTATTCGGTACCTCATTCTGACAGGGGAAATCCCCGTCAGAATGAGGTATTCATTACTTTTGATTGTCGATTCTGGTGAGAGCAACCAGCAATGCCAGCGTATAACACACCATAATTGCCAGGCTCATTTTTAACAGTGTTTCTCCGCCAAGCCCCGACAATGGTGCGGCTATACCGCCGAAGACAAACATGCTCATCCCCATCAACGCAGACGCCGTTCCAGATTCTTGCGTCCCTACTGCACTCATAGCCTCTGCCCCGCCAACAGTGCCGATGCCGCTACAAAATGCGATGGTGAAAAATAATGCCACCAGTGCCGGAATGGGCAATTGTATCCATGCGCATAAGACCGTGAGCAATGCACACAAAATTGCCGCTATCAGGCCACCTCTCAGCAATATAATCGCGTTAACTCGTCGCGCCAGGCGCGAGAAGATCCATGAAGCGATGATAAGTCCGATGCCGTTAAGGCCAAACACCAGGCTAAATTGCATTGGACTAAAGCCAAATTCCTTCTGCAACACGAACGACGAAGAGCCGATGTACGCAAACAAGCCTGCCAGCATAAAACTTTGAATCAGGCAAAGGCGCGTAAAACGGCGGTTCTGCACCACGCTTCGTCCGGTTAATAGCAATGAAGAGCCCCTTTTATTTTCTGGCAATGTCTCATTGATAAATAACAGGCAGCCCAGCAACAGTACGGTGCTAATTTCAGCCATCACCCAGAATAAAGTGCGCCAGTCAAACGTGCTGACAATATAACCGCCCAGCACTGGCGACAACACCGGTGCCAGGCCATTCACCGTCATTAACAGCGCAAAGAACTGGGTCAGCGTTACTCCCTGATATTTGTCACGAGCAATAGAACGAGAGAGCACCGAACCACCTGCCCCCGCGATCCCTTGAATAAAACGCCAGACCACCAGCCAGTAAATATTGTTCGTTGTCGCGCACAAAATGGAAGAAACAATAAATAATAGCAACGACAAGATTAACGGACGTTTACGCCCTATTTTGTCGCTCAGAGGGCCAAATAACAGTTGTCCGACGCCAAGACCGATCAGTGATGCAGTCAGCGTTAATTGCGTTATGGTCGTGGTTGCCGCCAGTTGCTCAGACATCTCCGGCAATGCCGGCAAATAAAGATCGGTACACATCGGGCCGATACCGGCTAAAAGACCAAGAATCAACGCCCATGAAAGAGAGACTCTAGCCATACTATTCCTTACTTGAGTGATGACATGCCGCCGCCCAGCGACTGCCAGATCGTGATCCGGTTCGTAAAATCAGTCAGTTGCAATGCCAGCAGCTCCTGCTGTGCGCTCCACAAGCTGCGCTGTGCCGTCAACACGGTCAGGTAATCACCAACACCCGCCTGATAGCGACGCAAGCCAACATCGACCGTTTGTTGTTCAGCTTTAACATACTGGCGCTGTGCATCCAGTTGCTCTTCAAGCGTGGTCCGCCGCGCCAGTGCGTTAGCGACATCTTTAAATGCGCTCTGAACGGTTTTCTCATAGGTGGCAATGAGCCCGCGCTTTTGTGCTTCTGCGTAACGAAGCTGCGCCAGATTACTACCGCCGGTGAACAGCGGTAATGTGACCGATGGCGCAAATGACCAGACCTGCATTCCGTGGCTGAACAGCGATGACAATGCGTCACTGCCAACACCAGCGCTGGCAGTCAGCGAAATCGTCGGGAAAAAGTTAGCCCGCGCGGCGCCAATATCGGCATTGGCGCTCTTCAGATTATGTTCCGCTTCCTGGATATCCGGGCGACGCAGCAGAACGTCAGATGACACTCCCGCAGGAACCAGGCTTATCATCTGTTCCGGCAGGCTTTCCAGTGTTCCCGGTAGCAGATTTTCCGCAAGCGTTGTACCTGCCAGTAAGTTCAGTGCATTTTTATCCTGCATCACTTGTGTCTGATAGCTGGCAACGCTGGCGCGCGCTTGCTGATAAACACTCATCGCCTCACTGACATCTGTCGCTGCCGCCGTGCCAACCTGTTGCTGGCGCTGGATAATTTTCAATGAGTTTTCTGCACTGGCCATCGTTTCTTTTGCCAGGGCCAGATTGCTGTTATCAGCCGCCAGGGTCAGCCAGGCGGTGCTGATTTCAGCAATCAGCGTTAAACGGGTGTTCTGGGCTGTAAATTCACTGGCAAGCCAGGTTTCCCGCGCCGCCCGAGATAAACTCTGATTACGACCAAACAGATCTAACGTAAAACTGGACACCGTGCCGTCAGCCTCGGCAGTGGTTCCCGTACCATTCGTCAGCGAACGACTGCGGGTCGAACTTAAGGCCGCATTCACCGTCGGGAATAACGACGCATTAGTTTGCCCATAGAGCGCCCGTGCGGAGTCAATATCAGCTATCGCTTTTTGCACATCGCGGTTACTGTTCAGAGCAATGGTCACCACCTGCTGCAATCGGGGATCGTGGATCACCTGCTGCCAGTCATGGCTGATTGCCTTTCCCTGGCCCTGTGCTCCCGGCAAGGTCGCCGGGATTGGGGATTCAGGCGTGCTGTAGTGAGGATCGAGCGAGACACATCCCGCACTCAACAGCACCAGAAAAATAAGAGAACGACGCAACATAACTTACTCCTGACGGCGCGGTTTACCGGCAAACAAACGTTTCACCAGTACAAAAAACAGAGGAACAAAGAAAATAGCCAGCAACGTAGCGGTCAGCGTACCGCCAATAATGCCCGTACCAATGGCGATACGGCTGTTCGCACCTGCGCCGGTCGCCATCGCCAGCGGCATTACCCCCGCAATAAACGCCAGCGAGGTCATGATGATTGGGCGTAAACGAGTCTGCGCCGCGCGTAATGCCGCCCGACTCAGGGAATGGCCCTCAGCAACTGCCGCTTCAGCAAATTCCACAATCAGAATGGCGTTTTTCGACGACAAGCCGATAGTGGTTAATAGCGCCACCTGGAAGTAAACATCGTTGTTTAAATCACGCATCCAGGCCGCCAGCGCCGCGCCAAGAAGCCCCAGTGGGATCACCAGAATGACCGAGAACGGAACTGACCAGCTTTCGTACAGGGCTGCAAGACAGAGGAAAACCACCAGAATAGAGACTGCGTACAGACTTAATGCCTGACCACTGGCCAGTTTCTCCTGCAATGACAAACCACTCCAGGCCCAGGTCGTTCCCGCAGGAAGACTGTTTGCCAGTTCCTCCATTTTTGTCATTGCATCGCCGGAACTAAAGCCAGTCGCGTTTTCGCCCTGAATTTCATAGGCCGCAGAACCGTTGTAGCGCACCAGTTTTTCCGGGCCATAGATCCAACGCGTAGTGGCAAAAGCAGAGAACGGTGTCATGGCGTTATCGCTACCGCGCACAAACCATTTTCCTAAATCTGACGGCGCAGAACGAAATTCACTGTCGCCCTGAATGTAGACTTTCTTCACACGACCACGGTCAATAAAGTCATTCACATAAGTACCGCCCCACGCGCTTGCCAGCGTGTCGGTGACATCACTTAAGCTCAACCCCAGCGATACGGCTTTATTGTTATCGATATCTACCTGCAATTGCGGCATTTGCGGCAGGTCATTGGCACGTACAGAAATCAGCTCAGGGCTTTGATTAGCCTGCTCAATCAACTGATTACGCATTTTAAGCAAGGTTTCGCGGTCAGTCGCACCACTTGCCATTAATTCAAACGTAAAGCCATTGCTATGCCCCAGACCATCAACTGCAGGCGGCGTCATGGCAAATACCGTTGCATCACGAATTGCCCCCAACTCTTTGGTTGCCCGTAAGGCGATAGCCTGGGCGGTATTTTCTGCCCCTTTACGTTGTGACCAGTTTTTCAACGAGACAAACGCCATCCCGGTATTCTGTCCGCTGCCGCTAAAACTGAAACCATCAACGGTAAAGATGACATCGGTATTTGCTTTTTCGTTTACCAGGAACCAGTCAACAATCTTGCGATTCACTTCTGCTGTACGAGCCGCGGTCGCCCCAGCTGGCAGCGTGTACTGCACCATGATTTCGCCCTGGTCTTCAGTGGGTAAGAAACTGCCCGGCAGTTTCCACATCATCAGGGCCATTCCGCCACCCAGCACGACATAAACACCCATCGTTCGGGCAGCACGGCGCAGGACATAAATTACGCCTCGCTGATATTTATCTTCAGTACGGCGGTAAAAGCGGTTAAATGCGCCGAAAAAGCCTTTTTTATGCGGCGGAACATGCTGAAGGACGGAACCGCACAGCGCGGGAGTCAAGGTCAATGCCACCACCACGGAAAGCAGCATTGCGGAGATAATGGTTATCGAAAACTGACGATAAATTACTCCCGTAGATCCCCCAAAGAAGGCCATCGGCAGGAATACGGCTGACAACACCAGCGCAATAGCAACCAGTGCGCCAGAAATCTCGCCCATTGATTTTTCCGTGGCTTCACGCGCGGGCAACCCTTCGTCACGCATAATGCGTTCGACGTTCTCCACCACCACAATGGCATCGTCCACCAACAAGCCGATCGCCAGCACCATTGCAAACAACGTCAGGGTATTAATCGAATAACCAAACAACGCAAGAACGCCGAATGTGCCCAGCAAAACGACGGGGACAGCTAACGCCGGAATCAGTGTGGCACGCAGGTTTTGCAGGAATAAATACATCACGCAAACCACCAGTACGATGGCTTCAAACAGTGTCTGAATTACGTCCTCTACGGAGATTTTAATAAATTCAGTGCTGTCTTTCGGGTATGCGATGTCGTATCCCTGCGGCATGTTCCGCTGAAACTCTGCAATTTTATCCTTGACCAGCGTCGCCGTATTCAGCGCATTCGCACCGGGCGAAAGCATTACAGCAACCCCGGCAGACGGGTGACCGTTAAGTTTGCCGATCGCGGTATAATCTTCACTGCCCATCTCGACGCGAGCCACATCTTTTATGCGAACAACTGCGCCGTCTGACTGGCTTTTCACGATAATATTTTTGAACTGATCCACCGTCTGCAAACGAGACTGCGCACGTACTGTCGCCGTCAGTTGCTGAGTATTCGGCGAGGGCAATGCCCCAATTTTCCCGGCAGTAACCTGCACGTTTTGCGCTTCGATAGCACTTTGCACGTCTGAAGGCATCAGCGAGTAAGACGCCAGTTTGGCCGGGTCAAGCCAAATGCGCATAGCATATTCAGCTCCAAAAACTTGCAGACTCCCCACACCTTCAACGCGCGCCAGCGGGTCCTGAACGTTACTGACCAACCAGTCGGCGATATCCGAACTGGAGGCTTTGTCAGTGGTGTCATACACGGCAGCAATCAGCAAAAAGTTGCTTTGTGATTTTTCCACTGTGACGCCCGTTTGCTGCACTTCACTCGGTAAGCGTGACTCAGCCTGCTGAATTTTATTCTGCACCTGAACCTGTGCAGTGTCGGGATCGGTACCTTGTTCAAAGGTCACATTAATACTGACCGAACCATCAGAGCTGCTGGTTGAGCTGAAATAGAGCAAATTATCCAGCCCGGTGAGTTGCTGTTCGATAACCTGGGTCACACTGTTCTCCAGCGTTTCGGCTGAAGCACCGGTATAAGTGGCTGAAATTTTTATGGTCGGCGGCGCAACGTCAGGATATTGCGCGACGGGTAATGTGCGAATGGCCAGAATACCCGCCAACATAATCAAAATGGCGATAACCCAGGCAAAGACCGGACGACGAACAAAAAAGCGCGAAAACATCAGGCGTTGCCTCCATTAGCCTGAACTTCAACAGCCTTGACCGTCTGCCCTGAAGTGACTTTTGCAGAACCTTCAACAATCAGTCGGTCGCCGTTATGCAGGCCGTTCAGCACCAGCCATTTATCACCATACGTTTCTCCCGTTTCGAGCGTTCGCTGCTCTACTTTATTGTCTTTATTCACCACCAGCGCAGTTGCATTGCCTTTAGCATCGCGCGTGACGCCCTGTTGAGGCGCGAGAATAGCGTCTTCCATCACGCCTTCATCGACACGAGCGCGAACAAACATGCCTGGTAATAACTGTTGTTGTGGATTGGGGAAAATCGCCCGTAATGTCACCGAGCCGGTAGACTCATCCACAGCGACTTCGGTGAGTTCCAGACGCCCTTTTTCGCTGTAGGTTGTGCCATCTTCCAGAATAAGTGAGACGCTCATGGTGTCACTGTTGGTCGCCAGTGACTGTTTACGCAGACGTAATAAATCGACACTGGAGCGAGTGAGGTCGACATACATTGTATCCAGACCACGAATAGTCGTTAACGCCGTATCCTGCGACGCGGTCACCAGTGCGCCAGGGGTCACCGACGAAATGCCAATACGCCCCGAAATCGGCGCGGTTACCGTGGTCCAGTCAAGATTAATGCGCGCGGTTTCCAGTGCGGCTTTTTTCGCTTCAACACTGGCTTTATCTTGTGCGCAGGTAGACTGAGCATCATCAGCATCCTGTTGTGAGACACCGTTATCTTTCACCAGTCGGGCATAACGCTGCGCTTTCTGGCAATCGGCTTTTACCAGTGCCTGTGCCTGTTGTAATGCTGCCCGGGCTTCATTCCATGCCGCCCGATAACTGGCCGCATCAATTTGGTACAATGGTTGTCCGGCCTTAACCAAATCGCCTTCAGTAAATAGGCGTTTCTGGATAATTCCCCCAACCTGCGGACGTACTTCAGCACTGAGTGCCGCACTGGTGCGTCCGGTTAATTCACTGACTACCGAAACCGGTTGAGATTTGAGCGTAACAACGCCCACTTCTGTTTCCGACGGGGATGAATTGTTATTTTGCGTATTATCACAACCAGATAAAAGCAGCATTGCCACTACAGACGTTGCTATATACTTCATTATTTTCTCCAGGGTGAACAATACCCTCCTCATTAAAATCAATGAGGATATGCCAGGGATATTCAGATATAACGACCCGCATCGCGAAATGAATTTCGCAATGAAATAAGGGGGATTAATATCCCCCACTATCGGTTAATTCTTTTCTTATTAATTTATCAACATGCTAACAATGTCCTGATATATTTTTTGCAGACGTTGGGGATCGCTTTTTTGCGGTGTTAAGCGACGATAAACCGTACCTTCCATCATGGTGGCAAGCACTTCAACGCAGCAACGAATGTGCTCATCGCTAAGATGGGGATGCATTCTTTTCATATGCGCACAACCGTTAGCGAACATTCTGGCGTCAGCTTCCTCGAGCATCGCCATCACCCGTGGGTTGCGTGTGGCTTCTGCAGCCACTTCCAGCATCAACGCGTCGTCGTCCTCATTTAAGGATTTCCGCAAAGCAAGAACTTCCGGGAAGTGATCGGTACGCGCGTCAATGTCCATCTGGGCAATACGAAAGTCGATGATACGGCGAACCATCTCTTCAATAATGGCGTCTTTATTGGCGAAGTAACGATATATCTGACCCACGCTAAGTTGAGCTTCGCTGGCAATTTGCGACATACTGGCGGCATGAAACCCGTGGCGACGAAAACACCGACGGGCGGCGTTGATGATTTCATCCTGACGCTGTTTGTGACGTATCTCCAGCTTGCTGGTCATTTCTGTCTCCTGTCCTTCCACTTAGTGAGAACGATCGTTCTCATTTTTGCCAATTATACATTTCTCCAAAGTGAGGGAAAGTATTTTTATCTTATTCATGGTGTATATTCTGATAATGAAGAGATTGTGGAGATTCTGTGAAGATAGTTGACAATATTAAATTGGAGGCTATTTGTCAGAGATAAGACAGCGACTGATTGGCGCCAGATTATTAATCGCCGATGACACAACAAACGCCGGACCTGATAAATCCGCGTCTGTTTTATCATCAAACTTACCGGAAGTAATACGAATAGTTTTAAAGCCAGACGCTATAAGATATTTCCACAACCTGCCCCTTGCAGGCGTCGCAAAATGCTCTGGACTGCTGATTCTCTCCGGTACAGAAAGCGCAACTATAGCCACCCACAGCCAGGTTGATTATAATAACCGTTTATCTGTTCGTACTGTTTACTAAAACGACGAATCGCCTGATTTTCAGGCACAACAAGCATCAACAATAAGGATTAAAGCTATGGGTTTTCTTTCCGGTAAGCGCATTCTGGTAACCGGTGTTGCCAGCAAACTGTCCATCGCCTACGGTATCGCTCAGGCGATGCACCGCGAAGGAGCTGAACTGGCATTCACCTACCAGAACGACAAACTGAAAGGCCGCGTAGAAGAATTTGCCGCTCAATTAGGTTCTGACATCGTTCTGCAGTGCGATGTTGCCGAAGATGCCAGCATCGACACCATGTTCGCTGAACTGGGTAAAGTTTGGCCGAAATTTGACGGTTTCGTACACTCTATTGGTTTTGCACCTGGCGATCAGCTGGATGGCGACTATGTTAACGCCGTAACGCGTGAAGGCTTCAAAATTGCCCACGACATTAGCTCCTACAGCTTCGTTGCAATGGCAAAAGCTTGCCGCTCCATGCTGAATCCGGGCTCTGCTCTGCTGACCCTTTCCTACCTGGGCGCTGAGCGCGCTATCCCGAACTACAACGTTATGGGTCTGGCTAAAGCGTCTCTGGAAGCTAACGTGCGCTATATGGCCAACGCAATGGGGCCGGAAGGTGTGCGTGTTAACGCCATTTCCGCAGGTCCGATCCGTACGCTGGCCGCTTCCGGCATCAAAGACTTCCGTAAAATGCTGGCGCACTGCGAAGCCGTTACGCCGATTCGTCGTACCGTTACCATCGAGGATGTGGGTAACTCCGCAGCGTTCCTGTGCTCCGATCTCTCTGCCGGTATCTCCGGTGAAGTGGTCCACGTTGACGGCGGTTTCAGCATCGCTGCAATGAACGAACTGGAACTGAAATAATCGTTCTGTTGGTCAAGATGGGCGGCGTTCTGCCGCCCATTTTCTCTGTTATACCTTTCTGATATTTGTTATCGCCGATCCGTCTTTCTCCCCTTCCCGCCTTGCGTCAGGATAACGATTTCCGTTATGACCAAGGAGCGCCCATGGAGCAACGCCATAGTTCCGGCAAAAGCCACTGGTATCATGAAATCCAATCCAGCACTTCAGAGCATAACGTTCTGCCACTTGTACCCGAAGCCGCAAAGGTCAACGACCCTTTTTTGCTCGACGTGATTCTTGAGGAACAAACGCTGGCCCCTTTTCAGTCATGGCTGGCACCCGCACGTGCACTCGCCGGAGCGTTGTTCCCGGATCAGCTGGCCGTGACCCGCTTGCAGACATTCACCGCTTATGAACGCCTGTCTACAGCCCTGACGGTTGCCCAGGTCTGCGGCGTCCAGCGGTTGTGCAACTACTATTCCGCGCGCCTGACACCACTTCCCGGACCGGATTCCTCCAGAGAAAGTAATCATCGGCTGGCGCAAATCACACAATATGCCCGCCAACTGGCCTTCTCTCCATCTATTATCGACGGTCGGTCCCGTGAACATCTTAAAGATGTCGGCCTTACCGCCTGGGACTGTGTGTTCATTAACCAAATTATTGGCTTTGTCGGTTTTCAGGCGCGAGTGATTGCCACATTGCAGGCTTATCTCGAGCAACCCGTTCGTTGGCAACCCGGTCTGGAGATGCAAAACTACGCCGATGCATCACTGTTTGCGAATGAATCAACTCGCTGGCGTACCTGCTACGCCGTAGAAAAATCATGTGAAGATGCGGTGAATAGTTCGTCGGTTGAACTCAGCCAACTGACCGAAATACTCAATCTTCACCCAGCTCTACTTTCACGCCTTGAGGAGCTATTCGCCAGCACATTGGTTAGCGCCAAAACCAACCATCAACTTGCGACGTTGTTAACCGCGCGGATTAATGGCAGCGCCGCTTGCTTCGCTAGCCAAACATATTCAACAGCAGAATATAAAGAGGCAATCCTCATTCTACGTCAGGGCGAAAATGAAATTAATCGGTGGGCTGATAGCCATTGTGTTGAGCGCGCTACCGTTCAGGCGATACAATGGCTGACCCGAGCACCCGATCGCTTTAGCGCCGCCCAGTTCAGCCCATTACTCGAACACGAAATATCATCAACGCAGGTTATTAATTTGTTGGTATGGAGCGGGCTTTGTGGCTGGATCAATCGCTTAAAAATCGCGTTGGGTGAAACATATTAACCTTGCTGCGTCAGACAGAATCGCGTAAAACTGTCAGCCGCTCTAATGGCCACCAAAATAGACAATTATGTTTCAGGACAACCCGCTGCTAGCGCAGCTTAAACAGCAACTGCATTCCCAGACGCCCCGCGCTGAAGGGGTGGTAAAAGCCACTGAAAAAGGCTTTGGCTTCCTGGAAGTCGATGCACAGAAAAATTATTTCATTCCGCCGCCGCAAATGAAAAAAGTTATGCATGGCGACAGAATTATCGCAGTCATCCACAGCGAAAAAGATCGTGAATCTGCCGAACCAGAAGAACTGGTTGAACCTTTTCTAACCCGCTTCGTGGGTAAAGTTCAGGGCAAGAATGACCGTCTGGCCATTGTCCCTGATCATCCATTATTGAAAGATGCCATTCCTTGCCGCGCAGCCCGTGGCCTGACACATGAATTCAAAGAAGGCGACTGGGCAGTTGCCGAAATGCGCCGTCATCCATTGAAAGGCGATCGTTCTTTCTATGCAGAACTCACGCAGTACATCACTTTTGGCGACGATCACTTCGTGCCGTGGTGGGTAACTCTGGCGCGTCATAACCTGGAAAAAGAAGCGCCGAACGGCGTTGCTACTGAAATGCTCGACGAAGGTCTGGTGCGCGAAGATCTGACTGCACTGGATTTTGTCACCATCGATAGCGCCAGCACGGAAGATATGGATGACGCCCTCTTCGCGAAGGCGCTCCCGGATGACAAACTGCAACTGATCGTGGCGATTGCCGATCCAACCGCGTGGATTGCAGAAGGTAGTAAACTGGACAAAGCGGCAAAAGTTCGTGCATTCACCAACTATCTGCCAGGTTTCAACATCCCAATGCTGCCGCGTGAGCTTTCCGACGATCTCTGCTCACTGCGCGCCAATGAAGTTCGCCCGGTACTGGCGTGTCGGATGACGCTCTCCGCAGATGGCACCATTGAAGACAATATCGAGTTCTTTGCCGCAACCATCGAGTCCAAAGCGAAACTGGTTTATGACCAGGTTTCCGACTGGCTGGAAAACACCGGCGACTGGCAGCCAGAAAATGAGGCCATTGCCGAACAAATTCGCCTCCTGGCGCAAATTTGTCAGCGTCGCAGCGAGTGGCGCCATAACCATGCACTGGTGTTTAAAGATCGCCCGGATTACCGTTTTATTCTCGGTGAAAAAGGTGAAGTGCTGGATATCGTCGCCGAGCCTCGTCGCATTGCCAACCGTATTGTCGAAGAAGCGATGATCGCCGCTAACATTTGTGCGGCCCGCGTACTGCGCGATAAGCTCGGTTTTGGCATCTATAACGTGCATATGGGCTTTGATCCGGCAAATGCTGAAGCGCTGGCAGCATTGCTAAAAACGCACGGTCTGCATGTCGATGCTGAAGAAGTGCTCACGCTGGATGGTTTCTGCAAACTGCGTCGCGAACTGGATGCGCAACCGACCGGTTTCCTCGACAGCCGTATTCGTCGTTTCCAATCCTTTGCCGAAATCAGCATTGAACCAGGCCCTCATTTTGGCCTCGGCCTGGAAGCGTATGCCACCTGGACCTCACCGATCCGTAAATATGGCGATATGATCAACCATCGTCTGCTAAAAGCGATCATTAAAGGCGAAACAGCGACGCGTCCGCAGGATGAAATCACCGTCCAAATGGCAGAGCGTCGTCGTCTCAACCGGATGGCGGAACGTGATGTCGGTGATTGGTTATACGCACGCTTCCTGAAAGACAAAGCCGGGACCGACACCCGTTTTGCGGCAGAAATTGTCGATATCAGCCGTGGCGGCATGCGCGTGCGTCTGGTTGATAACGGCGCTATCGCTTTTATTCCTGCGCCTTTCTTACACGCTGTGCGTGATGAACTGGTTTGCAGTCAGGAAAATGGCACCGTGCAAATTAAAGGTGAAACGGTTTACAAGGTAACCGATGTTATCGACGTCACTATTGCCGAAGTTCGTATGGAAACTCGCAGCATTATTGCTCGTCCGGTAGCGTAATATTCTTTTGCGGCCCATTCATTACGGATGGGCCGTTTACTTGACTCGTCTCCGCATTCATTTTTATCCCCCCAGATTTTTTTCACAGACTTTCGTTTGTAAACTGGCGTTTTTCCAAAACTGGATTACAAATAAATATATAAATAAAACAATACGTTTAGCCGTCGCTAATTTTATGTAATTCATGTTGGACCTTTCTTTTAATCGCGAACTCCGCTGTTAACCGGAAGACACGCTTCATGAAAACAGTTAGGGAGTCCACAACGTTGTACAACTTTCTCGGATCGCACAATCCATACTGGCGTTTATCGGAAAGCAGCGATGTTTTGCGCTTTTCCACCACCGAAACCACAGAACCTGAACGTACTTTGCAGTTATCTGCCGAACAGGCTGCTCGCATCAGGGAAATGACGGTCATCACTTCCAGCTTGATGATGAGTCTGACCGTCAATGAGAGCGATCTTTCTGTGCATCTGGTTGGACGAAAAATCAATAAGCGCGAATGGGGCGGCAACGCGTCTGCATGGCATGACACACTTGCAGTAGCCCGCGATTTATCGCATGGGCTTTCTTTTGCTGAACAGGTAGTGTCTGAAGCTCATTCCGCGATAGTCATTCTTGACAGCCGGGGAAATATCCAACGGTTTAACCGATTATGTGAAGAATACACAGGTTTCAAAGAGCACGATGTCATTGGGCAAAGCGTATTTAAGCTGTTTATGAGCCGTCGTGAAGCTGCAGCATCCAGCCGCAATAACCGTGGCTTTTTTCGCAGCGGTAATGCTTATGAAATTGAGCTCTGGATACCAACGCGCAAAGGTCAACGGCTATTTCTGTTTCGCAACAAATTTGTGCACAGCGGTAGCGGCAAAAATGAGATCTATTTAATCTGTTCCGGCACCGATATTACCGAAGAGCGTCGCGCCCAGGAACGACTTCGCATACTGGCAAATACCGACAGCATCACTGGACTACCGAATCGTAACGCCATGCAGGCGTTAATCGATCATGCCATTGATCAAGCTAACGACTGTAAGGTTGGTGTTGTATATCTTGATTTAGACAATTTTAAAAAGGTAAACGACGCTTACGGGCATTTATTTGGCGACCAGTTATTACGTGAGGTGTCACTGGCCATTTTAAGCTGCCTTGAACAGGATCAGGTGCTGGCGCGTCCTGGCGGGGATGAGTTTCTGGTACTGGCACCCAATACATCACAAAGCGCACTGGAAGCGATGGCATCGCGTATTTTAACCCGGCTTCGCCAACCCTTCCGCATTGGTTTAATTGAAGTCTATACTGGCTGTTCCGTCGGTATTTCACTTTCGCCACAACATGGTATGGACAGCGCAGCCATTATTCGCCATGCCGACACCGCAATGTACACCGCAAAAGAAGGTGGGCGCGGACAGTTCTGTGTTTTTTCGCCAGAAATGAACCAACGTGTTTTCGAATATCTTTGGCTTGATACCAACCTGCGTAAAGCGCTGGAAAACGATCAGTTAGTTATTCATTATCAACCGAAAATCACCTGGCGCGGTGAAGTTCGAAGCCTGGAAGCGTTGGTGCGCTGGCAGTCGCCTGAACGCGGACTCATTCCCCCGTTAGACTTTATTTCCTATGCAGAAGAGTCTGGGCTAATTGTTCCATTAGGACGTTGGGTGATTCTCGATGTGGTGCGTCAGGTGGCGAAATGGCGTGATAAAGGCATTAATCTGCGGGTAGCGGTGAACATCTCTGCTCGCCAGTTTGCCGATCAAACTCTTTTTACCGATCTGAAGCAGGTTCTTCAAAAACTGAATTTTGAATACTGCCCTATTGATATCGAGTTAACTGAAAGCTGTCTGATAGAAAATGATGAACTCGCCCTCTCCGTTATCCAGCAATTTAGTCAGTTAGGCGCGCAAGTGCATTTGGATGATTTTGGCACCGGCTACTCTTCGCTTTCGCAACTTGCCCGCTTTCCCATTGATGCGATTAAACTTGACCAGGCTTTTGTCCGTAATATTCACAAACAACCTGTCTCGCAGTCATTAGTGCGCGCGATTGTCGCCGTCGCACAGGCATTGAATCTGCAAGTCATCGCCGAAGGCGTGGAAAGCACAAAAGAAGATGCCTTTTTAACCAAGAACGGCATCAATGAGAGGCAAGGATTTTTGTTTGCCAAACCAATGCCTGCTGTGGCCTTTGAACGTTGGTTTAAACGTTACCTGAAACGCTCATAAAGAGACGAATGTATATAATTAGCGATATATAATCTTATCACATATCATTTTCTCGAATGAAAATTGGCCTTTGCCACTATACGCTTCTCTTTTAGTGGCAATTTTTGCATTATTCATTTTTGCCTTTATTTGCCATAAGGATGCCCTCATGTCTGAATTTGATGCCCAGCGCGTTGCCGAACGTATTGATATTGTGTTAGATATCCTTGTGGCGGGCGATCACCACTCTGCGATCCATAATCTCGAGATACTAAAAGCAGAACTCTTGCGCCAGGTTGCTGCATCTACGCCAGACATCCCGAAGGCACCGTGGGAGATTTAACAGTCGTGCTTTCAGGCTTTCCATTTAGCAGAAAAGGATGCCAGGCGCGTCAGCTTTTTTATTGAATATTATAACGTTATAAGAATTACAGCGATGAATTCCCGACAACAAACAATTCTACAGATGGTCATTGACCAGGGTCAGGTTAGCGTAACCGAACTGGCAAAAGCCACTGGTGTTTCTGAAGTTACTATTCGCCAGGATCTCAACACCCTCGAAAAACTGAGTTATCTGCGCCGCGCGCATGGTTTTGCAGTTTCGCTTGATAGCGATGATGTTGAAACCCGGATGATGAGTAATTATACGTTGAAGCGTGAACTTGCCGAGTTTGCGGCTTCTCTGGTTCAGTCAGGTGAAACTATCTTTATTGAAAATGGCAGCAGCAATGCCCTTCTGGCTCGCACGTTAGGCGAACAGAAGAAAGATGTTACCATCATTACGGTTAGCAGCTACATTGCGCATTTGTTGAAAGACGCACCCTGTGAAGTCATTCTACTTGGTGGCGTGTACCAGAAAAAAAGCGAAAGCATGGTTGGCCCTCTGACACGTCAGTGTATCCAGCAGGTTCATTTCAGTAAGGCATTTATTGGTATTGATGGCTGGCAACCTGAAACTGGATTTACTGGACGCGATATGATGCGTACCGACGTAGTCAATGCCGTGTTGGAAAAAGAGTGCGAAGCAATCGTTCTGACGGACAGCTCAAAATTTGGTGCCGTACATTCTTACTCCATCGGCCCTGTTGAGAAAATCAAACGGGTCATTACCGACTCGAAGATACCTGCAAGCCACCTGTTGCATCTTGAGCATAATAGACTGACGGTTCACGTCATCAACAATTAATTTCCCCTCCTCTACGGATGATTTGCACTTTCGCAAATCATCCGCTCTAAGATGATTCCTGGTTGTTAATTAAGACTATTTACCTGTCCTTAAAACTTCAAAGTTGTAAACTTAACATTAGCGATATAACAGGAAGTGACTGTCACCTGCGTGATATAACCCTGCGCGAGAGGATTTCACGGAAAATAACTTTTTCAGAAAGCGTCTTAACTATTATAGTTAAAGAGAGCTTACTTCCGTGAATCATAAATTCAGGAGAGAGTATTATGTTTGTAACGAGCAAAAAAATGACCGCGGCTGTTCTGGCGATTACGCTGGCTATGTCTCTGAGTGCCTGTTCTAACTGGTCTAAACGAGATCGTAATACCGCAATCGGTGCGGGTGCAGGTGCTTTAGGTGGCGCAGTACTGACTGATGGCAGCACGCTGGGTACGTTAGGCGGTGCAGCAGTCGGTGGTATTATCGGTCACCAGGTCGGTAAATAATCGTAAATAAATGTCGATTAGCGACTCGCAATTATAATACGCTTAACTCTGTTCAGTACGAAATAACTGAATAATACACACAGTAAAATAAACGAAAGCCACGAATATTTTCGTGGCTTTTTTTGTTAACCGCCGGCGAGTTTTACCTTCATGCCTTTCGCTTCAAGCATTGATTTTAATAAATCACGCTTATCTCCCTGAATTTCGATAATTCCTTCTTTTACTGACCCTCCGCAGCCGCATTTTTTCTTCAGTTCTGCCGCTAGCTTTATCAGTTCAGCTTCATCGAGATCAACACCAGTAATCAGGCAAACACCCTTACCTTTGCGACCGCTGGTTTGACGTTGAATACGCACAACGCCATCACCTTTAGGGCGTACAGGGGCTACTTTCGGTTCATCGATACGTCCAGTCTCCGTTGAATAGACCAGACGGCTGTTGGAATCACTCATTATGCACTCCGCTGTAACGAGGCGTTGATCGCTTTCAGCGTTTGCGCTGGATCCGCAGATTGCGTCACCGGGCGACCAATCACCATATAATCAACCCCAGCTGCCAGCGCCTGTTCTGGCGTCATAATACGGCGCTGGTCTCCAGCATCACTCCCCTGCGGACGAATACCCGGCGTAACCAGTTTGAAGTCCTGACCAAACGCTTGTTTAAAACGAACGGCTTCCTGGGCAGAACACACCACGCCATCAAGACCACATTTTTGTGTCAGCGCCGCCAGACGCTCTGCATAATCCGCTGGTGACAGTGTCACGCCGAGATCCGCCAGATCGCTTGATTCCATGCTAGTCAGCACAGTTACCGCTATTAACAACGGCGCGTCTTTGCCAAACGGAACCAGCGCCTCACGAGCTGCGGTCATCATACGCGCCCCGCCAGAGGCATGAACATTCACCATCCACACACCTAAGTCAGCCGCTGCGGCCACGGCGTGCGCTGCTGTGTTGGGAATGTCGTGAAATTTCAGGTCAAGGAAGATATCAAAACCACGCTCTTGCAGTTCACGGACAAACTGTGGCCCAAACAGCGTAAACATCTCTTTGCCAACTTTCAGACGACAATCGCGTGGGTCGATTTTGTCGACAAATGCCAGCGCAGCATCACGATTATTATAATCAAGGGCAACAACGACGGGAGAACGCGTAACAGCGCGGGAAGAAGATGAAGCAGTTAACGTCATGACCAGACCTTCTTGATGATGGGCACCGGAAGTGGCGCGAAAAAGGTAAACGGCGTGCATTCTACCCGTGGAAATAAAAAATTAACAGTTGCGATTTCTCCCCTGTCAGGCTTTTCCATGCAGGAGTTACCGAAGCACATTTGTTGATAACAACCATTAGTATGTTGTAACTAAAGTCGATTTTTTTTAAAACTACAGGCCATCCAGACCACGAATTGGTTTAATGGTCGACCAGGCCCGACAGGACGGACAATGCCAGTAGAGGGTATAAGCGGTAAAACCACACTTCTGGCAGCGATAACGCGGCTTACTGCGTACCTTCTCACCAACCATATCGCGCAACACCATCAGGCTCTCTTTTGCACGCCCTTCTTCCGCTTCATTGAGGTGGTAATCCATCAATTTGTGGAACACGCGCATGGTTGGGTGACGTTGCAACTGGCGCGTAATATAAACCTGAACTGCATCGCTCCCGTCACGCGATTCAATGATGTCTGCAAGCATCAGTTCAGCATCAGCACCCGTATTTTCTTCCACCGCTCGCTGGAGAAACTCTCGCCCATTCGGCAGTTTTACCCAGTTGCTGATAGCAGGTTTGCAGCATTTCCAGCGTTTCGCTGACCAGTTCTCTGTCCTGAGAAATAACGCGTTGCAGGCTTTCGACGGCTTTGCCGTACTCGCCTTTGGCCATAAACACACGCCCCATCATGATGGATACGCGCGCGCTGTTTTTGTCGGCCGCCGCCCCTTTTTTCAGCAACGTCATGGCACGATCGAGATCTTCGCTGGCAATGTATTGAAGAGCTAATTCACAATAGAAATGAGCTATTTCGACCCGCTGTTTATCTTTACCCAGTTTAACCAAACGTTCGGCGACATCGATCGCCTTTTGCCATTCACTGGTGGCCTGGTAGATTTGCAGGAGTTGTTGCAAAGCGCCAACACGGAAGTCAGTTTCATCAGTCAATTGATTAAACATATCTTCCGCACGATCGTACAATCCGGCAGCCATGTAATCACGCCCCAGTTGCTGAATTGCCAACAGGCGCTGTTCATAGGTCAGCGAGGCGCTTTCCATTAAAGTTTGGTGGATGCGAATTGCGCGATCGACTTCGCCACGGGATCGGAACAAGTTTCCGAGCGTAAGGTGGGCTTCAACGGTGCCGGTATCCTCTTTGAGCATATCGAGGAACAGGTCCACCGCCTTATCTTGTTGATTGCTAAGCAGAAAGTTAACCCCCGCCACGTAATCACGTGACAGGCGATTGGCTTCATCTTGCTTGTTTTGTTGCGCACTTCTGCGGCCCATATACCAGCCATAGGCAGCGGCTACAGGCAAAAGCAGAAACAACAACTCCAGCATAGAAGGTTATTCCTTCGCCACTGACGCATGCGGCGCTACCGCCACATCAGTCGCGGGTGAAAGCTGGTTTTCCAGTCGCTTTATTTTACGTTCAGCACGCGCCAGAGAAACACGAACTCGCAGCCAGAACAGTCCGCAAATTAACCAACCGATAGCAAAGCCCGCAGCAAACAATACCGCCAGCAAAGTAGAGATACGATACTCCCCTTGCGCTAACAGATAGTTAAACGTCACCTGTTGATCGTTCTGCGCACCTAACGTGACCGAAATCACGAAAATCGCCAACACCAATAAGAAAATGAGTAAATATTTCACATTACTTCCCGTTATGTGGTTAGAGCGCATAAATTATGGTCAACTTACCGCAATAGCCCTTTAAAGTACCATTTTCACGCCGACTGCGAAATGGCAACTACGTGCATTGTTGGTGATTTAAGGGCGAAAATCAGAAAATCAACCAGCGTTAACTTTCTTCTTCTCGTTGCGCTATCTCACGATTTTCTTCCGGAGGTGGTGTTAATGGCCCACAAATTCGTTGTGCAAGCCAGGTTGCCACCGCCACCAGCGCCCACGAAATCAATGTAGCCACCACCAAATCACGCGGCCAATGCATCCCGAGCAGTAGGCGGCTTCCCATGACTCCCGTGGCCCAAACCAGCAAGAGTGCAATGGTGAACGTTCGCCGACGCGGCCACAGTAACCCAACGGCCAGCAGCGCCCAACTGGCAGCAAACATCGTGTGACCGGAAGGAAAGGCAAAACCCGTCTCTTTCTGCCAGTGAGAGCGTAAATAGCCCGGTATATTATTTTCTGCAGCCAACTGTTCTTTCACTAAACTTCCGCGTTCCGCACGTTTTAAAGTGTAGAACTCCTCAACCGGAATATGATGTGTTTTTTCCAGCCATATCACGAAGGGGCGCGGCTCCTGAACTTTATCTTTTATCCAGGATTTCACGCCTTGTCCAATGAGGATCGCCGCAGCCAGAATGGTAAACAGCATAATTGCGGCTTTGAGGCGAAAACGCAGACACCAGAGAAACCAAGCGAATAAAATCAGATGTGTAATGACGCCCCAGGGCTGAGTAACGGTTTCAGTGACCCAAAAGGCCGCTTTTAACAGCCAACTTTGATCTCCTGGTTGCCAACGCCAGCCAGAAATCCATACAGCTACCGGCATTACAAGTAATAGTGCAGCTCCCACTGCGGTACGTCTGGCAATCGAACGCATGGCCTCTCCTTTTTATAATTCCCACAATCATAACTGAAAATGCCTGCTCCAGTAAAAATTGACAGATTTGTGCCATTCAGTGAACGATTGGCGCGTCGTGATTAGGAGAACCCCTTCGCGTTATGGCAAAATAAGCCAATACAGAACCAGCATTATCTGGAGAATTTCATGCAGCTTAAACGTGTGGCAGAAGCCAAACTGCCAACCCCATGGGGCGATTTCCTGATGGTGGGATTTGAAGAACTGGCAACCGGACACGATCATGTCGCGTTAGTTTATGGCGACATTTCAGGACATACTCCTGTCCTGGCACGCGTCCATTCTGAGTGTCTGACCGGTGATGCCCTGTTCAGCTTGCGCTGCGATTGTGGCTTCCAGCTTGAAGCGGCACTGACGCATATTGCCGAAGAAGGCCGTGGTATTTTGCTGTACCACCGTCAGGAAGGACGTAACATCGGTTTGTTGAATAAAATCCGTGCTTATGCGTTACAGGATCAAGGTTACGATACTGTAGAGGCCAATCATCAGTTAGGTTTCGCCGCTGATGAACGTGATTTCACCCTCTGCGCCGACATGTTCAAGTTACTGGGCGTTAATGAAGTCCGTCTGTTAACCAACAACCCGAAAAAAGTCGAAATTCTGACCGAAGCAGGTATCAACATTGTTGAGCGCGTGCCGTTGATTGTTGGCCGTAACCCAAATAACGAACACTATCTCGATACTAAAGCCGAGAAAATGGGCCATTTGTTCAACAAATAACCCTGTTCGCTACAGACTTAATATATTTGCCGGATGATCCACATCCGGCAAATAAAGCTGAATTACTTCAACATATTACGAATGACATAATGCAAAATACCGTCGTTCTGGTAATAGGTTAATTCTGTTGCAGTGTCGATGCGACAACGGCACGGCACAACGTCCTGCACACCATCAGCTCGCGTTAGTGTCACAGGAACCGTAGCGCCAGGTTGCAGATTTTGCAGATCGGCAATATCAATCTTCTCTTCCCCCGTCAGCCCTAACGATTTACGCGTCACACCTTGCGGGAACTCCAGCGGCAAAATACCCATGCCGATTAAATTCGAACGGTGAATACGTTCAAACGATTCTGCTATCACCACGCGAATACCGAGCAGACGCGGGCCTTTTGCCGCCCAGTCTCGACTCGAACCTGACCCATATTCTTTCCCGGCAATTACCGCCAGCGGTGTTTTCTCTTGCTGATAGCGCATCGCCGCATCATAAATAGAGATAACATCATTGCCTGGTAGATGGCGCGTCATCCCCCCTTCAACACCAGGCACCATTTCGTTACGAATGCGAATATTGGCGAACGTGCCGCGCATCATCACTTCATGGTTACCACGACGCGAACCGTAGGAGTTAAAATCTTTACGCTCAACACCACGACCTTGTAGATATCGACCCGCGGGGCTATCAGGCTTAATGCTGCCTGCCGGAGAGATATGGTCAGTGGTAACCGAATCACCCAGCATTGCCAGAATTCGCGCGCCGTGAATATCTTCCACTGGCGCAGGGGTTGCCTGCATTTCATCAAAGAAAGGCGATAAGCGAATGTAGGTCGAATCATCCTGCCATCCGTAGGTATCTGATCGTACAACCTTAATCTCCTTCCACTCCGCAGTCCCTTCGAAAACTTCCGCGTACTCCTTACGGAACATTTCAGTGGAGACTTGCGCAACAGCGCGAGCAATCTCTTGAGTCGATGGCCAGATATCTTTCAGATATACCGGATCGCCTTTACGATCGTGCCCCAGAGGTTCGGAAGCCAGGTTGATATTCATATTGCCCGCCAGTGCATAGGCAACCACCAGTGGCGGCGAAGCCAACCAGTTGGTTTTAACCAGCGGATGAATACGTCCTTCAAAGTTACGGTTGCCAGACAGTACCGCGCCAACGGTTAAATCGCCCTTTTTGATCGCGGTTTCGATAGGATCGGGCAACGGACCAGAGTTACCAATACAGGTGGTACAACCATAGCCCACAAGGTTAAAGCCCAGTTCATCAAGATACGGCGTCAGTTTGGCTTTTGCCAGATAGTCAGAAACCACTTTCGAGCCAGGCGCGAGAGACGCTTTGACCCACGGTTGTCGTTTCAGCCCCAGGGTGACGGCTTTTTTCGCCAGTAATCCGGCCGCCATCAGCACGCTGGGGTTTGAGGTATTGGTACACGACGTTATCGCAGCAATAACCACTGCACCATTAGGCAACTGATACTGATGCCCGTTCATAACATAATCGACCGGCTGGCGATCTTTATGCGTGGCGTTGACTTCCAGTTCGTTACTGGCGGCAAAAGCTTTTGGCACATCAGGCAGCGCAACACGATCTTGTGGACGCTTTGGACCGGCAAGACTAGCGACTACGTCGTTCATATCCAATTCAAGCGTACTGGTAAACACCGGTTCATCACCTGCGTTCCGCCACATCCCCTGCGCTTTAGCATATTTCTCAACCAGTTCAACCTGGTCTTCACTACGGCCGCTTAACCGCATGTAATCGAGAGTGACAGCATCGATTGGGAAGAAGCCGCAGGTCGCACCATATTCCGGCGACATATTGGCAATGGTTGCACGATCCGCCAGTGGCAGTGAATCCAGACCATCACCGTAAAATTCGACGAATTTACCTACTACGCCATGTTTACGTAGCATCTGAGTAACGGTCAGCACCAGGTCGGTGGCGGTAATACCTTCACGCAGTTTACCGGTGAGTTTAAAGCCCACCACATCAGGAATAAGCATGGAAACTGGCTGACCTAACATCGCCGCTTCCGCTTCGATTCCACCAACGCCCCAGCCCAACACACCAAGACCGTTAATCATGGTCGTGTGCGAGTCGGTGCCGACGAGCGTATCCGGATAAGCAATCCATTCCCCCTCCTGCAATTCACTCCACACCGCTTTGCCGAGATATTCAAGGTTCACCTGGTGGCAAATCCCAGTGCCTGGTGGCACAACGCTAAAACGACTGAACGCCTGTTGCCCCCATTTCAGAAACACATAACGCTCGTGGTTGCGCTCCATTTCCAGGCGTACGTTTTCCTCAAATGCCTCATCATCGCCAAAGCGATCGACGGTAACCGAGTGGTCAATCACCAGATCGACCGGTGAGAGCGGATTCACCTTCGCGGTATCGCCACCGAGACGTTTTTACTGCTTCCCGCATCGCCGCAAGATCAACAACAGCAGGTACGCCGGTAAAATCCTGCATCAGCACTCTGGCTGGACGGTAGGCAATTTCGCGATCGGCATGGGCATTTTTCAGCCATCCCGCCAGCGCATGAATATCTTCTTCGGTGACCGAATTGCCATCCTGCCAGCGCAGCAGGTTTTCGAGCAGAACTTTGAGTGACTTGGGCAGACGGGTGATATCGCCCAGTGATTTGGCAGCAAGCGGCAGGCTGTAGTAGTGGTAAGTTTTATCTTTGGCCTGCAACGTGTCCTTACTGGCTTCTCGTAGGGTTGACGACATAGCTCCTCCTTAATAACAGGGTTGCGATGCCCTGATTCTCTTCAGGGTGAATATTAAAGATAACACAAACATCGCGTAACGATTTGATAACAACCCAAATTGATAAAAGAGGAGAAACCTTGTGGCAACGCAAAAGAAAACCCCGCCGCAGCGGGGTCAGGGATCAGTGAGTAACGATCCAGATGAGTTCGGCCCAGAAGAGCATCGACAGAGAAAATGCGCCCATCCAGGACCAGTATTTCGTATTTGTAGTGATCATAGGCTACACCCTTAACTGTTATTACTTTATGTTGAGATAACTCAACCTGTTATTGCTGTGGTGTATTAAAAGCCGTTATATTCATTAATATATTGGGTAACAAGAATGATGATAATTATTGTTTCTGCTGATCATCTTCAGCAAACATCTCTATAAAGGCTTGCTGTTGCGGTGTTAGTTTCCAGCTATGGGGTATAACGACGGAACAATCCCGTTTCGTTTCCGTTGCATTGTCATTCTGCTGACATAATGGTGACGGTTCCTGATGTTGCTCCTGAACGACCATAGTTATCCCCACACTTTCCAAATCAGCAGTGCGACAACCACCCAAAAGAGCGCAGAACCAAGAAATACCGCAAGCCAGGCTTTGCGTTTTAATTCAGGGTCCCGGCGGGGGGCCTGATTTCCAGAAGGCATTGCTAACCTCATATAATCGCCATCACTTATCAGCAAGACGCTAAACGATTGGTATAATTAATCAAATGATAGGACAAATCCTAATGAAACTTTAGTCAAAAATCCAGCGAATTTACGAATCGTTTCCAGTGAATAATTCAATCTTTTGACCTGAAATAGATATTTGAAGAGTGGAGTTTGCAACGCGGATAAATAGACACTACTTTATGCTCGATTTGCCATAAAAATTTTGTGGATATTTATATTGTGAGCGACTAACAAATAAAAAGGAATAGAGAATATATTCCGGCACCTTTGTCACATAAAAAGATGCCGGAAATAACGTGGGTAATTATTTTTCTGGCAATTTGATATCTTTGAACATGACTTCAATTTCTTCATTGGAACGCAGTGCAACGGCGGCATCAACGACGTCTCGCGTTAAATGCGGCGCAAAACGCTGAATGAAATCATACATATAGCTGCGTAAAAACGTACTACGGCGAAAACCAATTTTAGTTGTGCTGTGGCTGAAGATATCATGTGCATCGACACGCACCAGATCGGGGTCTGAAACCGGATCGACCGCCATGCTGGCAATGACCCCTACTCCCAGCCCAAGACGAACGTAGGTTTTAATGACGTCAGCATCAGTTGCTGTGAAGACAATTCGCGGCGTCAGTCCTGCGCGGTTAAAGGCTGTGTCCAGTTCGGAACGGCCGGTAAAGCCGAAGGTATACGTTACTAGCGGATACTGCGCCAGTTCTTCAATCGTGATTTCCTTTTTGCCCGCCAGAGGATGATCCGGGGTTACCACAATGGCCCGGTTCCAGTGGTAGCACGGCAACATCACTAAATCTTCATATAAATGCAGGGCTTCCGTGGCGATTGCGAAATCGGCATTACCTTTAGAGACTGCATCAGCAATTTGTGTCGGCGAGCCCTGATGCATATGCAAAGAAACGCGAGGATAACGCTCGATAAAGCCTTTAATGACATTTGGCAGCGCATAACGTGCCTGAGTATGGGTAGTGGCAATATATAGCGAACCTTTATCAGGCCAGGTGTGTTCACCGGCTACCGATTTAATGGCGTCGACCTTTGACAACACTTCACGAGCAATACGAATAATTTCCTGCCCTGCGGGGGTTACCTGCGTCAGGTGCTTACCGCTACGGGAAAAAATTTGAATGCCCAGTTCATCTTCCAACATTCTGACTTGCTTACTGATCCCGGGTTGTGATGTGTAAAGTCCTTCAGCCGTTGAGGAGACATTCAGGTTATGATTGACTACCTCAACAATATAGCGAAGTTGTTGTAATTTCATGTTAAACCATCCAATTAGACGCCATCAGAACATCGTTTTTTCGCCACACCTGGCGGGTGACTAATACGATTTAATAATAAAAAAAGTGATAACTATAACCACTATATCATTTATAGCTTTAGTGTATAGGTGTGTAGAAAAAATAATATGCAATGAAAAAGGGCCGCTTTTGCGACCCTTTGTTTATAAAAACCTGACAGACTTAAAGGTTATTTTTTCCCTTCAACCCATTTGCCATCAACATAAAATGCTGACCAGCCAGTTGCCTTTCCGTCTTTTTCCGAAGAGACATATTGCTGTTTGGTTTTACGGCTAAAGCGAACCATTGTCTTATTACCGTCTGGATCTTGCTGCGGAGCCTCCGCCAGATAACGCAGTTTTTCCGGCAGACGGTCGCGGAAGCGATAAAGCTCTTCAACCAGCGGCGCACGCGTTTCACGAGATTTCGGGAAGGTGTTGGCAGCCAGGAACACTCCAGCAGCGCCGTCACGGAGCACGAAATAAGCATCCGATTTTTCGCACGCTAATTCTGGCAGCGGAACCGGATCTTCTTTCGGTGGCGCCACTTCGCCGTTACGTAAAATCTTACGCGTGTTTTTACACTCTTCGTTGGTGCAGGCCATGTATTTACCGAAACGCCCCATTTTCAGGTGCATTTCAGAGCCACATTTTTCACACTCAACGATCGGGCCGTCATAACCTTTAATGCGGAATTCGCCCTCTTCGATCTCGTAACCATCGCAGGTTGGGTTATTACCACAAACATGCAACTTACGTTTTGGATCGATGAGATAGCTGTCCATCGCCGTGCCGCATTTCGGGCAACGACGTTTGGCGCGCAGGGCGTTAGTTTCAGCGTCTTCGCCTTCCAGTACGTTCAGTACTTCGTTTTCCGGCACCAGGTTAATGGTAGTTTTGCAACGCTCTTTCGGCGGCAGCGCATAGCCAGAACAGCCAAGGAATACCCCGGTGCTCGCTGTACGAATACCCATTTTGCGACCACAAGTCGGGCAGTCAATGCTGGTCAGAACCATCTGGTTCGGGCGCATACCGCCCTCTTCCGGATCTTTTTCCGCTTTATCAAGCTGCTGGGTGAAATCCGAGAAGAAGTGATCCAGTACGGCTTTCCATTCCGCTTCGTGATTTGCCACCTGGTCGAGACTGTTTTCCATCTGCGCGGTGAAGTCGTAATTCATTAATTCGCGGAAATTTTCCTCCAGGCGATCGGTTACGATTTCACCCATTTTTTCCGCATAGAATCGACGGTTTTCCACACGCACATAGCCGCGATCCTGGATGGTCGAAATAATCGACGCATAGGTAGACGGACGACCAATACCGCGTTTTTCCAGTTCTTTAACCAGCGAGGCTTCGCTGAAACGGGCTGGCGGCTTGGTAAAGTGCTGTGCCGGAGTCAGTTCAACAAGCGACAGGGAGTCGCCTTTATCGACCGCCGGTAAAATACGATCTTCATCGCCTTTACGCAGCGCAGGCATTACTTTCGTCCAGCCATCAAAGCGCAGAATACGTCCGCGCGCTTTCAGGCGGAAATCACCCGCACCAACGGTCAGCGTGGTGGAATCATATTTCGCCGGGGTCATCTGACAGGCAACAAACTGACGCCAGATTAACTGGTAAAGTTTCTGTGCGTCCGCTTCCATATCCTTCAGCGATTCCGCCATCACATTGACGTCAGAAGGACGAATTGCTTCGTGCGCTTCTTGTGAGTTTTCTTTGCTGGCGTACTGATTCGGACTTTCCGGCAGATATTTATTACCAAAATTATCGCTGATATAACCGCGAACCATATTTACCGCGTCCTGACTCAGGTTAGTGGAGTCAGTACGCATGTAAGTGATATAGCCTGCTTCATACAGACGCTGCGCCATCATCATGGTTTTTTTCACGCCAAAACCAAGACGGGTGCTGGCAGCCTGTTGCAGCGTGGAGGTAATAAAAGGAGCGCCAGGTTTACTGGTGGTCGGTTTGTCTTCACGTTCCAGCACGCTATAGCGCGCTTTTTCCAGCAGACTTACCGCAGCCTGAGTTTGTTCTTTATTGACCGGACGGAACGGTTTGTCATTCTGATGGGTCACCTGCAAAGCCAATGCTTCGCCGGATGGCGTGGTCGTGCTGGCATCCACTTCCCAGAACTCTTCCGGTACGAACGCTTTAATTTCACGCTCACGTTCAACCACCAGGCGGACCGCCACCGACTGCACACGCCCGGCAGACAGACCACGAGCAATTTTTTTCCACAGCAGCGGAGAAACCATATACCCCACCACGCGGTCCATAAAGCGACGCGCCTGCTGGGCATTAACACGATCGATATTCAGCTCACCTGGCTTGTTAAATGCCTGACGAATCGCGTTTTTCGTAATTTCGTTAAATACCACTCGGCTATAGCGCGCATCATCACCACCAATCACTTCCCGCAGGTGCCATGCAATGGCTTCCCCTTCGCGGTCAAGGTCGGTTGCGAGATAGATGTGGTCGGCTTTTTCAGCCAGTTGTTTCAGTTCAGAGACGACCTTCTCTTTACCTGGCAACACTTCATAGTGCGCCTCCCAATTGTGCCACGGGTCAACCCCCATACGGTTGACGAGAGCGCCACGTTCATCCTTTTTAGGCTTTTTAGCCGTCTTGGTGGAGGTAGAGTCGGCACTCTTTTTGGCAGCTGAGCCACTGGTCGGCAAATCGCGGATGTGACCGACACTGGATTTCACCACGTAGTCACTACCCAGATACTTGTTGATCGTTTTGGCTTTTGCCGGGGACTCAACGATGACAAGAGCTTTACCCATATTCACCTTACCTAATTTGATTCTTCCAGGAATGCGTCGCACATTGATAAACCTTCCACTGGCAACGAGTTACCGATATGGACTCGCTCTCTGCGGATATCAACCCCTTGTCGTGACTCTGTTCACGATAATTCAGGTGACTGAGTTAACAGGTCTTGGCCTACAGGCGCTATAGCACGACGTAATTTTGGTCGAATGTCAAGCAAATCTATTGCCAGATTGACGAAAGCGTCACACTGTACCTGATAAAATCCGTTACGCAACTTTATTAGCATGCAAAATCCAAAGTTGCCAGTAAGGCGCTCTTGCCGTCAGCGTGGTATATTTGTCTGCAAGACATGCCTGGCGTAGACTAATGTCCTTGTTTAAGGAGTAAATAATGAACAAAGAGACACAACCCATCGACCGCGAAACGCTGTTGAAAGAGGCTAACAAAATCATACGTGAGCATGAGGATACGCTCGCAGGGATTGAAGCCACCGGCGTCACGCAGCGTAATGGCGTGCTGGTGTTTAGCGGCGATTATTTTTTAGATGAACAAGGATTGCCGACAGCGAAAAGCACCGCGGTGTTTAATATGTTCAAACACCTGGCCCATGTGCTCTCGGAAAAATACCATCTGGTCGATTAAAGAAAAAACGCGAGGTTTTACCCTCGCGTTTATCTTTTACATCAACGGTTTTTGCCCGCGTTGCCACCAGCGTAGCAACAACCGGTCGGCGCTCTCTGCCGCGCTGCCAGTGAATCGATCGATCAACCGTTTACGCTGCATATAGCGTACATTGACCACTTCACGACCTTCCATCAGGCTAAGGATCACTTCATCACTGGTGTTGATTTCGTCAACCAGCCCTTTCTCCACCGCCTGTTGTCCGTACCAGTGTTCACCGGTTGCCACCATTTCAATGTCCAGAGACGGACGCATACGCTTCACAAAATCTTTAAATAACTGATGCGTTTCGTTCAGTTCTTCGCGGAATTTCTCGCGCCCTTCTTCGGTGTTTTCACCCAGCACTGTCAGCGTGCGCTTATACTGCCCGGCAGTGTGCAGTTCGATATCAATATCTTTGCTTTTCAGGAAGCGGTTAAAGTTGGGCATTTGCGCCACAACACCAATAGAGCCAACAATTGCAAACGGCGCTGAAACAATTTTATCCGCCACACAGGCCATCATGTAACCGCCGCTGGCAGCCACTTTGTCTACCGTAACGGTTAAAGGAATATTTTTATCGCGCAGGCGCTGCAACTGTGAAGCCGCCAGGCCGTAACCATGTACCATGCCACCGGGGCTTTCCAGACGCAGAACGACCTGATCCTGCGGTTTAAATGCCGCGAGTACCGCAGTGACCTCTTCACGTAGCGCGTTCACTTCATGGGCGTCCATGCTGCCTTTGAAATCCAGCACCCAGACTCGAGGCTTGCTTTCGGCTGCCACCTCGCCCAGTTTGGCTTTTGCTTTCGCTGCCTTCGCTTCTTGCTTGTGCTTTTTCTTCTGCGCTTTGTGCCACTGTTTTTGCTGATGTGGATCCATCAGCGCCGCAGCCAGTTCTTCTTTCATCTCCTTATACTGTTCGCTGAGATTGTTGACTCGTAACTCGCCACGCTGGCGTTTATTACGTTGAGCAACATTGACAATAATGGCGGCAATAGCCGCAATCGCCACCACAACGGTGACGATTTTCGCCAAAAACAAACCATATTCAGACAACAATTCCACGAGTCCCACCTTGGTTAAACAACGCTTTGGCTCACAGTTTACAACAGGCATGTTAAGCCGTCTCGCAGAGATGTTATTGCAGCGAAAGTATGACAAAGTATTCATTTTACGGCGTTATCGCCCCAGGCTGATTGAAATGCCCTCCTGTTTCAGGCATAAAACCCCAAAGTCATAAAGTACACTGGCAGCGCGACTGTTGATGTCGTCGGGGAGTAGCCATGCATTACCAACCAAAACAAGATTTACTCAATGATCGTATTATCCTGGTGACAGGCGCCAGCGACGGCATTGGTCGTGAAGCCGCTTTAACTTATGCGCGCTATGGCGCGACGGTCATTCTGCTGGGCCGGAACGAAGAAAAATTACGTCAGGTGGCCCAGAGCATGTTCGAAGAGACAGGACGCCAGCCGCAATGGTTTATTCTCGATTTGCTGACCTGTACGTCTGAAGACTGCCAACAACTGGCACAGCGTATTGCTGTTAATTATCCGCGTCTGGACGGCGTGCTGCATAACGCCGGATTGCTCGGCGATGTTTGCCCAATGCGCGAACAAAATCCGCAGGTCTGGCAGGACGTCATGCAGGTCAACGTTAATGCCACCTTTATGCTCACCCAGGCACTGCTTCCTTTATTACTCAAATCGGACGCGGGTTCGCTGGTCTTTACCTCATCAAGCGTTGGACGTCAGGGACGAGCCAACTGGGGCGCATATGCGGTGTCGAAATTTGCCACCGAAGGAATGATGCAAGTGCTGGCCGATGAATACCAGCAGCGTCTGCGTGTGAACTGTATTAACCCAGGTGGTACACGTACTGCAATGCGTGCCAGTGCTTTCCCCACCGAAGATCCACAGAAACTCAAAACACCCGCCGATATCATGCCACTCTATTTATGGCTGATGGGCGATGACAGCCGCCGTAAAACCGGCATGACCTTTGACGCCCAACCGGGCCGCAAACCAGGAATTTCCCAATGAGTGATGAACGCTACCAACAGCGTCAGCAGCGTGTTAAAGAGAAAGTTGATGCTCGCGTGGCGCAAGCGCAGGATGAGCGTGGCATTGTCATCGTCTTTACCGGCAATGGAAAAGGCAAAACCACCGCGGCATTTGGTACCGCAACTCGCGCGGTTGGCCATGGCAAAAAAGTGGGGGTCGTGCAGTTTATAAAAGGTACCTGGCCTAACGGCGAGCGCAATTTGCTGGAGCCGCATGGCGTCGAGTTTCAGGTGATGGCAACGGGCTTTACCTGGGATACGCAAAATCGCGAGTCTGATACCGCCGCCTGCCGTGAAGTCTGGCAACATGCAAAGCGGATGCTGGCTGATTCCTCACTGGATATGGTTTTGCTCGATGAGCTGACGTATATGGTGGCGTATGACTATTTGCCACTGGAAGAAGTGATGCAAGCCTTAAATGATCGTCCACATCAACAAACGGTGATTATTACGGGTCGTGGCTGTCATCGGGATATACTTGAACTGGCAGATACCGTCAGTGAATTACGCCCCGTCAAACATGCGTTTGATGCAGGTGTTAAGGCGCAAATCGGGATTGACTACTAAGTGAAAGCACCTCAAAAGATTGCCTCTTGAGGTGCTTTAATCATAATTATATTCAAGCGGCAATAGCGAAATTCAGAATTCGTTTAATCTCATTCAAATGTCCCGGATATGCTTCATGATTCTCAGCGTCAACATCTTCAATAAATAATATCAGTTCCGTAATTAGCACATTCGCATCTTCATAACTGATTCCGCTTAACTCTGGTGAGGTTTCAGTACCATAGTTAATCGTCAGATTGTTCATAACCGAGAGGATAAGGATAAAATATTTATGACAAACCTTGCATGTGGTTTTGTTGCCCAAGGTATTATACAGCATGTCGAGTAATGCCAGTATTCTACGATTTTGTACATCGTTCATAAAAAGCCTCCTATAACATTATTCCGCTAGCAATAAGTAGTTTTGCCAGCCCCTCAGACGCCTTTAATCCACTAATTACTTGTGCGCGTAATATTTCATTTAATCTTTTTTGTTCAGCTGCCGTACGTGTTTTATTAACGTATAAGTTTTTCAGATAATCACCCTTATCTATAAAGGCATTTAAAGCCTCAATCGCAGGCATGGCAGGTGCCGATGCCTGTAGTCTGGTTTCATTCACATTGATTACTGAACTTAGAAACTCCTTCCTGTTTTTCAGAGTGTTAAACTCTGTATTCTTAGAGTTTTTAGATGCCGTATTATAATAAAACATATTATCATGCACATTCGCAAAGGTATAATTTTCAATCTTATTGCTTTTTGTATAAATATCATTGCGCAAAACTGCCATGTTCTTTATAAGTCTTACCCAGTTTTCATCTACCGTTTTGCCTATTTTTCCAGAATTGACTTTAATTATATATAACTCATTGAAATAATTTACCAAATCTTTAACCGCTGCTGCAGACTGAGCTAAATCTTTGCTATGTGAAACACCAAGTAGTGTTTGTGCGTTGTTTGCGTGATCCAGAGCCTGTTTAAGTAATGCCACTTGCTGACTTTCCGTTGTTGCCATATCCTCAGTCAGAAGTTCTACATAAGCGCTCATGCTATTAATGACTTCCATTGAAGCCAGTAATTTTTCTTTCTCGAAAGGGACTAATTGTACTTGTTTTGTATTTGGCCCTGGACGCTGGCATAATTTCCCTCCATTCCCATCACCGCCTATATCTATGGCATAATCAGGTCGCAGGGCACAATCCGGATTAGTTGCATAGAAATTAACAAGGAAGTTTTCACGAGAAGCATAGTATTGTTTAAAGAAACTTGCATTCGCTGCCACTGCTTTGTTACCCGCAGTAATAACAGTTTCAGCTTGTTCGTTTTTCAATGCTTCAGTTGCACAACCTGAAAGCATTAACAGCGATAGAAATATTCCACTATATCTAATCATAACCCACCTCTTGACGTTGAGTTTATCTCAGATAATTAAATAGTAATGTGGCTATTTCCGGGTATTATTCATAAGCAAGTATGAAATTAAATTAAAATACTGCGACTATTTATCATGCTTCAAATGAAGAAAAGGCCCCGCAGGGCCTTTATTTTATACTTATCTTAAATTAACCGTTATTATTACGTCCGCCAGAACGGCGACCACCGCTCACCTGGCTATGACGTTTCACCGCACGACGAATCTGATTCGCCTTCATACGACGACGGTCTTTTTCTACAGCGACTTTAGAGCTGGTTTCTGGCGGCAGTTCCACCAGTTCACGCAGATAGTTAGTCTGGGCGAGATCCAGCTCTGTCCAGCCGCCGCGTGGCAGACCTTTCGGCAGTGGAATATCACCGTAACGCACACGGATCAGGCGACTTACCTGCACACCAACCGCTTCCCAAAGACGACGAACCTCACGGTTACGACCTTCGGTCAGAGTCACGTTGTACCACTGGTTAATCCCTTCACCACCGCTGAACTTGATGGTTTTAAATGCTGCCGGACCATCTTCCAGTTGCACGCCACGACTTAAATCGCGCAGTTTCGCGTCGTCAACCTGACCAAATACACGCACGGCATATTCACGTTCAACTTCACGGCTGGGGTGCATTAAACGGTTTGCCAGTTCACCATCGGTGGTAAACAGCAACAGACCGCAGGTATTAACGTCCAGACGACCCACGGCAATCCAGCGCGCACCGCGCAGCTTCGGCAGACGATCAAACACGGTCGGACGCCCTTCCGGGTCATTACGTGTACACAACTCACCTTCCGGCTTGTAATAGGCCAGAACGCGACAAATTTGTTCAGCGGACTCACGTACCGAAATCAGATGACCATCGATACGGATTTTCAGCCCAGGGGTAACTTCAACGCGATCGCCGAGTTTAGCAATTTTGCCATCAACACTCACACGACCGGCTTCAATAATAGATTCGATTTCACGGCGAGAACCGTGGCCGGCACGCGCCAGCACTTTCTGTAGCTTTTCGCTCATAGAGCTTCCTTTTGGTGTCGCCTTCCCAGGCGTCTGATATGCTTTTGTGCAACAATGAGTCAGAACTTACATCTGACTCACTGATAGTAAAGTCTGTTCGAACTCTTCAGGCCTTAAGTAAACGACTCGACGTTTATCGGCCTGGCTTTGAGGCGCAACATACTACACTATCTTTATGGTTAAAGCTTGTTTCGATTAACGTCGATTTGGTTACCAACCGCCTCCGCCACCAGCGCCAGAACCACCACCGGAATAGCTCCGCCCCAACAAACTGGTATAGGCCCCGCAACTCAGGTGCGTCTGTAATGAGAATAAAACGCCGTTACGGGCAATCTCTGGAGCGCAAATCGCCGAAGAAAGCGAAGGGGCGATGCGTAACGCCCATTCCCTCCCCAAATTTGCCGATATAGCCCAACCTAACAACGCGTAATCCAGTTCCGTGTTTCCCCTTTCCGCCGCCGCCCACTGTGTGTTGCCGCCTCTTTACGCGCAAGATAGTTAACGATAGCTTCACCGTGGGCATAACGTTGCTGCCCGGTTTGGGTAAACTTTGGCAGAAAAATATACCCCATGCCAGTGAGATAACCGGTCAGGAAAACAGCGCTAAAATAACCCGCTGGCATATACCAGTAAAAGAATACATCTCCGACATTGATATAGAGAGAATAGAAGGCCACGCCTGAACAAATCAGTGGTAAAAACAAAGTGATGATTACACGATTAACGCAAGGCTTGTCATCATCGCGGGCAAACAAAAGCTCAAGGGAACAAAATAAAAAAGGAAGAAGCCAGCAGATCATAATAAACATATCGCCCACCAGACTCATTCCTGCCCAACCTACGGGACTCAGATTACCGTAGAGAATGACCGCCAATATCGCCATTCCCCCCCATTGCAAAAACGCATCAGGTCGGTAAAAGGAAGACTTTTTACGCGGCAGATAAAATTTCTGCATCCGTAAAAACGCCCTGCGTAAGACTCTGTTGCGCCTCCCCGTGAGAATGACCTTATCGCCTTTACGAAATAACGCTTCCAGTAATAACTGCTCTGCGGGCAGTAATACCGCATTATTTCTGGTGGCGCCTTCATTAACACGGATCAGGGTTTGCTGGTTCTTGTCATACTGATCTTCCAGATGAATTTTTCCTTTCACAATCAGATTTACGATATCGGCACAAAAACCTTTATCGTCGTAAACCAGTTTCGCATCGAGACGTAACATGCCGGGCGTGTAATCTGGCGGAATGACATCGGTTTCAATCACATCTACCGGCGTAAATTGCGGCCTGCGCTTCCAGAGATATAACCATCCGCACGCCAGGAGCAAACACGGTAACCAAATGATAAGAGACGATGTTGAGGGCCCAAAAAGATGGCTAAAAATATTCGTCGTGTGTTGTGCCGGGGCATTATCCAGCAAGGCATGAGGCCAGCGGTAGAGAACCGTGAAGTCTTCACGATAAAACGGATTGCGGGATTCAATTCTTCCGTCCTCAAGGATGCGGCCATTTCGATATGTGTCGCCCTCATCTCCGGTAAAGAGATCGATTTCACTAAATGGATTACCCGCAATATTAGAGAACTTGAGTGAAAATTGGGTCTTATAGATTTCAAACGGCCAGTTGTTCCCGGTCACGTTCCAGATTAGCAGGTCAGAATCACCCTCGCGCAGGAAAGCATTTTTAACCTGATAATGAATTTGATAATGATAGTCGCCTTGAGGCAAGAAACGTTGTTTATCGCCCATGACAATACTCATTAACCCGATATGCCAGTCAAGATGCCAGGGTTCAGGAACGCCGTCACGGGTAACGCCAACAATACGATAGTTCAGCAGTGCAGCGTCCCCATTAGACTGCATCCATAGTCGCGGTAAATCACGAGAAAATCCGTGCTTAATCTGCTGATTTCGCGCCTGAAAATAAATGTTCTCTTTGATGTCGAGCACCCCATCCGGTTGCAGAGTGGCTTCAACATCAAAGAGCGAGATCCCTTCTTCATATGAAGGGATCTCCGTGTTTTTCGCATAACTCAACGATGAGAAAAAAAGCCCAACGATCAACAGCAAAATGCAGCGATATATCCCTGCCATAATCTTCCATCCGTGGAACGCAATTTTTTTATAAGAAAGGCTTCACATCACCCACGCCTTCACGCACCACGACCGGCGTATCATCGGTAAGATCAATGACCGTTGTCGGTTTCTGCCCGAGATAGCCGCCGTGGATAATCAAATCCACCTGTTTTTCCAGACGGTCTTTAATTTCTTCCGGATCGGATTCGGTAAATTCGCTGCCCGGTAGCATCAGCGATGTGGAAAGCATCGGTTCGCCCAATACCTCAAGCAACGCCTGCGCAATCGGGTTAGAAGGCACACGCATCCCAATGGTTTTGCGTTTTTCCTGCAACAGACGGCGTGGCACTTCCTTCGTCCCCTTCAGGATGAAGGTATAGTTGCCCGGCGTGTTGTTTTTCATTAAACGAAACGCAACGTTATCCACGAATGAATAGGTCGAAAGTTCAGAAAGATCGCGACACATCAGGGTAAAGTTGTGACCGTCCGGCAGCTGGCGAATACGACAAATACGCTCCATCGCGTTTTTATCTTCAATTTTACAGCCGAGCGCATAGCCGGAATCAGTTGGATAAACAATCACCCCGCCTTTACGCACGATCTCCACCGCCTGGTTGATCAGACGTTGCTGCGGGTTATCAGGATGAATATAAAAAAACTGGCTCATAATTCCCTCTCTGTGGTGTTCTGCGGCTGTTCCCATAGCTGCCAGACGCCTTCAACGCCTGCGGGCAGCCAGAGTTTACGACCCAGTTCGATCCACGGGCATGGCTGATGAAAATCAGATCCTTGTGATGCCCATAAATGATGCTGACGCGCAAGTGTCGCCAGCTGGGTGCGTTCATTGGGCGATTGCTGGCACTGCGCGACTTCCATCGCGTCGCCGTGGTGTTCGGCAAAATGCGCAACCAATCTTTTCAGCCATTTAGCACTAAGATTGTACCGCCCAGGATGAGCTAGCACCGCCTTACCGCCAGAATGATGAATGACATCAATAGCTTGTTCTATTGTACACCACTGTGGCGGAACGTATCCGGTTTTCCCGCGCGCCAGATACTTTTTAAAGACATCCGCCATTGAACTGGCTTTGCCGCACTCCACCAGGAAACGAGCAAAATGACCGCGCGTCACCGCGCCGCCCTGCGCCAGTCGTTGCGCGCCTTCCAGCGCCCCTGGTATTTGCGCTTTTTCAAGTCTTTCGGCAATTAGCTGCGCCCGCTGATTGCGCCGTTCTGTCTGCTGCGCGAGGAACTCACACATTAGCGGATGAGTAATATCAATATTCAGCCCGACAATATGAATTTCATGATTTTCCCAGACCGTGGAAATTTCCACGCCGGGGATAAGATTCAGCGCCAGTCCCGAACGTGAAATTTCCTCTCTTGCTGGCGCGATTGCAGCTGTGGTGTCATGGTCGGTGATCGCCAGGGTGCCAACGCGCATCTCGACTGCACGGTGCACCAATGCTTCTGGCGTCAGGCAGCCATCGGAAGCTGTGGTGTGGCTGTGCAGGTCGTAAATCACTGCGTAATTCGTGTCGCTCAAGGCGCACTCCCGTTTTGGATAATGTTTTTGGCACCGACATCATAACGGTTCTGGCAAATATTCTGAAATGAGCTGTTGACAATTAACCATTGAACTAGTTAACTAGTACGCAAGTTCACGTAAAAAGGGTATCGACAATGAAAGCGATTTTCGTACTGAAAGGTTGGTGGCGCACTTCCTGAAACGGGCAGTGTATTCACCATGCGTAAAGCAATCAGATACCCAGCCCGCCTTATAAGCGGGCTTTTTTTTGAACAAAATTAGAGAATAACAATGCAAACACAAAAACCAACTCTCGAATTGTTAACCTGCGAAGGCGCTTATCGCGACAATCCCACCGCGCTTTTTCACCAGTTGTGTGGGGATCGTCCGGCAACGCTGCTGCTGGAATCCGCAGATATCGACAGCAAAGATGATTTAAAAAGCCTGCTGCTGGTGGACAGTGCGCTGCGTATTACAGCTTTAGGTGACACTGTCACAATTAAAGCACTCTCACGCAATGGCGAAGCCCTGCTGACACTATTGGATAACGCCCTGCCTGCGGGTGTGGAAAATGAACAATCGCCAAACTGCCGAGTGCTGCGCTTCCCCCCTGTCAGTCCACTGCTGGATGAAGACGCTCGCTTATGCTCCCTTTCAGTTTTTGACGCTTTCCGCTTATTGCAGAGTCTGTTGAATGTACCGAAGGAAGAACGAGAAGCAATGTTCTTCGGCGGCCTGTTCTCTTATGACCTTGTTGCGGGGTTTGAAGATTTACCGCAATTGTCAGCGGAAAATAACTGCCCTGATTTCTGTTTTTATCTCGCTGAAACGCTGATGGTGATTGACCATCAGAAAAAAAGCACCCGCATTCAGGCCAGCCTGTTTGCTCCGAATGAAGAAGAAAAACAACGTCTCACTGCGCGCCTGAACGATCTTCGCCAGCAACTGACCGAAACCGCGCCACCGCTGCCGGTGGTTTCCGTGCCGCATATGCGTTGTGAATGTAACCAGAGCGATGAAGAGTTCGGTGGCGTAGTGCGTTTGTTGCAAAAAGCGATTCGCGCCGGAGAAATTTTCCAGGTGGTGCCATCTCGCCGTTTCTCGCTGCCCTGCCCTTCACCGCTGGCGGCCTATTACGTGCTGAAAAAGAGTAATCCCAGCCCGTACATGTTTTTTATGCAGGATAATGATTTCACCCTGTTTGGCGCGTCGCCGGAAAGCTCGCTCAAGTATGATGCCACCAGCCGCCAGATTGAGATCTACCCGATTGCCGGAACACGTCCACGCGGTCGTCGTGCCGATGGTTCACTGGACAGAGACCTCGACAGCCGCATCGAACTGGAAATGCGTACCGATCATAAAGAGCTTTCTGAACATCTGATGCTGGTGGATCTCGCCCGTAATGATCTGGCACGCATTTGCACCCCCGGCAGCCGCTACGTCGCCGACCTCACCAAAGTTGACCGTTACTCTTACGTGATGCACCTGGTCTCCCGCGTGGTCGGTGAGCTGCGCCACGATCTCGACGCCCTGCACGCTTACCGCGCCTGTATGAATATGGGGACGTTAAGTGGTGCGCCGAAAGTACGCGCTATGCAGTTAATTGCCGAGGCGGAAGGTCGTCGCCGCGGCAGCTACGGCGGCGCGGTAGGTTATTTCACCGCGCATGGCGATCTCGACACCTGCATTGTGATCCGCTCGGCGCTGGTGGAAAACGGTATCGCCACCGTGCAAGCCGGTGCTGGCGTAGTCCTTGATTCTGTTCCGCAGTCGGAAGCCGACGAAACCCGTAACAAAGCCCGCGCTGTACTGCGCGCTATTGCCACCGCGCATCATGCACAGGAGACTTTCTGATGGCTGACATTCTGCTGCTCGATAATATCGACTCTTTTACTTACAACCTGGCAGATCAGTTGCGCAGCAATGGGCATAACGTGGTGATTTACCGCAACCATATTCCGGCGCAGACCTTAATTGAACGTCTGGCGACCATGAGCAATCCGGTGCTGATGCTTTCTCCTGGCCCCGGTGTGCCGAGCGAAGCCGGTTGTATGCCAGAACTGCTTACCCGCTTGCGTGGCAAGCTGCCAATTATTGGCATTTGCCTCGGACATCAGGCGATTGTCGAAGCTTACGGGGGCTATGTCGGTCAGGCGGGCGAAATTCTTCACGGTAAAGCGTCGAGCATTGAACATGACGGTCAGGCGATGTTTGCCGGATTAACAAACCCATTGCCGGTGGCGCGTTATCACTCGCTGGTTGGCAGTAATATTCCGGCAGGTTTAACCATCAACGCCCATTTTAATGGCATGGTGATGGCGGTGCGTCACGATGCGGATCGCGTTTGCGGATTCCAGTTCCATCCGGAATCCATTCTCACTACCCAGGGCGCTCGCCTGCTGGAACAAACGCTGGCCTGGGCGCAGCAGAAACTAGAGCCAACCAACACGCTGCAACCGATTCTGGAAAAACTGTATCAGGCGCAGACGCTTAGCCAACAAGAAAGCCACCAGCTTTTTTCAGCGGTGGTGCGTGGCGAGCTGAAGCCAGAACAGCTCGCGGCGGCGCTGGTGAGCATGAAAATTCGCGGCGAGCACCCAAACGAAATCGCCGGAGCAGCAACCGCGCTACTGGAAAACGCCGCGCCGTTCCCACGCCCTGATTATCTGTTTGCCGATATCGTCGGCACCGGCGGTGACGGCAGTAACAGTATCAATATTTCTACCGCCAGTGCGTTTGTCGCCGCGGCCTGTGGGCTGAAAGTGGCGAAACACGGTAACCGCAGCGTCTCAAGTAAATCCGGCTCGTCGGATCTGCTGGCGGCGTTCGGTATTAATCTTGATATGAATGCCGATAAATCGCGCCAGGCGCTGGATGAGTTAGGTGTTTGTTTCCTCTTTGCGCCGAAGTATCACACCGGATTCCGCCACGCGATGCCGGTTCGCCAGCAACTGAAAACTCGCACCCTGTTCAACGTGCTGGGGCCACTGATTAACCCGGCGCATCCTCCACTGGCGTTAATTGGTGTCTACAGCCCGGAACTGGTGCTGCCGATTGCCGAAACCTTGCGCGTGCTGGGGTATCAACGCGCGGCGGTGGTGCACAGCGGCGGGATGGATGAAGTTTCCTTACACGCGCCGACCATTGTTGCCGAGCTGCACGATGGTGAAATTAAAAGCTATCAACTGACCGCTGAAGATTTTGGCCTGACGCCCTACCACCAGGAGCAACTGGCAGGCGGAACACCGGAAGAAAACCGTGACATTTTAACACGCTTGTTACAAGGTAAAGGCGACTCCGCCCATGAAGCAGCCGTCGCTGCGAACGTCGCCATGTTAATGCGCCTGCATGGCCATGAAGATCTGCAAGCCAATGCGCAAACCGTTCTTGAGGTACTGCGCAGTGGTTCCGCTTACGACAGAGTCACCGCACTGGCGGCACGAGGGTAAATGATGCAAACCGTTTTAGCGAAAATCGTCGCAGACAAGGCGATTTGGGTAGAAGCCCGCAAACAGCAGCAACCGCTGGCCAGTTTTCAGAATGAGGTTCAGCCGAGCACGCGACATTTTTATGATGCGCTACAGGGCGCGCGCACGGCGTTTATTCTGGAGTGCAAAAAAGCGTCGCCGTCAAAAGGCGTGATCCGTGATGATTTCGATCCGGCACGCATTGCCTCGATTTATAAACATTACGCTTCGGCAATTTCGGTGCTGACCGATGAGAAATATTTCCAGGGGAGCTTTGATTTCCTCCCCATCGTCAGCCAAATCGCCCCGCAGCCGATTTTATGTAAAGACTTTATTATCGACCCTTACCAGATCTATCTGGCGCGTTATTACCAGGCCGATGCCTGCTTATTAATGCTGTCGGTTCTGGACGATGAACAATATCGCCAGCTTGCAGCCGTCGCCCATAGTCTGAAGATGGGTGTGCTGACCGAAGTCAGTAATGAAGAGGAACTGGAGCGCGCCATTGCATTGGGGGCAAAGGTCGTTGGCATCAACAACCGCGATCTGCGTGATTTGTCGATTGATCTCAACCGTACCCGCGAGCTTGCGCCGAAACTGGGACACAACGTGACGGTAATCAGCGAATCCGGCATCAATACTTACGCTCAGGTACGCGAGTTAAGCCACTTCGCTAACGGCTTTTTAATTGGTTCGGCGTTGATGGCCCATGACGATTTGAACGCCGCCGTGTGTCGGGTGTTGCTGGGTGAGAATAAAGTGTGTGGCCTGACTCGCCCACAAGATGCCAGAGCCGCTTATGACGCGGGCGCGATTTACGGTGGATTGATATTTGTTACAACGTCACCGCGTTGCGTCAGCGTTGAACAGGCGCAGGAAGTGATGGCTGCGGCACCGTTGCAATACGTTGGCGTATTCCGCAATCACGATATTGCCGATGTGGTGGACAAAGCTAACGCGTTATCGCTGGCAGCAGTGCAACTGCATGGTAATGAAGATCAGCTGTATATCGATACGCTGCGTGACGTGCTGCCCGCTAACGTTGCCATCTGGAAAGCATTGAGCGTCGGTGAAACTCTTCCCGCGCGCGATTTTCAGCACGTTGATAAATATGTTTTCGACAACGGCCAGGGTGGAAGCGGGCAACGTTTCGACTGGTCACTGTTAAACGGTCAATCGCTTGGCAACGTCCTGCTGGCGGGGGGCTTAGGCGCAGATAACTGCGTGGAAGCGGCACAAACCGGCTGCGCCGGGCTTGATTTTAATTCTGCTGTAGAGTCGCAACCGGGCATTAAGGACGTACGCCTTTTGGCCTCGGTTTTCCAGACGCTGCGCGCATATTAAGGAAAGGAACAATGACAACATTACTTAACCCGTATTTTGGTGAGTTTGGCGGCATGTACGTGCCACAAATCCTGATGCCTGCTCTGCGCCAGCTGGAAGAAGCTTTTGTCAGCGCGCAAAAAGATCCTGAATTTCAGGCCCAGTTCAACGACCTGCTGAAAAACTATGCCGGGCGCCCAACCGCGCTGACCAAATGCCAGAACATTACGGCTGGCACGAACACCACGCTGTATCTGAAGCGCGAAGATTTGCTGCACGGCGGCGCGCATAAAACCAACCAGGTGCTCGGTCAGGCATTGCTGGCGAAGCGGATGGGTAAAACCGAAATCATCGCCGAAACCGGTGCCGGTCAACATGGCGTGGCGTCTGCCCTTGCCAGCGCCCTGCTCGGTCTGAAATGCCGTATTTATATGGGTGCCAAAGACGTGGAGCGCCAGTCGCCCAACGTTTTTTCGTATGCGCTTAATGGGTGCGGAAGTGATCCCGGTGCATAGCGGCTCCGCGACGCTGAAAGATGCCTGTAACGAGGCTCTGCGCGACTGGTCCGGTAGTTATGAAACCGCGCACTATATGCTGGGTACCGCAGCTGGCCCGCATCCTTACCCGACCATTGTGCGTGAGTTTCAGCGGATGATTGGCGAAGAAACGAAAGCGCAGATTCTGGAAAGAGAAGGTCGTCTGCCGGATGCCGTTATCGCCTGTGTTGGCGGCGGTTCGAATGCCATCGGGATGTTTGCTGATTTCATCAACGAAACCAATGTCGGCCTGATTGGCGTAGAGCCAGGCGGTCACGGTATCGAAACCGGTGAGCACGGCGCACCATTAAAACATGGTCGCGTGGGCATTTATTTCGGTATGAAAGCGCCGATGATGCAAACCGAAGACGGGCAGATTGAAGAATCTTACTCCATCTCTGCCGGACTGGATTTCCCGTCCGTCGGCCCACAACACGCGTATCTCAACAGCATCGGTCGCGCTGATTATGTTTCAATTACCGATGATGAAGCACTGGAAGCCTTTAAAACGCTGTGCCTGCACGAAGGGATTATCCCGGCGCTGGAATCCTCCCACGCTCTGGCCCATGCGCTGAAAATGATGCGCGAAAACCCGGAAAAAGAGCAGCTACTGGTGGTTAACCTTTCCGGTCGCGGCGATAAAGACATCTTCACCGTTCACGATATTTTGAAAGCACGAGGGGAAATCTGATGGAACGCTACGAATCTCTGTCTGCCCAGTTGAAGGAACGCAAAGAAGGCGCATTTGTTCCTTTCGTCACACTCGGTGATCCGGGCATTGAGCAGTCGCTGAAAATTATCGATACGTTGATCGAAGCAGGTGCTGATGCTTTGGAGCTAGGCATCCCCTTCTCCGACCCACTGGCGGATGGCCCGACGATTCAAAACGCTACACTGCGTGCCTTTGCGGCGGGTGTGACCCCGGCGCAGTGCTTTGAGATGCTGGCACTGATTCGTCAAAAACATCCGACCATTCCTGTTGGCCTGCTGATGTACGCCAACCTGGTGTTTAACAAAGGCATTGATGAGTTTTACGCTCAATGTGAAAAAGTCGGCGTCGATTCGGTGCTGGTTGCCGACGTGCCAGTGGAAGAGTCCGCGCCCTTCCGCCAGGCCGCGTTGCGTCATAATGTCGCACCTATCTTTATCTGCCCGCCGAATGCTGATGATGATTTGCTGCGCCAGATTGCCTCTTACGGTCGTGGTTACACCTATTTACTGTCGCGTGCGGGCGTGACCGGAGCGGAAAACCGCGCGGCATTACCGCTCAATCATCTGGTCACGAAGCTGAAAGAATACAATGCTGCGCCTCCATTGCAGGGCTTTGGTATTTCCGCCCCAGATCAGGTAAAAGCAGCAATTGATGCAGGAGCTGCGGGCGCAATTTCTGGTTCTGCAATTGTTAAAATCATCGAGCAACATATTAATCAGCCAGAGAAAATGCTGGCGGCACTGAAAGCTTTTGTACAACCGATGAAAGCGGCGACGCGCAGTTAATACGAGACAAACCGCCAGAAAACATCTGGCGGTTTATTGACGGGCAAATAATTAAAAACGATAACCCGCAGAGAACATAAATACCCACGGATCAAGGCGGACATTGTCAGAGTAATGTCCTGCTGGCAGCACTGCGCCGTTGGATTTATATTTCACGTCGGTATCGATATCCATGTACCAAACCGACATATTCAGCAACCAGTCACGGTTGATGAGATAATCCACACCGACTTGTCCCGCCACGCCCCATGAATCCTTCAGACTAAGATCGGATAAGCCAAGACCTTCACCGGTGTCATTGAAGTCATTATTAAAAAAGGTGGTGTAGTTAATACCCGCACCAATGTAAGGACGGAATTTACTGCCGGAATCGCCAAAATACCATTGTGCCATCAGTGTTGGCGGTAAATGGTGGACTGTCGCAATATCTCCGGTTGTGGCTGTGCCAACCTTATGACGAAACGGAGATGCCGCCAGCAATTCCACACCAATGTTATCAGTCGCCATATAGGTGAAGGTCAGGCCCAGTTGGGTGTTATTGGTCACGCTAAAGCCACCCAGGCTTCCCAGAGTTCCATCTGCGCCTTCCGTTGGACGTACCGTTGCCGAACCTGCACGAATAAAGAACTCGCCTGCTTCGTGAGCATAGACGCTACCAGAGAGAAGTGTACTGACTGCCAATGCCGCCACTGTTAATTTTTTCATGTTCGCTCCGTCGTTATGGTTATAAAAACGTGACGAATATACCTACATTGGAGTAACAAATGATCCTACATAGATCACATTGCATTCGCTAAATGACCATTTATTGATCTGGATTAATTTAGAAGTTGTATCGCAAATCCTGGTTAATATGATTCAAATCAATTTGAATGCTTTCCATCTCCGAAAGTATTCTTTTGCTACCTTATTGGCCTTTTAAGCAGGCGGTAAGTTGCGGTATTTATGCAAACAGCCCTTCTGCTTGTCAGGAATTTGTCGTGTCTGGAGAAAGCAATGGATCCTGTGATCGCACCCACGCACGCTGTGGATTACCTGCGCTTTACAAAGATATGCTTTTCCATACAAGTCGTGATGCTGCCACTGAAGGGATAACCAGGGTACAATTGCCCGCTAATTAACACCTGCATAAAACTCAAGGAGAGTGCATGTCTATCACGGCGCAGTCCGTATACCGTGACACCGGAAATTTCTTCCGTAATCAATTTATGACCATTCTGTTGGTATCGTTGCTTTGTGCATTTATCACAGTGGTGTTAGGACATGTTTTCTCACCCAGTGACGCACAGCTTGCGCAGCTCAATGACGGCGCGCCCGTTAGTGGCGGCGGTGGGTTGTTCGATCTGGTGCAAAATATGTCCCCGGAACAGCAACAAATTTTGCTGCGTGCTTCCGCTGCGTCCACTTTTTCAGGATTAATCGGTAACGCCATACTCGCCGGAGGCGTAATATTAATCATCCAACTGGTGTCCGCGGGTCAGAGAGTCAGTGCGCTACGCGCTATTGGTGCCAGTGCGCCGATATTGCCAAAGTTATTTATTCTGATTTTTCTGACTACCCTTTTAGTACAGATTGGCATCATGCTGGTGGTCGTTCCGGGAATTTTAATGGCCATTTTACTGGCACTGGCGCCGGTGATGTTGGTGCAGGATAAAATGGGCGTTTTCGCCTCTATGCGCAGCAGTATGCGGCTGACATGGGCGAATATGCGTCTGGTGGCACCTGCAGTACTAAGCTGGTTACTGGCAAAAACACTGTTGCTGCTGTTTGCCTCTTCGTTTGCCGCATTAACCCCGGAAATTGGTGCCGTACTGGCGAATACCTTAAGCAACCTGATTTCAGCCGTATTGCTTATCTATCTGTTCCGCCTGTACATGTTGATTCGCCAATAACCTGAAGTATTTGATTACGGAATCGTAAAATGAAGCAGTTTCTTGATTTTTTACCGCTGGTTGTCTTCTTCGCGTTCTACAAAATTTATGACATCTATGCGGCAACTGCGGCGCTCATCGTCGCCACGGCGATTGTGATTATTTATAGCTGGGTTCGCTTCCGGAAAGTTGAGAAGATGGCCCTGATCACCTTCGTTCTGGTGGTTGTTTTCGGTGGTCTGACGCTGTTCTTCCACAATGATGAGTTTATTAAATGGAAGGTCACTGTCATCTACGCTCTGTTTGCCGGTGCTTTGTTGGTTAGCCAATGGGTAATGAAAAAGCCGCTGATTCAGCGCATGCTGGGTAAAGAACTCACTCTACCGCAGCCGGTGTGGTCGAAACTGAATCTGGCCTGGGCAGTCTTCTTTATTCTTTGTGGGCTGGCGAATATCTACATCGCATTCTGGCTACCGCAAAATATTTGGGTCAACTTCAAAGTGTTCGGTCTGACCGCCCTCACCTTAATCTTCACACTGTTAAGCGGTATTTATATCTACCGCCATATGCCTCAGGAAGATAAATCATAATCTGTCTGCCGGCCCTTCGGGGTCGGCGCTGCATATCCTCTGTTCTCATTTGGAAAATCATAGTAGCATCGCGCCTGTGATTTTCCTTTTATGTCGGTTTTACCATGTCTACAACACCTAACGTCCCTCAGGGCGATCTTGTTTTACGTACTTTAGCCATGCCTGCCGATACCAATGCCAATGGCGATATCTTTGGTGGTTGGTTGATGTCGCAGATGGATATTGGCGGTGCCATTCTGGCAAAAGAAATTGCCCACGGTCGCGTCGTGACCGTGCGGGTTGAAGGAATGACTTTCTTACGACCAGTTGCGGTTGGTGATGTGGTGTGCTGCTATGCGCGCTGTCTCCAAAAAGGGACGACATCAGTCAGCATTAATATTGAAGTATGGGTGAAAAAAGTGGCGTCTGAGCCGATTGGGCAGCGCTATAAAGCGACGGAAGCGTTATTTAAGTATGTTGCCGTCGACCCTGAAGGAAAGCCTCGTGCCTTACCTGTAGAGTAATAGTCAAAAGCCTCCAAGTTGGAGGCTTTTGATTTTCAGGTTATTGAATTTCGGTGGTGCCGTTAATTTTAAACAGGATATTTACCACAATCCCACTTCCGGGTTTGCCCGGCTCATAACGCCATCTGCGCATCGCGTTTTTCACTTCGCGCTCAAACATGTTCGCCGGTTTGGCTGAAAGAATTTGTACGTTATCCACGCGACCATCCGGTGTGACGTCAAATTTAACTTTAACCTGCCCTTCAATGCGTAGTGCCTGCGCGCGCGCCGGATACTGCGGCTGATTACGGCTTAATGCCCGTGGACCAGACGCGACACTTGTGACCGGTTTGCTGGTTGCAGCCGTTGCCGTACTTGATGTCGGGCGAGCTGGTGCCGTATTTTCAAACGGTGACGCCGGACGTGACTCTACCGGTTTGACATCGCGTTTTGGCTGCTCCTGTACCTTTTTCACCGGCTTCGGTTTTGGCTTAGGTTTCGGCTTCGGCTTTTCAATGACTACCGGAGCTTCTTTTGGCGGTTCTGGTATCGGCTCAGGCTCCGGTTCTGGCTCCACCACTGGTTCCGGCGGCGGTTGAACGGCTTGTGGCGGCTCAAGTTCGGCCGGGGCAACCATGGTGACAGAAATCGGCTGCGCGGGCGCAGGTAGTTCAATAACCTGATGTACCGAGGTATAGAGTAGACCCGCCACAACAGCACCATGAATGCAGACAGAAAGTAACGTCGGCCAGGGGAAGCGGCGAGGTAAATCAAGGGTCATTGAAGTCATAATCGTTTCAGTAAAAAAACCAGGCCTCGATTTTAAATGCAAATAGCAATCATATTCAATAAGGCAAGACGATCAGGATCAGTGAAAACGCAATTTTTGGCGCTGTTAACCTTACTTTTAGTGACGCCTTAACAAAGACATCATCTTTCCGTTGCAGATCTTCGCCCTTTCAAATAACGTACTTTATAACTTTTCCGAACAAGGAGTTGTGCCCGTGTTGTATGTTATTTACGCTCAAGACAAAGCCGATAGCCTCGAAAAGCGCCTTTCCGTTCGTCCGGCACATTTAGCGCGTTTGCAGTTACTGCATGATGAAGGGCGTCTGCTGACCGCCGGTCCAATGCCAGCGGTAGACAGTAACGATCCAGGCGCCGCAGGATTTACTGGCTCAACCGTTATTGCTGAATTTGAATCGCTGGAAGCAGCCCAGGCATGGGCAGATGCCGATCCGTACGTGGCAGCGGGAGTCTATGAGCAAGTTTCCGTGAAACCCTTTAAGAAAGTGTTCTGAATATCAACATCCAGGGGCGCGGTGACAGAAACCGTGCTCTTGTTTTTTCTTTATATTTACCGATGCCCCCAATCCACCACCACAAACAGATAATAACTTTATCTGTATCTCCCTATATACCCTCGGCATCTCCGTCTAAAAATGACAAAATTCCTCTGTCTGACTCGGTTTTGAACAATCAAAACCTTTGATTGCTGCGGATAAAGTCATCTACTATGGTTTAACACATTCACGTGCCGCATGTTTTTCACATTCTGTACGCGTGAAGATAATTAAACAAAATTGTGGTTACAGAGGTATCAGTGAGTCACTGGGCTACATTCAAGCAAACAGCGGTAAATTTATGGGTGACCCTGCGGCACGATGTTATCGCGCTGGCGGTCCTTTCAAATGGATTGCTTATTTTTAAAACAATTTATGGCATGTCGGTCAATCTGCTCGATATTTTCCATATCCAGGCGTTTTCAGAACTTGACCTCTCCTTGCTGGCCAATGCGCCACTGTTTATGCTCGGCGTCTTTCTTGTTTTGAACTCGATCGGCTTGCTATTTCGGGCAAAGCTGGCATGGGCTATCAGTATCATTTTATTGCTGATAACGCTGATTTACACCCTGCACTTTTATCCCTGGCTGAAATTCAGCATTGGTTTTTGCATCTTTACCTTGATAATTTTGTTGGTGCTGCGTAAAGACTTCTCTCACAGTAGTGCTGCAGCCGGGACAATTTTTGCTTTTATTAGTTTTACGACGTTACTGTTTTACTCTACCTACGGCGCCCTTTATTTAAGCGAAGGTTTTAATCCGCGAATAGAGAGTCTAATGACCGCGTTCTATTTTTCGATAGAAACTATGTCAACCGTGGGCTACGGCGATATCGTCCCGGTTTCTGAATCAGCGCGCCTGTTTACTATTTCGGTCATTATTTCCGGTATTACCGTTTTTGCCACCTCCATGACCTCGATTTTCGGCCCGCTTATCCGCGGAGGATTCAATAAACTTGTGAAAGGAAACAATCATACAATGCGTCGTAAAGATCACTTTATTGTTTGCGGGCATTCCATTCTGGCAATCAACACGATTCTGCAACTGAATCAACGCGGACAAAACGTCACGGTTATCAGCAACCTGCCAGAGGATGACATAAAACAGCTTGAACAAAGACTCGGTGACAATGCCGATGTTATCCCCGGTGACAGCAATGACAGTTCAGTACTAAAAAAAGCGGGAATTGATCACTGTCGGGCTATTCTGGCGTTAAGTGATAATGACGCCGATAATGCTTTTGTCGTTCTGTCGGCGAAAGATATGAGCAAAGATGTTAAAACCGTGCTTGCCGTTAGTGATAGCAAAAACCTGAATAAGATTAAGATGGTGCATCCGGATATTATTCTTTCACCGCAGCTATTTGGTAGCGAGATACTGGCGCGTATTCTCAATGGGGAAGAAATTAATAATGATATGCTCGTCTCGATGTTGCTGAACTCCGGGCATGGCATTTTCAGCGATAACAATGACGACGAAGCCAAAACTGACAACAATGAATCTGCGCAAAAATAGATTTTAACGGCGGAAAGATAATCTTAATGGGCACCGCGTTGGTGCCCAGAACATTTAGATATTGTAGATCGCAAACAATAACGAGTTTCGCTGTTTGTTTAGAAGGCACTTCCTGATGCTGTGGATACGCATATTTCGGCGTGACTGCCCCTCAAGCCAACGCGATTTCCGTCGGCTAGCCTGACGCTGCATGCGCCAGCGCCCCACTTCCGTTCTACTCCGCTTCATGTTAACTACTCTATGCAATAACAGAGCGGTCATTATACCCCCGGTCCCGACGCTGACCAGTGCTTTTACCGCGTTTTTATTTGCCAGATGAATCCATATGCGTAAACTCATAACAATGCGCTTTCAAAAGGATTTCTAATCTATGACAACCGTTTATACGTTGGTGAGTTGGTTGGCCATTCTGGGATACTGGTTGCTCATTGCAGGCGTAACTTTACGCATTCTAATGAAACGACGCGCAGTTCCCTCCGCCATGGCCTGGCTGTTGATCATTTACATTCTGCCATTGGTCGGAATTATTGCTTATCTGGCCGTTGGCGAACTCCATTTAGGCAAACGCCGTGCCGAACGCGCCAGAGCGATGTGGCCTTCCACGGCGAAATGGCTTAACGATCTTAAAGCCTGTAAGCATATTTTTGCTGAAGAAAATAGCAGCGTCGCTGGACCGTTATTCAAGCTCTGTGAGCGTCGTCAGGGGATCGCCGGGGTCAAGGGTAACCAACTGCAACTGATGACCGAGTCTGATGATGTGATGCAGGCGTTAATCCGCGACATTCAACTCGCTCGCCATAACATTGAGATGGTGTTTTATATCTGGCAACCAGGCGGTATGGCAGACCAGGTGGCAGAATCTTTGATGGCCGCAGCACGACGCGGTATTCATTGCCGATTAATGCTCGACTCTGCGGGGAGTGTTGCTTTTTTCCGTAGCCCGTGGCCAGAGTTAATGCGAAATGCCGGTATCGAAGTGGTCGAGTCCTTAAAGGTTAACCTGATGCGCGTATTCTTACGCCGCATGGACCTGCGCCAGCACCGCAAGATGATCATGATCGATAACTACATCGCCTACACCGGTAGCATGAATATGGTCGATCCGCGCTTCTTCAAACAGGATGCGGGCGTAGGACAATGGATTGATCTAATGGCTCGCATGGAAGGCCCTATCGCCACCGCGATGGGAATTATCTATTCTTGCGACTGGGAGATTGAGACGGGAAAACGTATTTTACCACCACCGCCTGATGTCAATATTATGCCGTTCGAGCAGGCCAGCGGTCATACGATTCATACCATTGCTTCCGGCCCTGGATTCCCGGAAGACCTGATCCACCAGGCTTTGCTGACTGCAGCTTATTCAGCTCGTGAATATTTAATCATGACGACGCCCTACTTCGTCCCCAGCGATGATTTACTTCACGCAATCTGCACGGCGGCGCAACGCGGGGTTGATGTCAGTATTATTTTGCCGAGGAAAAATGACTCAATGCTGGTAGGCTGGGCCAGTCGCGCATTCTTTACAGAACTACTTGCTGCTGGGGTTAAGATTTATCAGTTTGAAGGTGGGTTACTGCATACCAAGAGCGTGCTGGTCGATGGCGAATTAAGTCTGGTTGGCACCGTTAACCTCGACATGCGTAGTCTGTGGCTGAATTTTGAAATCACGCTGGCTATCGACGATAAAGGTTTTGGTGCCGATCTGGCTGCCGTTCAGGACGACTACATTTCTCGTTCGCGTCTGCTCGATGCGCGGCTGTGGTTAAAACGTCCACTCTGGCAACGTGTCGCCGAGCGACTGTTTTACTTCTTCAGCCCGTTGCTGTAAAACGTCGCCAACAGAGATTAAACAGGTAGTGACTATGGATATGGATTTAAACAATCGCCTGACTGAAGATGAAACGCTTGAGCAGGCCTACGATATTTTTCTCGAACTGGCCGCTGATAATCTCGATCCGGCTGATGTTCTGTTGTTCAATCTGCAGTTTGAAGAGCGCGGTGGTGCAGAGTTATTTGATCCGGCGGAAGACTGGCAGGAACATGTTGATTTCGACTTGAACCCGGACTTTTTTGCCGAAGTGGTGATTGGTCTGGCAGACAGTGAAGATGGCGAAATCAACGATATTTTCGCCCGTATTTTGTTATGCCGCGAAAAAGATCACAAACTTTGCCATATTATCTGGCGGGAATAAATAATCGCTTTTGGCGTGATAAAGGGCTGACAACTGTCAGCCCTTTTTGTTTTTAAAGCGGATCGACTTTCAGGCAAGAAACGGCATGCCTGAAACTCCCCTCCAGCACAGGTCGTGTTTTGGCACACTCCGGACCAGCAATCGGACAACGAGTGCGGAACACACAACCAGAAGGCGGGTTGATGGGCGACGGTAATTCCCCTTCCAGTAACTGGATAGATTTATTCCTCTCCAGATCAGGGTCTGGAATGGGGACTGCCGACATCAATGCTTTGGTATAGGGATGCAACGGATTGTGGTAGACCTCATCATACGTCCCCAACTCTACCGCATGGCCGAGATACATCACCAACACGCGATCGGAAATGTGTTTTACCACGGCCAGATCGTGAGCGATAAAGATTAATGACAATCCCATCTCACGTTGCAACTGCTGGAGTAAATTCACCACCTGCGCCTGGATTGACACGTCCAGCGCCGACACCGGTTCGTCACAGATAATCAGCTTCGGTTCAAGAATAAGTGCACGCGCAATCCCGATGCGCTGACACTGACCGCCGGAAAACTCATGCGGATAACGGTTAATCAGGTTAGGTAGCAAGCCGACTTTCATCATCATCACCTTCACGCGCTCGCGAACTTCCTGGCGTGACATTTTCGGATGATAGGTACGCAGCGGTTCAGCGATGATCTCGCCGATGGTCATACGCGGGTTTAGCGATGCCAACGGGTCCTGGAAAATCATCTGAATATCACTGCGAACGGCACGCCATTCATCGGGCTTCATGCCCAGCAACTCTTTACCTAACCAGGCAACATGACCGTCGGTAGCTTTGACCAAACCGATGATGGCACGGGCAAAAGTGGACTTTCCGCAACCTGATTCCCCTACGACGCCCAACGTTTCCCCTTCATATAACCTGAGCGTCACACCATCAACGGCCTTAAGGGTTTTCGGCGGTTGCCAGAACCACTGTTTGCCATCTTTGATCTCAAAGTGCACTTTCAAATCGGCAATTTCGAGGAGGACTTTTCTCCCTTCGGTTACAGCATTCATAACAGTTCCTCCACCGGTTTAAAGCAGGCACGCAGTCGGCCTGGCGTGAACTCTTCCAGCGGCGGCGCGCTACTGCAAATCTCCATCGCATACGGACAACGCGGCTGGAACGGGCAACCTTTCGGCAAACGTAGCAGGTTTGGCGGGTTACCCGGGATGGTCAACATAGTTTCACCTTCCGCATCAAGACGCGGCACCGCATTGAGTAAACCGATAGAATAAGGATGAACGGGTTCATAAAAGACATCGCGCGCGTTGCCATATTCCATCGTGCGCCCAGCGTACATCACCAGAACTTTGTCACAGATCCCCGCGACCACACCGAGATCGTGGGTGATCATGATAATGGCAGTATTAAATTCCCGCTTCAGTTCATTCAATAGCGTCATGATCTGCGCCTGTACTGTCACGTCCAGCGCAGTAGTCGGTTCATCGGCAATCAGCAATTTAGGTCGACACAGCAACGCCATCGCAATCATCACACGCTGACGCATGCCGCCAGAAAACTCATGAGGGAACATCTTCATGCGCTTACGCGCTTCTGGCATTTTCACCGCATCGAGCATTCGTACCGATTCTTCAAACGCTTCGGCCTTGCCCATACCTTTATGCAGCATCAGCACTTCCATCAACTGCTCGCCGACGCGCATGTATGGATTTAACGAGGTCATCGGGTCCTGAAAAATCATCGAGATTTGTTCAGCGCGCAGTTTATTAAGTTCACGTTCTGGCAGATTGAGGATTTCGCGCCCATTAAAGGTTGCCGATCCACCAATGCGTCCGTTAGCCGCCAGCAGCCCCATTAAAGCAAACGCGGTTTGCGACTTACCGGAGCCAGATTCGCCAACGATACCCAGCGTTTCCCCGGCACGCAGGGAAAAATTTAAATCATTGACCGCCGTGACGTCACCGTCCGGGGTACTAAATGTCACTCGCAAATCTTTCACGTTCAGCAGTGCATCAGCCTGTTGCTGTGCGAGCGGCACGGTTGCAGTTTCAATTACGCTCATGGCTGCACTCCTTAACGATCTTTCGGGTCGAGGGCATCACGCAAGCCATCGCCGATAAAGTTGAAACAAAACAGTGTCACCACAAGGAAACCTGCCGGAAATAGCAGCAACCACGGAGAGACTTCCATCGAGTTCGCACCATCACTGAGCAATGCGCCCCAACTACTTAATGGCTCTTGCGTACCCAGTCCCAGGAAGCTAAGAAAAGACTCAAAGAGGATCATGCTGGGTACCAGCAGAGAGGCATAGACCACCACCACACCAAGCACGTTCGGCACAATGTGGCGAATCACAATGCCAAGCGTAGATACACCGCCAACTTGTGCCGCCTCAATAAACTCTTTGCGCTTCAGACTAAGGGTTTGACCACGCACGATACGTGCCATGTCCAGCCAGGAAACCATCCCAATCGCTACGAAAATCAGCAGGATGTTTTGACCGAAAAAGGTCACCAGCAAAATGACGAAGAACATGAACGGAAAGGAGTTGAGGATTTCCAGCAGGCGCATCATTACGGAATCCACCTTGCCGCCAAGATAACCGGAAAGTGAACCGTAAAGCGTTCCTACGACTACTGCCACCAACGCTGCAGCAACACCAACCATTAATGAGATGCGCCCACCAATGGCAACGCGCACCAGCAGATCGCGACCGGAAGAGTCGGTACCAAAGTAGTGACCAGATTCCATATCAGGGGCGCTGGACATCATCGCCCAGTCGGTGTCGTCATAGGCAAATTGCGAGAGCATCGGCGCCAGGATAACAAACAGTGCAATAAGCACCAGTACAATCAGACTGGCCACTGCTGCACGGTTATGCATAAAACGTCGACGTGCGTCCTGCCATAAACTGCGGCCTTCGACCTCCAGCTTTTCACTGAAATTCTCCAGCGTCTCGCTGTTTTTCTTACTTAACATCATCGCGAGCTCCAGTATCAGTAACGGATTTTCGGGTCGATAACCGCATATAGCACATCGACAATGGCATTGAACAAAATGGTTAAAGCACCAACCAGAATGGTCAGGCTTAACACCAATGAATAGTCACGGTTCAAGGCACCATTAACAAACAATTGTCCGATGCCCGGCAAACCGTAAATGGTTTCGATAACCATAGAACCGGTGATAATGCCAACAAATGCGGGTCCCATATAAGAAAGCACCGGTAGCAACGCGGGCTTTAATGCGTGGCGGAAAATAATGCGCCGCATGGGCAGACCTTTCGCGCGTGCGGTACGAATGAAGTTGGAGTGTAAAACTTCAATCATCGATCCACGGGTGATACGCGCAATACTGGCGATATAAGCCAGTGATAAGGCAACCATCGGCAGGATCATAAATTTCAGCGCCCCACCATTCCAGCCACCGCCCGGTAGCCAATGCAAAATGATCGCGAATATCATGACTAATAATGGCGCAACGACAAAGCTTGGTATAACCACTCCCGTCATAGCCAATCCCATGACGGTATAGTCCCATTTGGTGTTTTGTTTTAATGCGGCAATAACGCCAGCACTAACGCCCAGTACCACTGCGAGGAAAAATGCAGCAGCGCCCAGTTTTGCTGAAACGGGGAAACTGGATGCGACCAGGTCATTGACCGAATAATCTTTATATTTAAATGAAGGGCCGAAATCGCCATGAGCCAGTTGTTTCAGATAGCTGAAATACTGCGTCATGATGGGATCATTAAGATGATATTTCGCTTCAATATTGGCCATTACTTCTGGCGGTAACGTACGTTCGCCGGTAAAGGGACTTCCCGGCGCGAGGCGCATCATAAAGAACGAAATAGTAATAAGAATAAATA